>DASZYI010000027.1:0-44453 GCA_035545475.1 Rhizomicrobium sp.
GCGGAATCGCGCACCGAACGGCTCACGACATTGGCCGTCGCACCGCCATGCATCAACTCGGCGTAATCGGGACCGGATGGGCAAAGTCCGCGTCCCGGCTTCAATCCGAACAATCCGCAAGCCGCCGCGGGCAAACGAATAGATCCGCCGCCATCGCTCGCCGCCGCCATCGGCACGATGCCTGCCGCCACCGCCGCCGCCGATCCGCCGCTGGAGCCATAAGGCAGGTGTTCCAGATTCCACGGATTGCGGCATGCGCCGAGCGCTTCGGATTCGGTCAGCGCCTTGAAACCGAATTCCGGCGAGTTGGTATGGCCGAACGCCACCACGCCCGCGGCCAGAAACCGGTCCACCAGGATGCTGTTGTGATCGGGCCGGTGATCGGCGCGCAGCAACGCCTTGCAGGCATAGGTCGAACGCTCGCCCGCATAATCCATCAGGAAGTCCTTGAAGAGAAACGGCACGCCCGCGAAAGGCCCCTCCAGCTTTTCGTCCTTCAGCCGCCGCCGCGCACGTTCGTCGAACCGCGAAACAATGGCGTTAAGTTTGGGGTTCAGCGCGTCGGCGCGGGCGATTGCCGCGTCCAGCAATTCGGCCGGCGTCACCTCGCGCTTGCGCACCAGTTCAGCCAGCCCCACGGCATCGTAAGCCGTATAGTCGAATGTCATGCGTGCCCCCCGTATGAATCGACACACGGTATCGCAAGCCAACGCCGACTTGAATGCGCCTATTCCGCCGCTTCCGGCCGCTGCACGTTTGCGGGCCGCGGATGCAAGGTCGGAATGCCAGCCTTCGCCGCCCGCTTCGCCGCTTTGCGTTCGCGGCGGCGATAGGGATAGGCGAGCATCGCGGGCACCAGCCCCAGAGTGATCATCTTCGAGAACGCCAGCCCGAACACGATGGCGGTCGAAAGCTGGATCCACATCGAGGCGTTGGGGCCGCCGATGGTGATCTCGCGCGTCGCGAAGTCGATCTCCACGCCGAACATCATCGGCAGCAACCCGCCGATGGCCGTGATGGTGGTCAGGAACACAGGGCGCAACCGTTGTGCGCTGGAACGGATCACCGCCTCGATGGGCTCCATGCCCGCATCGCGCAGACGATGGAACGTGTCGATCAAGACGATGTTGTGGTTCACCACGATGCCCGCGAGCGCCAGCATGCCGGTCCCAGTCATAATGATCGAGAACGTCTGCCCCATCACCACCATGCCCAGCAGCGCGCCGATCATGGCCAGCACCACCGCCACCAGAATGAGGCCCGCGTGGTAGAAGCTGTTGAATAGCGCCAACAGCACGATGGCGATCAGGAACAGCGCCAGGAACGCCGCCTCGATGAGGAACGCGCCCGATTCATCCTGTTGCTCGTCCGCGCCCTTGAACTGCACGCGCACGTCATGGGCAAAGGATTGCGTTCCAATCCAGCTTTTGAGCTTGGCCACTTCGTCGCTCGGCAACACGCGCTCGTTGATGCAGTTCTTCACCACCTCGCTGCTGCACTGGGCCTTCACATTCGCGCGGACGTGATAGACGCGATGGCCGTTGATGCGTTCGATCGAGCTGACCTGCTGGGCCGGAACGCGCTTGACGAAATTGCTGATCGGCACCACGCCCTGCGGCGTCGGCACGCGAAGATTGTCGAGCGCATGCACGCCGCGGTCTTCTTCCGGGTAGCGCACGCGAATGTCGATTTCGTCGTCGGCGTCGTCGGGCCGGTATTTGCCCACGAGCACGCCGTTGGTCACAAGCTGCACGGCCGTGCCGATCGTCTGCGCATTGGCGCCGAAACGGCTCGCCGTTTCGCGGTCGATGTCGAGATTCCACTCGATGCCGGGCAGCGGCCTTGTGTCTTCCACGTCGCGCAGTTCGGGCAGCGTATCCATATGCTTGCGGATCGCGCCTACGGTCTGGGCGAGCGCCGGATAGTCGTCGGACGAAACGTCGATCATCACGTCCTTGCCTGTCGGCGGGCCCTGCTGCGGCTCGCGCACTTCCACATGGATGCCCGGAAGGTTGGCGGTCTTCTGGCGGATCTGTTCGAGTATCTTCTTGCCGGGCCCGCGTTCCTTGAAGTCCTTCAACTCCACGGTGATGCGGCCCACATTGTCCACCGGCACGCCGCCCTGGTTGTTGAGCGTGTAATTGTTGCCGCCGGTCGTGGCGTAAAGCGATTTGATGCCCGGCACCGTGGCGACGATGTTGTTTACGCCCATCACGATGTCGCGCGTTTCCTTGGCGGAAAGATTTCCGCGCGCCGAAATCAGAACCGATGCGAAGCTCGGATCGGTATCGACGAAGAACTCGACGCCCTTGTTGAACGCGGCAAACAATCCGACGACGACCACGACGACACCCACCGCACCCATCATCACCTTGCCGGGATTGTGGGTCAGCTTGTCGGCCAGGTGCGCATACCAGCCGGTGATGCCGGGAATGCTGCGCCAGTCGCCGGTTTCCGATGCTTCGATGGCTTTTTCGTGCTGCTCGTCATAGGGCGGCGGCTTGCCGAAGATGCCGCCCAGCACCGGCAGGAACATCAGCGCCACGATCATCGATGCCGTCAACACGATGATGAGCGTGATGGGGAAATAGCTCATGAACTTGCCGGAAACGCCCGGCCACAACAGCATCGGCAGAAACGCGCCGATCATCGTGGCGGTGGCGCTCACCACCGGCCAGAACATGCGAAGGGCCGCTTCCGCGAACGCTTGTCTGGGCGGGTGGCCTTCGGTCATCTTCCGGTCGGCATATTCGACCACGATGATCGCGCCGTCGACGAGAATGCCGACCGCCAGCAGCATCGCGAACATGATCATGAAGTTCAGCGTGTAGCCGATGCCGTTCAGTCCCATGAACGCCATAAGGAACGACGTCGGAATCGCCACGCCCACCAGCAGGCCGGAGCGCAACCCCAGCGCCGCCACGATGATGATCATCACCAGCACGATGGCGAGAATGATGGAGTCCGAAAGCGAGCCGAGCTGATCGCGGATATCGGTCGATGCGTCGAACAGATAGTTCACATGAACGCCCGCGGGCCACGATTTCATCGCGTCGCCGACAATCTTCTTCACCTGTTCGTTGTTGGCGATGATGTTGGCGCCGATGCGCTTGGTCACGTCGATGGCGATGGTCGGCTGGCCGTTCATGCGGGCATAAGAGGTCGCGTCCTGGAAGGTGCGCCTGACGGTCGCCACATCCTTCAACGTCACCGTCGAATCCGCGGTGGAGCGCAGCGGCAGGTTCAGTACGTCCTGCGCCGTCTCGATGACGCCGGGCACCTTGATTGCGAAGCTGCCATGGCCGGTGTCGAGCGATCCCGCCGGGATCAGCCGGTTGTTGTTCGAGATCGCCGCGAACATCTCCGCCTGGGTAAGGCCGTAGCTCTCCAGTTTTTGCGGATCGATGACGATTTCCAGCATTTCCTCGCGGTTGCCGGAAAGGTCGGCATCGAGAACGGTGGGAATCGTCTTGATCTGGTCGCGCAACTCGCGCGCCAGCCGGTAAAGCGTGCGCTCCGGCACATCGCCCGAAAGCGCCACGGTGATGACGGGAAAAAGGCTCGCATTGAATTCGCGCACCGTCGGTGGATCGGCCTCGGTGGGAAGCCGCGGCCGCGTCTGGTCCACCAGCGCGCGCACGTCTTCGAGCGCCTTCTGCTTGTTGAAGTTGACGTCGAACTCCAGAATGATCACGGCTGCGCCCTGATAAGCGCGGGCGGTGATGTCCTTCAGTCCTTCGACCGAGCGAAGATTGGTTTCGAGCGGCTTGACCAACAGCCGCTCGCTGTCTTCGGGGCTGATGCCGGGATAGGTCACCGTCACCGCCAACACGGGGAACGGTATGTCGGGATCGGCTTCCTTCGGAATCTGGATGAAGGCGATGATGCCGCCAACGATCACGACCACGATCAGCGCGATGACGAGTCGCGTGTTACGGACGGCCCATTCGACGATGCGAGTCATGCAGCCTTCCCGCCCGCCGGCTTACCCGTATCGGGAACGGTTTCGACCTTTTCCCCGTCGCTCACGAATTCCTGTCCGACCGTGATCACAGTCACCTTGTCGGGCAGTCCGGTAATCCACATGCCGTCAGGCCCATCGGAAATCACCTGCACCGGAATGAAACTGACGACGCCGTTCTCCACCGCGCGCACGCCGACCGTGCCGCTGTCGTCGAGCACCAGAATGCCCGGCGAGATCTGCTGCGCCATCACGCGCTTGACCGGAATGCGGATGTCCGCGCTCACGCCGTCGCGCAATTTGGCTTCCGGATTGGGCAGTTCCACTTCCACGCGGAACGCGCGCGTGGCGGTGTCGGCGCGGTCGGCGACGAACCGCACCTTGCCCTGCACGATTTCGCCCGTGACCAGTTTCACCGTTGCCGGATCGCCGACCGTCACCGAGCCCACTTCCTGTTCGTTGAGCGTGGCCGTCGCAAGGAACGGTTCGGGCGCAATCAGCAACGCGCATTTGTCGCCCGGACGCATGTAATCGCCGACATTTACATAGCGGTCGTCGATCACGCCGTCGAACGGCGCCTTGATGCGCGTGTTGTTGGCGGAAATCGCTTGCGTGTTCACCGCCGCGCGCGCCGCCTGCAGCGAGGCTTCGGCTTGCGCCATCTGCGTCTTGGAGCGGAAGCCGTCCTGGAACAGCTTCTTGGCGACCTCGTATTCCTTCTGCCGCTGATCGGCCAACGCCTGCGCTTCGGCAAGCCGCGCGCCGCGATCGTTCATCTTCAATTCGCAGAGCACCTGGCCGGTCTTTACCCGGTCGCCCTTTTCGAAATGCAGCGCCTGCACCACGCCTTCGACTTCGGCGCGCACCTCGACTTCGTGGAGCGCCTGCGTGCGGCCGCGCACCGTGATGGTCGCGTTGCGGTTGGATGCAACGAGCGTGCGCACTTTCACCAGCGGCGTCACATTGGTGTTCGCCTTGGCGGCATCGTTCTGTCCGGAATTGGGAGGGAAGATCAGCCCGGTCGCAAGCCACGCCGTCACCGCGAGCGCGATGCCGATCGCCCATTGGTATCGGGGCTTCATGGAGCGCCACATTTTCAGAAACCGCTGCATTGCCCCATTCACTCCGCGGCCTGAGCCGTTTGCGTTTCGACGTCCGCGCGGTGGGCGCGGATGAATTTCAGACTGGCTTCGTAGATCGTGCGCCCCAGGCCGTTGACGAACGCCTCGCCGGGGCATTTCGGCTCGCCCTCCCTGATCTGCGCGAGCTTTTCTTCGCTTTGGGCGATATAGGCATTGATCATCGCCGTTACACGTTCGGGCGGCAGCAAATGGGAAAAAAGCATCGCGAAAACGAATGGCGAGCGGTGCCGGTCTTCGGGCAGCGGCTTCATCAGCGAGCCCAGGAACACCGCCCGTCCCGCGGGCGTGATCGAATAGACCTTGCGGTCGGGCCGCTTCTCCTGGATTTCGGACCTGACCGAGACGAGACGCTCTTCGGTTAGTCGGTTCAGCGCCGGATAGATCGAGCCGAAGCTCGCCTCGACGAAGTGCTGGTAGCCGTCCGCCTCGAAGGTCTTCTTGATCTCGTATCCCGTGGCGTCGCCGCGCGTCAGAATCCCGAGACAGATCGTGCGGACGTCCATGGTGTCCTATATTGGTTCGATATAGATCGAGCCTATATAGGCAGGGTTACCAAAGCTTCAAGGCAAGCCCGCCTGCCGTTTGTGCAGGGCAGAATTGCGCCCGGATGAGGTGCAAAAACTACAGTGAAATTTGAAATATTCCGTCATCCCCGGCTTGTCCGGGGGACCCATTTTCTTTTTTTCAAAGCAAGAAATTGGGTCGCCCGCACGAAAGGCGGGCGATGACGGATGATGCGATTATCAAAAAACCGTTTCAGATCAATTCGATACGGTCGACCTCGACACCCTTCATGCCCTGACGGGTCGAAAAGCGGATGCGCTGTTCGGGCGACAGGATCGGGATGCCCGAGCGCCGCAACGCGCTGGCATGGAGATAGACGTCGCCGGTGCCGTCCTGCGGCATGACAAAGCCGAACCCCTTCTGTTCGTTGAAGAATTTGACGGTGCCTTCGACCATCGGGCCGCTGGGGCCGGAATCCCGCTGGGGCCTGCCGCCGCCGCGGCGTCCGCCGCCGAAATCGTCGCCGCCAAAGCGGTCCCCCCCGAACCGGTCGCCGCCCCCGAAGCGATCGCCGCCCCCGAACCGGTCGCGCCCGCCGCCGCCGAAACGGCCGCCGCCTCCGAAACGTCCACCGCCGCCGCCGCCAAAGCGGTCGCCCGCCGGTTCGGCCGTCGAGGTGTCGACGCTATGGATCGCGACCACCTGAAGTCCGCGCGGACTTTCCTGCAGATCGCAAACGATGGTGGAGCCTTGCGGCAGATCGGTTTGGCCCAGTGCTGCAAGCGCAGACGCATGACAAAAAGCATCGCTGCCATTGTCCAACGTGACGAAGCCATAACCCTTGGTGGCGTTGAACCATTTCACCTTGCCCTTCGCCGACGCCATCGCGAGAGGACCAGAACCGCCTTCGAAATTTGCCATGTGATCGTAGATACCGGCCGGACGCTGACCACTGATGCCCGAGAGGCTTCCGGCAAAAGCCCCGCATGCGGAACCTATCATGCCCAGAGGATCGCGGAAATCGCAACCGTCTCCGCTTTGTGCATTGCGCCAAAGGTGACGTGCGCGCCAGACTTGGGGCTGGCTTCATGGGTTCTTCACCATGGATAGTGGTCCGGGCAGGCTCGATATCGATGGCCGCTGGTTCAGGGATGGCGCCGGGCGGTGCGTGATCCTGCGCGGCGTCAATCTCGGCGGCGATTGCAAGGTGCCGTATCCCGACGGCGGTACCAATTTCCCGACCGACTTCCGCAATCATCGCGACGTGTCTTTCATCGGCCGTCCGTTTCCGCTCGAAGAAGCCGACGAACATTTCGCGCGTCTCGCCGGTTGGGGTTTCAACTGCCTTCGCCTGCTCACGACGTGGGAAGCCATCGAACACAAAGGCCCTGGCCTTTATGACGAAGCCTATCTCGATTACTTCGCGCAAATTTGCGCGCGTGCCGGTGAACACGGTTTCTATGTCTTCATAGATTTTCATCAGGACGCGTGGAGCCGCATGTCAGGCGGCGACGGCGCACCCGGCTGGACGTTCGAAAGCGCAGGATTGGATTTCACCAAATTCCACGCAGCCCAGGCCGCGCACGTCATGCAATACAAATACGATTACGCGCGCGGCGGGCGGCAGGAAGACCGCTATCCGCAGATGACGTGGTCGCAGAACTATCAACTCCCCGCCAACGCGATCATGTGGACTTTGTTCTTCGGCGGCAAAATCTTCGCGCCGCAGATGATCGTGGATCGCATGAACATCCAGGACTATTTGCAACTGCATTATCTCGGCGCCATGCGTGAAGTGGCCAAACGCGTAAAGCACATGCCGCATGTGATTGGTTTCGACACGCTCAACGAACCCGGCACGGGATGGATCGGTTTGGCGATGGGAGAGGGCGAGGAAAATCCCGATCCGGTGCGCGCCGGCATTCTGGTCAGTCCGCGCGACGGCATTCTCGCCTCGCAGGGCCAGACCCGCATGGTGCCGGAGGTCGCCTACGACAAGACGCTTAAAAAGCTGGTCGAAACGCGCAAGGTGCCGCTCAATCCGGGCGGCGTTTCCATCTGGCGTGACGGCGTGAAGTGCCCGTTTGCCGCCGACAGGGAGAACTATTTCACGGAGCGCAGCGGCCATCGCTTCGAACTCGAACGCGATTTCATGTCGCCCTTCTTCCATCGCATGGCCCGCGCCGTGCGCGATATCCGCAGCGACTGGCTGATCTTCGCCGAGGTCAGCCCATTCCGTTCCTTCGCGGGCTTCCCCGACGACATGCCCGAACGCACTGTCAATGCGAGCCACTGGTACGACATCGCAACGCTCGGCTTGAAACGCTTCGATCCGCGCGAATTGCGCAATCCCGTTTCCTTCGAGGAGGGCAAACGCGCCGTGCGCGAGCGCTTCGTCTCCGTGCTGTCGCATTTCGTGCGTGCCTCGGAACCGCTTCATTGCCCGACGCTGATCGGCGAATTCGGCATCCCCTTCGATTTCAACGAAGGTGCCGCTTACGAAGCATGGGCAAACGGCGACCGCAGCGACAAGCCCTGGGCGCAACAGGAGCTCGCGCAAAGTCTGATGTACGACGCGATGGACAGGCTGATGATCTCCTCCACCCAATGGAATTACACCGCGTCGAACCGCAACGATCCGGCGATAGGAGACGGCTGGAATCAGGAAGACCTCTCCATCTATTCCATCGACCAGAACGGCGGCCGCGCCGTGAAAGGTTTTTCGCGTCCTTACGCCCGCCGCATCCAGGGCGAACCGCTCTCGATCTCTTTCGACAATACGAGCGCCAGTTTCGAACTCGTCTTCGAAGCCGACCCCTCCCTCGAAGCGCCAACCGAGATATTCCTCCCGCCCATCCACTATCCGGACGGTGCAAAGATTGCGGCTGAGGAATGTAAAGTCACCCTGCGCGGCAACATCGCCGAGCTTCACGCAGAACATGCGGGCCGTTGCACAGTCAGGGTGACACCGAGATGACGAACGCCATCCACTTACCTCCCCCTACGCGGGGAGTCGGCGTCGTGCATGGGCACGACGACGGGTGGGGCCTTCACGCACCGAGACTGTTGCTCGTCCCCACCCGCCATCGCTTCGCGATGTCGACCTCCCCGCAAGGGGGAGGTAAGTTATAGAATGGCCTTCCTCTCCCACGCCGAAGACGTACCCGAAACCCGGCTCGTCTATCGCCACACGCTTTGGGTGCGCATCGCCCATTGGGTGAATGCCGGCGTGCTTCTCATCATGCTGATGAGCGGTTTGCAGATCTTCAACGCGCATCCGGCGCTCTATTGGGGCGCGACCAGCGATTTCGACAACCCGATCCTTTCCATGACCGCGATCCAGACGCAAACCGGCGAGATCAGGGGCATCACCCAGATCGGCAGCGCGCGCTTCGATACCACCGGCGTCTTCGGCGCATCGGAAATCTTCGGCCAGGTCGTACCGCGCGGTTTTCCCGCCTGGGCCACCTTGCCGAGCTGGCGTTCGCTCGCTTCCGGCCGCCAGTGGCATTTCTTCTTCGCCTGGCTGTTCGTGTTCAACGGATTGGCGTTCGCGATCTACGCCTTCGCAAGCCGCCATTTCGGCCGCGATCTGCTGCCGAAAAAGCGCGACCTGAAAAATTTGCCCAAGGATTTCGTCGATCACCTGCGCCTGCGATTCCCGAAAGGCGAGGAGGCGCTGCATTACAACGTGCTGCAAAAGCTCGCCTACTTCACGGTGATCTTCATCCTCGGCCCGCTGATCGTGCTCACCGGTCTCACCATGTCGCCCACCATGGACACCGCTTTCCCCGAATTGCTCTTCATCTTCGGCGGACGCCAAAGCGCGCGCACCATTCACTTCCTCTGCGCCTTCGGTTTCGTGATCTTCTTCGTCGTTCACATCGTCATGGTCATTCTCTCCGGCCCGCTCAACAATCTGCGTGCCATCGTCACCGGCTGTTACGGCATCGAGGCGAAAGATGGCTGACGCGAACCGCCGCAATTTCCTCACGCGCCTGGCGGTCGGCACCGGCGCCGCCGTGCTCGCCGGTTGCGATAAGATCTCGCAAAGCGCGAGTGGATCGGATTTTCTCAAGAAAGGCTCCGATCTCGCCTACAAGGTGCAACGGCTGTTCGCCGGCCGCGAAGCGCTCGCGCCGGAATTTTCCAAGGCCGATATCGCACCGGTCTTCCGCCCCAACGGCACGCTCTATCCCATGGGCGAGGCGTACAAGGCCCATGCCGCCGACAATTTCCGCGACTGGCGCGTCAAGGTCGGCGGGCTTGTCGAACATCCTTTCGAACTGTCGCTCCCCGATCTGCGCGCGCTGCCGTCGCGCACCCAGATCACGCGCCACGATTGCGTCGAAGGCTGGTCCTGCATCGGCGAATGGACGGGCACGCCCTTGCGTCTCGTGCTCGCCAAAGCGAAACCGAAAGACAACGCCCGCTTCGTCCTCTTCCATTGCGCCGACGACATGAGCCGCGACGGACTCCAGCCACAGCTCTATTACGAAAGCCTCGATCTGGTCGAAGCGCTCCACCCGCAAACGATCCTTGCCTACGATCTCAACGGCCAGCCCCTTCCCATCGCCAACGGCGCGCCCGTCCGGCTTCGCGCCGAACGCCAGCTCGGCTACAAGATGGCGAAATATGTGACCGGCATCGAGCTGGTCGAAAGCTTCGCGGACATCCGCGGCGGCAATGGCGGCTATTGGGAAGACCAGGGTTACACCTGGTGGGCGGGGATCTGAATGAAGCCGGAAGCCTACGACTTCCTCAACAATCTCGACACGATCTGGGCCATCATCATCGGTGCGGTGCTGGCGACCGCAGGCGGTCTTCTGGCCACATGGATCGAACGCCACATCGAGCGCCGCCAGCGCGAGAGGAATGCCGCCTTGTTCTTCGGCGAGATGCTTTCCACGGTCGATGTGCTGCTCGAATTCGGTGCGCAGGCGCGGCTCATCGGCGATCCCTATGGACCGATCACCTTGCGCATGTTGCGGGCGTCGCGCCGCGAGATCGAAATCTACGACCGCAATCGCGAGAGCCTGTTCTTCCTGCGCGACGCGCATCTGCGCGCCCGCATCCACACCATCATCCTGCGTCTGGCCATGCCCGTCGACAGCATCTTCGATTTCACGCAGGAGATCGCGCTGACCGAAGCGCAACTGAAGGCGTTACCCGCCGGCGACCGCGACCACGAAGAGATCGCCCGCCGTCTTGAAGACTTGCGCACACGCCGCGACAGCAGCTTCGATTTCGTGACCGAGACCGCCAAACAGCTCAAGCAGGCCATCGCCGACCTGGAGCCCATCGCGCGCCAATCGTTCAGCCAGCTTGCGCAGGTCGCGCGCAGCTAGCTCGCGTGGCCTTGATTGTCATGGCCCGCCTGGTGCGGGCCACCCAGTTGAAACCTGTTCGTCTGCTGCAGAAGAGTCTCTCACCACCTGGGTGGCCCGCATTCGCGGGCCATGACATTTCCATTTTCGGTGAAAGGCTGGAGCGAAATTCGCAATCCGATCAAAAATATTTTTCCGCCATCTAATGACATCGCTTTCAATATCGAATGCGCCGCTTCGGCTATGCACTTGCATTTAAGCCTTTAAACACGGGCTGATAACACTCCTGTCAGCAAATGCTCCGTACAGGGAATCATGGCCGGGGTCATGGATTGCCGTTTGACGCAGGACTAGGATTTGCCCGTTCAATTCATTTTATTCGGGAGCACCGGAATGTATGCGTTGAGATGGAGTGTAGCGATTGCGGTGGCGGGCATTCTCGCCACGTCCGCCTATGCGGAAGAGAAGCAGGCCACCACGCTGGCGTCGGCGGCGCCGGCGAAGAAGCAAACCGTGCGGGAGTATTGCACCGATCTCGTCACGCAATTCAACGCGCTCGACACCCACACGATGTCGGCGCAGGCCCTTGCGGAAGCGAAGGATCATGCCTCGCGCGGCGAGATGCTGTGCGGTACGATGCCGAAGACCGGCGTGAAAGAGCTCTGGGTCGCGTTCAAGACGGTCGGTGTCGAACCGAAATAGCATCGCCAGCGGACGCGCAGGTTCTTGAAAGGCGCGTCCGCTCAGGCGGCCTTTTTGCGAACCACTGGCGTTGCATCCGCCGTCCAGAGATGCTGCGCGGCATAAGCCCGCCACGGCCGCCAGCTTTGCGCCACCGCCAATAAGTCGTCCGGCGTCGCGCGTTTCCCAAGACTTTCATCCATCGCGCGCAACAATCCGACATCGGAAGCCGGAAACGCATCGGGCTCGTGCAGCGCGCGCAATGCGATGTACTGCGCGGTCCAATCCCCGATCCCCGGCAACGCGCACAACCGAGCCACAGCGCTTTCCAGATCGACGGCCGTGTTGAACAGATCGCGCTCGGCAAGGGCGGCCTTTGCCACCGCCGTCAGCGTGCGCAATCGCGCGCCCGGCATCCCTATTCCCGATAGATCGGCGTCCGCCACGCGCGCAGCGGAGGGAAACGTATGCGTCAGTCCCGGTGCACTCGATGACAGCGGCATCCCGCATATCGCCACCAGCTTGCCCGCGAGCTTGCGCGCGGCAGCCACCGTGATCTGCTGGCCCAGCACGGCGCGCATCGCCAGTTCGAACGGATCCCACGCGCCCGGCACGCGTAAACCGGGGCGCGCCTTGATCGCGCGGGCCAATCGCGCGTCCTTCTTCAGATGGGCCGTGATCGCGCGCACATCCGCACCCACGTCGAACATCCGCCTGAGACGCGAAACGATGATCGGCAACGCCTTTACATTGGGAAACGCAATCGTTGCCGCGAGCGCGTTCTTGCCGTCGACCGGCGCCACAGAAACCGTGCCCTGCACGCCGTCCAACTCGATGGCGCGCATGTAGCGTTCCGGCGTCACCACTTCCACGCCTTCGATGGCGCGCGCGCCGAAGAACGCCATCATCGCCGCCCAATCGTAAGGCGGCACATAAGATAATGTGATGGTGATTTCCGGATCGTGCACCGATTTGCGCCGCAATTCGGAAGGCGGGCGCTTGTAAAGCGTGCGGAACGTATCGTTGAAACGGCGCACGCTGCCGAAGCCCGAGGCCAGCGCCACATCCACCATGCTCATGGAGGTATCGTGGATCAGTTGTTTTGCCAGATGCACCCGCCGCGTCTGCGCAACGCTTATGGGCGATGCACCCAGATGTTTCTGGAACAGACGGCGCAACTGCCGTTCGCCGACGCCCAATCGCGCGGCCAGCGCATCCACATCGGCCTCGCCATCCAGGAATCCGTCGCCGATCAGGGCCAGCGCACGCGACACCGTATTGGAGGTGCCCCGCCAGGCGCCGATCTCCGGCGAACATTCCGGCCGGCAGCGCAGACAGGGGCGGAATCCCGCCTCCTGGGCCGCCGCCGCATTGGTGAAAAACGAGAGATTCTCGAATTTCGGCGTGCGCGCCGGGCAGATCGGACGGCAATAGATCCCGGTCGAATGCACGCCGACGAACAGCCGTCCGTCGAAACGGCTGTCCCGTGTCTTCACGGCGCGATAGCAGGCTTCGGGATCGAGCAGCATGAGGCCTGATTATAGCAGGCCGCCCCGCGGGTCTGGCCATTTTCGGACGGCAATCTTTGTGACATCCTGTCATTAACCGCTACCGGCAGGAGACCGCTATGAACATCGCCGCCAAAGATCTCAAGCACGATGCCTGCGAGCGCGCTTGGTCCATGCCGCTCGAAGAGATCAACGTCGCCGATCCCGAACTCTTCCGCACCGATACGATGTGGCCCTATTTCGAGCGTCTCCGGAAGGAAGACCCGGTGCATTACTGTGCCGAACACGAATTTGGCCCTTATTGGTCGGTGACCAAATACAACGACATCATGGCGGTCGACACCAACCACGCCGATTATTCCTCGGAACCGTCCATCACCATCGTCGATCCGAAGGAAGATTTCCGTCTTCCGATGTTCATCGCGATGGATCCGCCCAAGCACGATGCGCAGAGAAAAGTCGTGAGCCCGGTCGTGGCGCCCGGCAATCTCGAATATCTCGCCCCCATCATCCGCGAGCGCGCCGGAAAGATTTTGGATTCGCTGCCCGTGGGCGAGGAGTTCGATTGGGTCGATAAGGTCTCCATCGAACTCACGACGATGACGCTCGCCACCCTGTTCGATTTTCCGTGGGACGACCGGCGCAAGCTCACCTATTGGTCTGACATGGCGACGGCCAGCAAATACTCGCCCCTGTTCGTGTCCGATGAACACCGCCGCGAGGTGTTGTTCGAATGCGCCGATTATTTCATGAAATTGTGGAACGAGCGCGTCAACGCCGAACCGAAGAACGATCTCATCTCCATGCTCTGCCACGGCCCTTCGACGCGCAACATGGACCGCATGGAATTTCTCGGAAACCTGCTGCTGCTCATCGTCGGCGGCAACGACACCACCCGCAACACGATCTCGGGAAGCGTGCTCGCGCTCAACGAAAATCCCGACCAATACAAAAAGCTGCGCGAAAACCCCGATCTCATCCCCAACATGGTGTCGGAAACCATCCGCTGGCAAACCCCGCTCGCGCACATGCGCCGCAACGCGACGCGCGACGTCGAACTCGGCGGCAAACAGATCAAGAAGGGCGAAAAGGTCGTGATGTGGTACGTCTCGGGCAACCGCGACGAAGAGGTGATCGAAAATCCCAACGCCTATCTGATCGACCGTCCGCGCGCCCGCCAGCATCTGTCCTTCGGCTTCGGCATCCATCGCTGCGTCGGCAACCGGCTTGCGGAGTTGCAGCTCAAGATCATCTGGGAAGAGATCATGCAGCGTTTCTCGAACATCGAACTCACCGGCGAACCCAGCCGCGTGCCGTCGAGCTTCGTGAAAGGCTACGACCGCATGCCGGTGCGCCTGCACGCATAACCCAGACCCCCACCCGCCGCTTGCGCCGCGATTTCTTCGGCATCTAATGAACATCGGGCCGGGAAAAATCGGTCGCGAGCGAATGGGCCGCCCGTCCCCGTCATCCGTTCTAGGGTGCTGAGACAAGGGTTTGGGGCTCCCCGACAAGGGGAATCTGCCGGGAAATGGGCGAAATTTCGGGCAACAACCGCAATCAGGCCGAGCCGCCAGGCGCGGCCGCGACCGCGCCGGAGCTGAGGGCGTGGTTTGTGCGCGAAGTGCTGCCGCTGGAAGCCGCCCTGATGCAGTTCCTGCGCCGCAGTTGGCGCAACCCCGCCGATCTCGACGATCTCTGCCAGGAGGTCTACGCGCGCGCCTGCGAAGCGGCGCGCGAGAAACTGCCCAATCCCACCAAGCCGTTCCTCTTCGCCATCGCGCGCAATCTGATCATCGATCATGTCCGCCACGAGAACGTGGTGTCGATCGAAGCCGTTGCCGATCCCGACATGCTCTCCACCTCGATGGAGGCGCCGAACCAGGAGCGCAGCGTCATGGCGCGCGAGGAGTTGCACGTCCTGCAATCGGTGATCGACCGGCTGCCGGAGCGTTGCCGCCAGGCGGTGGTGATGCAGAAGGTGGAAGGCCTCACGCGGCGCGAAATCGCAAGCCGCATGGGCATCTCCGAAAAAACCGTCAAGCGGCATCTGGAAGACGGGATGTGCGCGCTCGCGGATGCGCTTTACGGCGCGTCCGGCCATCCGAGGCAGCCGAAATGAACACCGACAGCACGTTTCACGACGAAGGCGAAGCGCCGATGACCGCGGCCGCAGCGACACGCACGCAGGCCGCCGAATGGCTCGAACGAAAAGGAAGCGGCGAATGGACCGTTTCCGATCAGGCCGCCCTCGATGCATGGCTCGGCCAATCCTGGAAAAACGCCACCGCATTCTGGCGGCTGGAATCGGCATGGACGCGCGCGGATCGTTTGAGCGCGCTGCGCAAACCGGGCTTCGGCCGCAAGGCGTTTGCGCGCTCCCGTTCGGCGGCGCCGTTTTTCAAGATCGCGGTGAGCGTCGCGCTGCTGGCGGGCGCAAGCTTCGGCCTGTACGAGATGCAATCCTTCTCGCACATAAAGACGTACGCAACGCCGGTGGGCGGGCGCGAACTTCTCACGCTGGCCGACGGTTCGCAGATCGAACTCAACACCGACACGGTGCTGCGCGTCGCCACCGGCACCTCCAACCGCGAAGTGTGGCTCGACAAGGGCGAGGCCTTCTTCGAGATCCGGCACGACGCCGCCCATCCCTTCGTGGTGAACGCCGGCGCCCAGCGCATCGTCGATCTCGGCACCAAATTCACCGCGCGCCGCAACGGCGGCCAGACGGAAGTCTCGCTGCTCGAAGGCCGCGCGAAGATCGAAACCGTCGGTAACAACGCCCGTTCCGCCATTCTTTCGCCCGGCGACGTTGCGGTCGCCACCGCCGACAAGGTTTCGGTTTCCGGCAAGTCGACGCAGGATCTGGCCGATCAACTGGGCTGGCAACGCGGCATGCTGGTGTTCCGCCACACCCCGCTCGCAGAGGCCGCCGCGGCGTTCAATCGCTACAACGACAGGAAGATCGTGGTCGCAGGCGCCGATATCGGCCGCCTCACGATCAACGGAACATTTCCCACCAATGCAACCGATCTCTTCAGCCGCGCCGCGAAGGATGCGTTCGGTCTGCATGTGGAGAAACAGCAAGGCAGGACAGTCATTTCGCGCTGATCGACAGCGCATATCGCAAAGCGTCGCCGACGCATCTGGGGGGACCATGACCTTGAAGGCACTTCTGAAATCCACGCTCGCAGGCGGAAGCACGCTGCTTCTCATCGCGGGCGCGAATGCCTCCAGCATCGATATTCCGGGCGGCGATCTGAGCGCCGCACTCGACGCCTACACGACGCAGACCGGCGTCTCGCTCATCGTCTCCGACGCGCTCACGCGCGGCATTCACACCAACGGCGTGCGCGGCGACATGCCTGCCGACGAGGCGCTGTCCCGCATCCTGAACGGAACCGGCTTCGTGCAGCGGCGCGAAGCAGGCTCCATCATGATCGTGCCCAACCGCGCCTCCCAGAACGCGCTGCCTTCCATCGAGATCGCGCAAGCCTCCCCCGTCGCGCGCGCCGTCGAGACCGTCACCGTCACGTCTTCCAAGCTCGGCGGCGCCGATGTGCAAAGCATCCCGATCGCGATCACCGCATTGAGCCAGGAACAACTCACGGCCACGCAAACCGCAGGCGGCCCGGACCTGATCAAACAGGTTCCGAACATGACCTTCACCAAGACGAATTTCAGCGGTTACTCGATCCAGCTTCGCGGTATCGGCACGCAGGCCATTTCCGTCACCACCGATCCGGCTGTCGCGGTTGCCTTCAATGACCAGCCCTTCATCCGCAATCATTTCTTTGAACAGGAATTCTACGACGTCGCCCAGGTCGAGGTGCTGCGCGGACCGCAAGGCACGCTCTATGGCCGCAACGCGACCGCAGGCGTGGTCAATCTCACTAGCGCCAAGCCCACCGATCAATTCGAAGCTATGGCGAGCGGAGAACTCGGCAACTATCACCAGCGCCGTTTCGAAGGCATGATCAATATTCCCATCATCGACGACCGCGTGGACGTTCGTCTCGCCGGCGAATGGACCAAGCGTCAGGGCTATTCCTTCAACGAATTGACGAACGATCGCATCGATGGACGCGATCTGTGGTCGGGCCGTCTGACCATCGGCTGGAAGCCGTTACAAAACCTGCAGACCTATTTCGTCTGGGAACGTTTCTCCGAAGACGATGACCGCATTCGCAGCGCCAAGCAGCTTTGCAAGACCGATCCTCTGCCCGAAACCGTCAATGGCGTCCCTGTTCCGCCCCCCGGCATTCCGTTCAATCAAACCAGCAATGAGGGCGGTTATTTCAGCCAGGGGTGCCAGATGGCGTCGCTCTATTCGCCGGAGTCGTTTGAAGTGCCCAACGGCTTTTCACTGCCCTATGTGTCGGCCGCTCTCTATGGCGGGATTTTCAAGCCGCAGACAAACCCCTATCTCAGCACGGTCCAATCTCAAAATCTGCGCGTTATCGAATCCGCGATAGATCCTCGCTACCAGGTCAAGAACGATCTTTTGGAGTTCAACGCGGATTTTGACGTCTCGCCGTCACTGACCGTTACATCGCAAACCGCTTACAACCAGGATTTCCTTTACTCCACTCAGGACTACAACCGCTTCAATTCGCGTCCGGGCATCTTCAATACGGATGGACAGGATTACGTCCATATGATCTCGCCCGAAGGCGTCTTTTGCGATCATCAGCTCGGCTGTTCCGATAGGCTCGTGGCGCAGGATCTGACGACAGAACACGCCTGGCAGTTCTCCCAGGAAATTCGCATCGCCTCCCATTTCGACGGCCCGTTGAATTTCAGCGCCGGCGGAAACTACATGCATTATGAAACGGCCGAGAACTATTACGTCTTCATCAACGCGCTTACGGCTTTCTCATATGCTACCGGCGACATGCCGACCATCAGCAATGTCGGTCCCTGGATACCCAATGTCACGGATGGGCATCAATGCCTTGCTGGCTTTTATAATGGTATGGGCGGCTTTCAATACGCAGACCCCAGGCTACCCACCGACCCTCCGGGGCTCTCATCATGCGTCTATCTTGATCCAAACCCGATCACGAGTCTCAACAATGACGGTCACAACTATTTCCTCAGCCAGAATCCTTATGGGCTGAATTCTTACGCGTTCTTCGGCGAAGCGACGTATCAAGTCGCCAGCGATCTGAAGCTGACCGGCGGCTTGCGCTGGACGAAAGACGAGAAGCATTTCACGCTCATCCCCAGCGAATTGACCATCAGCGGCTACGGCTATCCAAGCATCGGCGTGGTCGATCAGAGCTGGAGCAAAGTGACCGGCCGCGCCGTCGCCAACTGGACGCCCAAGCTCGATTTCACCGATCAGTCCTTGTTCTATGCGTCTTATGCGCGCGGATATAAAGCCGGTGGCGCGAACCCGCCGGGGCCGGTTCTCATCACTTTCGGCACGGGCGACCAAACCAATCCCATCCACCCGCTCACCTTCGAACCGGAATACGTCGACGCTTTCGAATTCGGCACCAAGAACACGCTGCTTGACGGCGCGCTGACCTTCAATGCGAGTGCCTTCTATTACGACTACAAGGGCTATCAGATTTCGGAGATCGTCGACCGCACCTCGATCAACCTGAATTTCGATGCGAAAGTGAAAGGCGCGGAGATCGAAACGACCTGGGAGCCTATGCCCGGTCTGCGTTTGAATCTCTCAGGCGGCTGGGAAGACACCGAGCTTGCCAAAGGCAGCAAGGCCGTCGATCTGATCGACCGTACCGCCGGACACGACGACTGGATGGTGTTGAAGCCTTTCATCGGTCAGGCATCGAATTGCATCTTGCCGAAATATGCGGTGGCAGCCGCCATCCAGAACGAGACGATAAATCCCAACGGCAACAGTCCGGGGTCGGTGGTGGAGATGTGCGGAGCGGCCTATCAATCTCATCTCGATCCCGTGACGTCGCTGCCTTATGTACCTGGTGATGGGGTCAATCCGCTTCCCGGCAGAACCGCATGGTCGGACGCGGGCCTGCCTTACAATGAAATCTACAACTATCCCGGCTTTGATCCGCTGACGGCGCCGAACAATGGTCAGGGTTTTGACAAGGATCTTTCCGGCAACGAATTGCCGAACGCGCCGCCGCTAACCCTTTCCGCGGGCGCGCAATACACCGTTCCTCTGTCCTCAGATTGGGCCGGAACGCTCAGGGCCGATTATTACTGGCAGGATTATTCATGGGCGCGGGTGTTCAACGACAATCCCTATGACCGCCTGCGCGGCTACACCAGCGTCAACCTCACGCTGATCCTCACCAGCCAGGCCGGTTGGCAGGTCATGCTCTACGACAAGAACGTGTTCAACACGACCGCCATCACCGGCACGTTCCTCAACAGCGACGACAGCGGTCTGACAACCAACGTCTTCCTCACCGATCCGAAACTGATCGGCATCCGCGTGACGAAGAACTGGTAAGGGGGGAACGACAATGAGCGAACTGACAACCACACGCATTAATTCCGAAAAAATACGGCTGGGCCTTCTGACCACGGCGTCCGCCGCGGCATTGATCTGTGCAAGCGGTGCATCCGCTGCCGACCGCCATGCGGACCGTCCAACGGTATGGATCGAGCTGGGCGCGCAGCTTGAACGCATCAACGCCGCGAGCGATACATATGCACCTCCTTTCATCGTGGACAATGCGGACAGCCCCGCTTTCGCACCGCAGTCGCCGCTGGCGACCGAGCGTTCGCCGCGCTACAGCAAAGGCTTCGAAGGCAAGGTCACATTCCAGCCTGAAGATTCGGATTGGAGTTTCGCAGCCTCAATCCTCTACGGCCGCGCCAACGGAAACAAGCGCGTCCACGAACAGACGGCGGGAATTCATCCGCCGCCATCGGCAGTTGTCTACGGAATGACGGCTTTCGATCCACTTGCGGTCAAGAATTTCTCCGACACGCGCGCCAAGCATAGCGAAAGCCATATGATCCTCGATTTCGAGGCAGGCACGGATGTCGGCCTGGGCATCTTCGGCCGTAACGGTTCGTCCACCATCAATGCCGGCGTTCGGTTTGCCCAGTTCTCTTCGCGAACCGACGTCGAATTGAAAGCGCGCCCGTGGATCGGCTTCCACACCACCTCTGTGCCGCTCGGCAGCGGCAACTACTTCACGTTTCCGGGTGTCAAATATTGGCACACCTACGGCGCGAATTTGCACAAGTCGGCTTCGTTCCATGGCGTAGGCCCAAGCCTCTCCTGGAACAGTTCCGCGAACCTGGCTGGCAGCAGCAGCGATGGTGGATTGACGTTCGATTGGGGCGTCAATGCATCGCTTCTCTTCGGAAGGCAAAAAACGCAATTGGATCATTCCGAGAGCGGCAACTTGATACATGCTCTGTTCGGCACGTATTCATCGCTCTACAAGCACGAAAAGGCCGTTACCCGTTCCCGCGGGGTGATCGTCCCGAACATCGGCGGCTTCGCCGGTCTGTCTGTGCGCTATTCCGCCGCCAAGTTCAGCTTCGGCTATCGCGCAGACGTCTTCTTCGGCGCGATGGATGCCGGCATCGACACGCGGCATACCTCCGACCTCGGCTTCCACGGCCCCTTCGCCACCATCTCCATCGGTCTCGGAGGCTGAGCTATCGAACGGTTTGGCCGCCAAGCCCTTGAAAGGATTGGGTGCGGAACTTTTGTGCGGAAGATAGATTTTTTCCTATTTTTCGCTTGAAAAAGGATTTCAGGCGTCGTATATTCCTCTTCTGAACTTTGAGGAGGAACGCCCTTATTCACGCAGGCACCCCGGCGACGGCTGGATTTCCCTGTAACGCGACACGAGACAATACAGGGATAGAGGTGTCACCTCGTGTGCACCACGCGTCTCCCGCCAGTTTCTGCCAGGCCTCTTTGCGACGCTGCATCATTGGATGCACCGGGTGCATTGCCGCCGAGGGCGTCAGGGGCGAAGGGATAGGTCCTGTTGGAGGAGCAAAGGTGCGGAAGGCAGCAACGCGTGATGGCGGCCGGCTTCTCCGCCTGCCGTAGCTCTGACCTCCGCCTCGCCATAAGTCGCGCCCGCGATACTGGGGCGGGGCGGAGGTATATTTGGGGGAAGGTGGCCCGCCACCCGAAGCCCAACGGGCGCAGGGTGGTTGCCGCCGCAGAGCGAAGTTGCTAGGTAGCCCGCCTCGCCGGGGCCCCGGCAAATGCCCTGATCTCAAAGAGATTTTGGGGGATCGTCTAACGGTAGGACCGCGGACTCTGACTCCGCTAGTCTAGGTTCGAATCCTAGTCCCCCAGCCATCGCCTCATTCCGCACGGGCCACCGGTTTCGACGGGAACGTGGTGCGCACCAGCACAAAGAAGATCGGCACGAAGAAGATGGCGAGGAACACGCCCGTCACCATCCCGCCGATCACGCCGGTGCCGATGTCGTTCTGGCTCGCCGCCCCCGCGCCGCTCGCGATTGCCAGCGGGAACACGCCCGCGATGAAGGCAAGCGAAGTCATCAGGATGGGCCGAAGCCTCAGCCGCGATGCGTTGAGCGCCGCTTCGCGCGGCTTGATGCCCTGACGTTCCGCCGCTTCGGCGAATTCCACGATCAGGATCGCGTTCTTCGCCGAAAGGCCCATCGTCGCGAGCAACCCGACCTGGAAATAGATGTCGTTGTATAGTCCGCGCAGAGTGGCCGCGAGAATGGCGCCGATGATGCCAAGCGGCACCACCAGCATCACCGCCACCGGTATCGACCAGCTTTCGTAAAGCGCCGCCAGGCACAGGAACACGACGAGCAGCGAAAGCGCATAAAGCGCAGGCGCCTGCGAACCGGACAACCGTTCCTGATACGAAATGCCGGTCCATTCGTAACCGACATCCTTGCCGAGCTTTCCGATCAGCTTGGCCATCTCGTCCATCGCCGCACCCGAGCTTTTTCCCGGCGCGGGCTGGCCCTGGATTTCGAGCGACGGCAAGCCGTTGAAGCGTTCGAGCTTCGCCGGTCCCAATTCCCACCTCGTCGTGGCGAAAGAGGAGAACGGCGCCATCTCCCCGGACGACGAACGCACATACCAGCGGTTCAAATCTTCCGGTGCCATGCGGAACGGCGCGTCGCCCTGCATGTAGACGCGTTTGACGCGGCCGCGGTCGATGAAGTCGTTGATGTAATTGCCGCCCCAGGCCGCACTCAACGTGCTGTTGATGTCGGCCACCGAAACGCCCAGCGCATTGGCCTTCGCCTGGTCGATGTCGATGTGAAGCTGCGGCGTGTCGTCGAGCCCGTTGGGGCGCACCGCCATCAAAAGCGGATCCTGCGCCGCCATCGCCAGCAGCTTGTTGCGCGCCGCCATCAGCCCGTCATGGCCGAGATTACCGCGGTCTTCGAGTTCAAGGTCGAAGCCCGATGCGATACCCAGTTCCTGCACCGCCGGCGGCACCAGCGCGAACACTTGCGCATCGCGGATCTGCGAGAACTTCATCATCGCATTGCGCGCAACCGTCTGCGCACTGTCCGGCCGGTCTTCCCAGTTCTTCAGATGCACAAAGGAAATGCCGGAGTTCTGTCCCGGCCCCGCGAAGCTGAAACCCACCACGATAAAGGCGGTGTCGACGTTATCCTTCTCGTCGACCATCCAGTGATGCTCGATCTGCTTGGCGACTTCGAGCGAGCGCGATTGCACAGCGCCCGCCGGCAACGTGAACATCGCCAGCACCGATCCCTGGTCTTCTTCCGGCAGGAAGCCGGTCGGCAGCCGGATGAAGAGTGCGATCATGGCGAGCACGATCAGCCCGTAAATGATCATCGCCGGCTTGATCTTGCCGAACGACCTCTCGACCGCCCTGTGATAGCGCTCGCGCAGATCTTCGAAGGTGCGGTTGAACCAGGTGAAGAATTTGCCGTGCGCATGTCCGCCGTCTTTCGGTATCGGCTTCAGCAGCGTCGCGCACAATGCCGGTGTCAGCACCAGTGCCACGAAGATCGACAGCACCATGGCCGAGACGATGGTCACGGAGAACTGCCGGTAAATCACACCGGTCGATCCTCCGAAGAACGCCATCGGGAGGAACACCGCCGTCAGCACCAGCGCGATGCCGATCAAGGCGCCGGTGATCTCGCCCATGGATTTGATGGTCGCTTCCTTGGGCGGTAACCCCTCCTCGCGCATGATGCGCTCGACATTCTCCACCACCACAATCGCATCGTCGACCAAGAGCCCAATGGATAAGACGAGCGCGAATAAAGTAAGTGTGTTGATCGAAAATCCGAATGCGGCCAGTACGCCGAATGTGCCCAGCAACACCACCGGCACCGCGATGCCCGGGATCAATGTCGTGCGCCAGTTCTGCAGGAACACGAACATCACGAGGATGACGAGGAGGATCGCTTCGATCAGCGTCTTCACGACTTCGCGAATCGAAAGCCGGATGAAGGTGGTGTTGTCGACCGGAAAGCCCAGTTTCACGCCCGGCGGAAAGCTTGAAGTAAGTTCGCGTGCGCGCGCTTTCACGGCATTGGCTGTCGTCAGTGCGTTTGCACCCGGCGCAAGTTGGATTGCGACACCGGCTGCCGGCTTGCCGTTCATGCGGCTCAGAACGGAATAGCTGTCAGCTCCGATCTCCACCCGCGCAACGTCTCCCAACTTCACCACGCCGCCGCTTTGTGCGCTACGCAGGATGATGTTGCGGAACTGCTCGGGCGTTGTCAGGCGGGATTGCGCGGTGACGGTGGCGTTGAGTTCCTGCCCCTTGACGGACGGCAATCCGCCGATTTCACCAGCGGAGACTTGTGTGTTCTGCGCCTGCACTGCCGCGCGCACATCGGCGGGCGTCAGGTGAAACGTCTCCAGCTTGTAAGGATCGAGCCAGATGCGCATCGCATATTGCGTGCCGAACACCTGGATGTTGCCGACACCCGGCACGCGCGACAGCGGATCCTGAAGCTTCGTCGCCAGGAAGTCGGAAATGTCGACATTGGTGTAACGTCCGCTATCGTCATAAAGGGCAACGATCAGCAGGAAGTTCGACTGTGATTTGGCGACGACAATGCCCTGCTGCTGTACTTCCTGCGGCAGCCGCGTGGTGGCTTGCGTCACCTTGTTCTGCACCTGCACCTGCGCGATGTCCGGATCGGTGCCGGCCGCAAAAGTGGCGGTGATCGTGACCTGTCCCGAGGAACTTGAGGAAGACGAGAAGTAAAGCAGGTTGTCGATGCCGGTGAGCTGCTGCTCGATTACCTGCGTAACCGAATTCTGCAACGTCTGCGCCGACGCGCCTGGATAGAACGCGCTGACATTTACCGCCGGTGGCGCAATGGAAGGGTATTGAGCGATCGGTAGCGTGACGATCGACAGGATGCCCGCCATCATAATGACGATGGCAATCACCCAGGCGAAGACCGGACGCTCGATGAAGAACCGCGACATGGGCGCCTAATGTCCCTGAGGGGCTGGCCCCGCCGGTTTCGAACCTGCCGGCACCGGATGCACGGGTGCGTCAGGCCGCGCGTTCTGCAATCCCTCTACGATCAGCCTATCGCCGGCTTTCAATCCCTCGGTGACAAGCCAGTTGTCGCCCACCGTACGAGAAACTTTCAGCACGCGCAGCCGGACAACGTCCTTGTCGTCCACGATCAGCGCGGTGGGCTCGCCCTTCTCGTTGCGGCTCACACCCCGTTGTGGCGCCAATATCGCGTTTTGTGTAACACCCTCGACGAGCCTGGCGCGCACATACATGCCCGGCAGCAGTAGCCCGTCCGGATTGGGAAAGCGCGCGCGCAAGGTCACCGCACCAGTGGTTGGGTCGACCGTGACTTCGCTGAACTCGAACGTGCCTTCGTGTGCGTATTCGGTGCCATCGTCGAGGATCAACGTCGCGCGTGCGGTCACCGGCGCGTCCCGGCTCACACGACCTTCGGCCATCGCGCGTTTCAACGCGACGAGTTCAGAACTCGACTGGTTGATGTCCACATAGATCGGATCGAGTGTCTGGATCGTGGTGAGCGGGTCGGCCTGATTGGCCGTCACGAGCGCGCCTTGGGTGAACAGCGAACGTCCGATAACGCCCGAGATCGGCGCGTTAACATGCGTGTAATTGAGATTGATGCGCGCCGCTTCCGCATTCGCAGCCGCTTCCTTGTAAGCGGCGCGCGCATCGTCATAGTCCTGTGGTGCGATCGCTTTTTCTTTGACGAGTACAGCGTACCGATCGGCTTTCGCCTTCGCGGTCGCCAGTGTCGCTGCAGCGTTATCGTAAGCCGCCTGATAAGGCTTGGGGTCGATCTGGTAGAGGGGCTGCCCCGCAACCACTTTCCCGCCTTCCTTGAAGAGGCGCGCCTGAATAATTCCACTCACCTGCGGACGCACTTGAGAGGTTGCGTAGGGCGAGGTGCGGCCGGGCAGCTCGACTTGAAGTTCTGCCTGTTGCGGTTCGATCGTTACCACCCCCACCTCGGGCGGCGGGCGCTGTCCGCCATCGTTCCGGCCACAGGCAGCAGTCATTGCCAATAACCCGGCAACGAGAATTGTCCGGCAGACATGCCGCATACTTGCACCTGTCATTCGTTGATTTCGGCGGTCACATTGGTGGCTGTGACAACGTCTTTGCGGACGTTTCGGCTTATTATTTTGCAGGTGCAAGGGCGTCAAGGAACAGTTCCCCTCCTCACATGCATGTCACCTGTGCGTCATAACAAAGGCATGGCTATGTTGTCGGCGAAATCGCGCATTTCGCCAACCGGGTCAAAACGGTACCGTTCCTGTCTGAGCGAGGGGGCAATATGACGGAAGGTGGGAAAAAGCGGCGTCGCGGGCGGCTCCGGCGGCCTCCCGTGTTCGCCGTGCTCGACCTTGGCACCAACAATTGCCGCCTCCTGATCGCTACGCCTAAGCGCGATGGTGAATTTCATGTGGTCGATTCTTTTTCCCGGATTGTGAGGCTGGGGGAAGGGGTGGGGCAGACCGGCAACCTCTCTGAAGCTGCCATCACCCGGACTTTGGCAGCGCTTAAGGTGTGTGCCGATCGCATTCGGACCTACCGTTCAACTCATATCCGTGCCATCGCCACGGAAGCCTGTCGCAGGGCGGCCAATGCGCGGGTTTTGCTGGACCGCGCCAGGTCCGAGGTCGGCATCGACTTGAAGGTGCTAACGGCTGATGAGGAAGCCCACCTTGCCGCAGCCGGTTGTGCACCGCTGATCGGGCGGCGATATGACGGTGCGTTGATCTTCGATATCGGCGGAGGTTCCACAGAAGCGATATGGATGCACCGTGACAAGGACCGGATGAAGGTACGAAAGGCGATCTCTGTTCCAGCCGGTGTCATTACCATTGCGGAACACCAGCCTGGCCCGATGACGCGAGCGCGCTACCAAAAGATTTTCTCGGACATGCTCGAACGCTTTGCCGATGTACGCGCGGAAATGAACAAAATCGCCGCGTTCGATCCGGCGAGGCACCATCTGCTTGGCACGTCGGGTACTGTGACGACATTGGCCGGCATTGCACTCGGCCTGCCGCGCTATGTGCGGGCGAAGGTTGATGCGAGCTGGCACGACAGCGCGACGATCCTCCGAATTGTGGACACTATTGCCGGTTTCGACCAGCAGCAGCGCGCGAATCTGGGTTGTGTCGGACCCGAACGTGCGGAACTGATTGTGCCGGGTTGTGCCATTTTCAGCGCCATTCATGCGCATTGGCCCTGCGCGGAATTGCGCGTCGCCGACCGAGGCTTACGAGAAGGTATGCTGCGCGAGATGATGGATGAATACAGATGACGGAGCGTGGATCGGGTCGCGGCAGTGATCGCGTGCGTGTGAGAAGTGTCAAGGGCCGTACTGCCTCTTCACGTCGCTGGCTCGAACGCCAATTGAATGACCCTTATGTCCACGCCGCGAAAACCAAAGGCTATCGCAGCCGCGCCGCCTTCAAGTTGATCGAACTCGATTCCAAATTTCACTTCCTTAAAAAAGGCGCTCGCATTCTTGATCTCGGGGCAGCGCCCGGCGGCTGGAGCCAGGTGGCGGTGCAACGTATCGGCGAGACCGGACACATCGTCGCGATCGATATCCTGGAAATGGAACCGATGCCGGGCGTTGAAATCTTTCACGCAGATCTCACCGATCCCGATATCCCTGCTCAATTGAAGCGGGCGCTGAAAGGACCAGCAGACGTCGTGTTGTCGGATATGGCGGCTTCAACCACGGGACATCGCGCTACCGACCATTTGCGTACCACCGCCTTGCTCGAAGCAGCGCTTGATCTCGCTGAGGACGTTTTGAAGCCCGGCGGCATTTTCATCGGTAAGGCGTTCCAGGGGGGTGCGACGGGGGATTTGCTTGACCGCATCAAGAAAAGCTTCCGTGACGTGAGACACGTCAAACCGCCCGCCAGCCGAGCCGAATCGGTCGAACTTTATCTTGTGGCTCAGGTATTTAAGGGCGATCTCTAGGACTTTCCGCACCGTCACTTGCGGAATCGGAAACCCGCTGGTAAAGGCTCGGCGCTCAAAGAGGCTCTGTTTAAGGACGTGCCCTGAGCATCCGCGAAGCTCTTACGTTTGACGATGTGCTGCTGGTTCCAGCGGCCTCGGAGGTTCTGCCGGGTCAAGTCGATACGCGGACCCGCCTAACCAAGACGGTCGAACTCGGCATCCCCCTCATTTCCGCCGCCATGGATACGGTCACCGAGGCCGGTCTCGCCATCGCGATGGCGCAAGCCGGTGGCATCGGGGTGATTCACAAAAATCTCGGTATCGAAGAACAAGCCGAGCAAGTCCGGCGCGTGAAAAAATTCGAAAGCGGTATGGTGGTCAATCCTGTGACCATCTCGCCCGAAGCCACGCTTGCCGACGCGTTGGCATTGATGCAGCGCTATTCGATCTCCGGCATTCCCGTGGTGGAAGGCGCGAACGGCAAGGGCGCGGGCAAGCTCGTCGGTATTCTCACCAATCGCGATGTGCGATTCGCCACCAATCTGCGCCAGCCTGTGCATGAATTGATGACGAAGGACAAGCTCGTCACCGTACGTGAAGGGGTGAAGCCGGAAGAGGCAAAGCGCCTGCTTCATCAGCATCGGATCGAAAAGATTCTCGTCGTCGACGATGCCTATCGATGTGTTGGCCTCATCACTGTCAAAGACATCGAGAAGGCGCAGAAATATCCCAATTCCGCGAAAGACGAACGCGGCCGCTTGCGCGTTGCCGGAGCGACCGGTGTTGGTGAAGATGGATTCAAGCGTGCTCTGGCACTGATCGAAGCCGAGTGCGACGTGGTAGTGGTCGACACGGCACACGGACATTCAAAGGGCGTTCTCGAATCCATTACCCGTATCAAGAAAGAGTCGAATTACACGCAAATCCTTGCCGGAAATATCGCAACGGCCGATGCGGCTAGGGCGCTCATCGACGCAGGCGCCGATGCGGTGAAGGTTGGCATCGGCCCAGGCTCGATCTGCACCACGCGCATCGTTGCGGGCGTCGGCGTACCGCAACTGACGGCAGTGATGGATGCGGTGTCTGTTGCGCGTGACGCGGGAGTACCGGTGATAGCCGATGGCGGCATCAAATATTCCGGTGATCTCGCTAAAGCGATTGCTGCCGGCGCGAATGCTGCAATGGTTGGGTCCCTGCTCGCAGGTACCGAAGAAGCGCCCGGTGAGGTGTTCTTATATCAGGGACGTTCCTACAAAGGTTACCGCGGCATGGGATCTGTCGGCGCGATGGCCCGGGGCAGTGCGGACCGTTATTTCCAGGCCGAAGTGAACGACACATTGAAACTCGTTCCCGAAGGCGTCGAAGGTCAGGTGCCGTATAAGGGACCGGTGTCGAACGTGGTGCATCAGGTAATCGGCGGTTTGCGGGCGGCGATGGGTTACACGGGCTGCAAGACCATCGAGGATTTTCACAAGAAGGCGCAATTTGTGCGCATCACCGGCGCCGGGCTGCGCGAGAGTCATGTCCACGACGTGGTTGTGACGCGCGAAAGTCCCAATTATCCCGGTACCCAATAGCGCTGGATAAGGCTGCCTTCAGGCGGCAGCTTCGAACGGATTCTGTCCGCCCGCTGCGCGGAAGTGATCCTTCTCTTTCGGCTTCGGTCCGTTATCGTCTTTGGGAGCCGCATCCGCTTCTGCATCGTGCAGGTGGATGGTGACGCGTGTGCCCCGGCCCGCGATGCTTTCAATCTTGAGATTGCCTTCCATACGCTCCACAAGGCCGCGGGCGATGGCGAGGCCCAATCCCAATCCGCCGTGCGAACGGGAAGCGTGCTCTTCAACTTGCGCAAACGGCGTGCCCAGTTGGGCGAGGTGCTCTTGCGGGATGCCGATGCCGTTGTCGGTGACCATGATGTGCACTCCGCCGGGAGACGGAACGACATTGACCACAATCATACCGCCATGATCGGTAAATTTGATTGCATTTCCAACGACGCGTAGCAGCACCTGGCGAAGCGCTTCGCGCTGCCCATATGCCCAGATAGGGCGCGGCAACACGTCGATTTTCATGTGAAGACCTTTGTCGGCCGCTTTGGGATTGAGTTCGGCGACGACCTTGCCAGCCACAACGCCTGCGTCGATGGGTTCGCAAGTGAATTCGCCGTCGCGCGCATTGGCGCGAGCGATCTCAAACAGGTCATTTACAATATTGAGCAGCGTTTCGCCGCCTTGGCGAATGTTCATTGCATAATCGTCGTAGCGAGGCGAGCCGATAGGGCCGAACATATGTTGTGTCAGCACATCGGCGTATCCGATGATCGCGTTGAGGGGCGTGCGCAACTCGTGGCTGATCTTGCCGAGGAAGCTGGATTTGGCACGGCCCGCATTTATCTCGACCGCAAGCTTGGCTTGGGTTCGTTCCAGTCTCTGCTCCAGGTCGCTCCATTGCCCTTGCATGTTGAACAACAGAATGGCCAACGCCGCGCAGGCCACAAGGCCGGCTCCCGCAAAAAGCGTTGGGAGGAAGCTCGACGAGGCTGGCGCCATCTCAAGATATACCAGCCCCAGAAAAGCCGATGCTGCACCGACTGCAAGCCCAACGCAGATGTAAAGCGGATTGATCGAGCGTGACGGCATGAACTTTCGCCTTTCTTTTCGGCGGTACCATCACACCAGTTTTCCTTTAATGTTCCATAAACAATGTCTCTTCGATTTCATCTATGCTCGCCGGGCCGTTTTTTTGCGTCGCTCGAATTCGGCGAAGTCATGGTAAATTTTGTTTTACGCGAGCCACAATCTGCGAAATAACCTGCAGCATGACCCCATCAGCGCGCCTTCAGGCTGTCATCGATATTTTTGAGCAGTTGCTGGTCACCAACCAGCCTGCAGACCGCCTCTTGCGAGAATGGGCGCGGGGCCATCGCTTTGCCGGGTCGAAGGACCGCGCTGCCATCGCAGAGCATGTGTTCGTGTTGTTGCGCCATCGCTTTTCGTTCGCGTGGCGAATGCAAAGCGATAGTGGGCGGGCGGCCGTTATTGCATCTCTACTGGCAGACGGAAGAGCTGCCGAACTTGACGCGCTGTTCGATGGATCGCGCTACGCGCCATCACCGCTTACAGAAGATGAAAAGACTATCGTCTCTTCGCCACCATCGGACCCCACACCGCTTTCCGTGCAAGGAGAATTTCCCGAATTTCTTCAATCCGAATTTCAGCGTGCGTTCGGCGAAAACCTCTTGGCCGAAACAAGTGCTCTTGCAACGCGCGCTCCCATTGATCTGCGCGTCAATGTGCTGAAAGCGCGCCGGGACGACGTACTCGTACAACTGAGAACCGAGGGTTATAATGCGGTGCCCACAAGATTTTCTCTGCACGGTATCCGCATTCCATCGGCCGCCGGTCTCTCATCGCTCGGCCGCGCCGCAATGTTCGAGTCGGGAGCGTTTGAATTTCAGGACGAAGCCGCACAGGTCGCATCCCTCCTGGCGAGGGCGAAACCCGGTGAACATGTGCTTGATCTCGCCGCGGGTGCAGGCGGTAAATCGTTGGCTCTAGCTGCCGAGATGGACAATCAGGGAGAGATCGTTGCTTGCGACATCGACGGAAGGCGGCTGGCGGCACTGGAACCTCGTGCCAGCCGGGCCGGCGTTTCGATTATCCGCACGCATGTTCTTCGTGGCCCGGCTCCGGAAGGTTCGTTCGATCTCGTCTTTGTAGACGCACCCTGCAGCGGGACCGGGGTCTGGCGGCGTCAGCCGGAACTCAGGATGCGATTGAACGAAGGCCGGTTGGCCGAACTTGTCGCCATCCAGGACCGGCTACTGGATCAGGCTGCCGCCTGTGTCCGGCCGGGCGGGCGGCTCGTCTACGCTACCTGTTCTCTTTTGCCGCGCGAAAACGAAGATAGGCTTGCCGCATTCCGGAGCCGTCACCCCCGGTTCCGTGTTCAGAACGCGGCCCAGCTGTGGCAGGAAACAGGCGCGGCAACTGGCCTTCCCAGCCCCGATGACTTCTTCCATGCTTCACCGTATGTTACCGGAACAGATGGCTTTTTCGCGGGTATCTTTGTCCTGTCGGAGACCTGAGGAAATGATCCATCGCCGATATCACAGGTGATCTTCCATGAAACGTCTTGTCTTTGCCGCTACCTGTCTGGCGCTTCTGTCTGCCCCCGCTTTTGCCTCCGATGCCAATATCGAATCGCTGATAAAACAAAGCCGCGCTGCGGAAGCTGCTGGCAACACGCCCGATGCGATTCTCTACATCCAATCGGCCTTGGTGGCCGATCCCTCCCGCGCGGCGACCTATGCTGCACTTGGCGATTTCTATGCCCGGGCGCACCAGAACGATCTGGCAATGCAATATTATGATGAAGCGCTCGATCTTGACCCTTCCGATCCTGCCGCAAAAAGGGGCATGGCTCAGGTCAGCCGCGCCGAACGGACAGGTAAATCCGCAGCGCTGGACAACGATCAATAGGCTGTCTAAATCCGCCCATGGCGGCACCCGTTCTTGTCATCGATTTCGGTTCGCAGGTCACCCAGCTCATCGCGCGCCGTGTGCGCGAAGCGGGCGTCTATTGCGAGATTGTCCCTTACAACAAGGCTGAAGAGGCGCTGAAGGGCGAAGGCCCGCGCGCCATTATCCTTTCCGGTGGCCCGGCTTCGGTCACCGAATCGGATACCCCGCGCGCCCCGCAGAAAGTGTTCGAAATGGGTATTCCCGTTCTCGGCATCTGCTATGGCGAGATGACCATGAGCGCCCAGTTGGGAGGCACGGTAGAGGCGGGCCACAATCGCGAGTTCGGACGTGCCGACATTCACATCCGGAAACTTTCGCCTTTGCTTGCGGGGCTGGGCGATGCGAGCGGCACCGAGCCGGTCTGGATGAGCCATGGCGATAAGATTACGGCGATCCCGCCGGGATTCGAGGTGATCGCGACGTCGGAAAGCTCGCCTTACGCTGCTATCGCCAACGAAGCGAAACGTTTCTACGGCGTGCAATTCCACCCCGAAGTTGCACATACGCCGCGCGGCGCTACGATTCTCAAGAATTTCGTCGCGGACATCGCGGGCATTAAACCCGAATGGAACATGCACGCCTTCCGGGCGCGGGAAATCGAACGCATCCGTGCGCAGGTCGGCAAGAGCAAGGTCATCTGCGGTCTTTCGGGCGGTGTGGATTCATCGGTAGCTGCCGTTCTGATCCACGAAGCTATTGGCGACCAGCTCACCTGCATATTTGTCGACACCGGCCTGATGCGCGCCGGCGAAGCCGATGAAGTCGTTTCCCTGTTTAAAGGGCACTACAACATTCCCCTCATTCATGCTGATGCGTCGGATCTTTTCCTGGGAAGGCTCGAAGGTGTCACCGATCCGGAAAAGAAGCGAAAGATCATCGGCTCGACCTTCATCGACGTATTCGATGAAGAAGCGCACAAGATCGGTGGGGCGGAATTTCTCGCGCAGGGTACACTTTACCCCGACGTGATCGAAAGCATTTCTGCAACCGGCGGGCCATCTGTCACCATTAAATCGCACCACAATGTCGGCGGTTTGCCGGAGCGGATGAAGCTTAAGCTTGTCGAGCCCTTGCGCGAACTCTTCAAGGACGAAGTTCGTGCGCTGGGCCGCGAATTGGGTCTGCCCGATACGTTTGTGGGCCGTCATCCTTTCCCCGGACCAGGCCTGGCCATTCGGATACCGGGTGAGATCACACGAGAGAAACTCGAAATCCTCCGCAAGGCCGACACGATCTATCTGGATGAAATTCGCAAAGCTGGTCTGTACGACAAGATCTGGCAGGCGTTTGCCGTCCTTCTTCCGGTGCGCACTGTCGGCGTGATGGGCGATGGACGCACTTACGAATATGTACTTGCGCTGCGGGCTGTTACGTCGAGCGACGGCATGACGGCCGACTACTATCCCTTCGAACACACTTTCCTCGCCCGTACGTCGACCCGCATCGTAAACGAGGTGCGTGGCGTCAATCGTGTGGTCTACGACGTAACGTCGAAACCCCCCGGCACGATCGAGTGGGAGTGAGGCCGGCGGCGGAAGCCGTCTGATCCATTCCGATGGCCGGCTCCAACCAGCACTGCTGGCCTCAATTTCCGGTATTGGTACGCCATGCTATCGTAAAAACGGTTGCGGAGCGGGGCTATGGACGAAGACGCGGGATTTCGCAAAACGCTGCCAGGATTTTTGGTCGCGGTTGCCGCAACCGCTGCACTGAACTGGTTCAGTTTGCCTCCGTTAGTAGCCGATGAGATGCCCTATCTCAGGAGCGGACTTACGGTGAATGCCGTAGCGGTCATTGTTGGGATGTCGCTGGCAATCGCCGCATCGGTCTGCGCCATTCTTTATTTTGTTTATGCCCGCAAGCGGGCAGCCGAACAGGCATCTCTGCATTTTATAATTCTCTTCGTTGTCGGCTTGGCCATGGGCGGCGGGTTTGTGTTTTCCGCACGCCAACAAGCCGAGAAGGAGGATGCGCAGTTACGCATAGCCGTCCAGGAGATAGACAACACGCTGTTCATATTGGCGCATCCCGGACCCAAAATCGACATGACGGTTCGCGCATCGGGCTCGCCGGGCGAAATCGAACGCGCCGTAAAAATGATGGTCGGCGATGTGACGCGTGAAAGGTCATCCTTCATTGCCGAAATGGACACGCTCGACATCCAACATATTCTCCAGCCGTCCCATCTGGCGGGCGACAAGGGGCTGGTGCGTACCCGCACAGCGATCGCGAAAGCGCGGACCTCCCTGAAAGCTTACGATGCTCGGACGGAGAAAATAGTTGCGCAATTTCGAAACCGCGTTGCGGCTACAAAAGTGGACGGCCGCGTCCGGGAGCAATTACTTTCGAACTTCGCCCCCTTGATGCTCCGTGCAGAGACGGAATTGAAGGCGATCATGGACAACGCAAACGCAATCATCACCGAACTCGATGCAGTGACGAACGTTTTGGCACACCCAAAAGGCCGCTGGGTCGTTCAGGGCGACAACATCCTGTTCGCGAACAGGGAAGATCTCATGGCCTACCGCCAGCACGTTCAGTTCGCCCAAACTTATGCGGACCAGGAACGCGCCGCTCTTGTAGCCGCGAGCGGCCCGATCACGCCGCCTTATTGAGTTGGCCTGACGATGCGCGCGAGACGAAAGTTTGGCCCTTCGCAGAAGGAACGCATCTTCTTTGCCTGTGTACCGGATGAGGAGGTCGCCCGCCGCATCCATTTATTCGCGACCGCGTTGAAAAGCGACAGGAATCTCGAAGGCAGCCTCATCCTTCCGGAACATCTGCATGTCACTCTGTTTCATCTGGGTGATTGGCCCGCGTTGCCGGAAGAAATCGTCAATCTGGCAAGTGTTGCTGCCTCGCAAGTGAACATCCCCGCTTTTGATGTCACGTTCCGGCGCGCCGAGAGCTTTCGCAATTCCACGGGCGTCTTTCCGCTGGTGCTGACTGGCGACGATGCGCCATGGCGCCCTTTGCATGATGCGCTTGGCGCCAGCCTCAAAGATGCAGGGCTGAGTGGCGCCACACGCGGCGAATTCAAGCCGCACATGACGCTCGCCTACGATAAGCAGCGATTGAAACCCTTCGCCATACCTGAGGTCGAATGGACCGTCCGCGACTTCGTGCTCATCCACAGCCGGCTGGGCAAGACAGCCCATGTTCATTTGGGACGTTGGCCGCTTCGGAATTGATTTGCCTGCTCGCGGCCAAGTATTTTGTCACTCTTTCCAGAAAGCCAATGAAAAAAGACATCACCATCTTCGGCATCAAGAATTGCGACACGATGAAAAAGGCACGCACATGGCTTGACGACCATGGTATCGTTTACACCTTCCACGACTACAAAGTTCAAGGCATCCAACGGCCCCAACTGGAAGAGTGGAGCGAGAGGGTCGGGTGGGAAATGTTGCTCAATCGCTCTGGTACCACTTTCCGTAAATTGCCGGAGAAAGACCGCGAAAATCTCACGGAAAAGAAGGCTGTAGCACTCATGCTGGCGCAACCCTCGATGATCAAGCGCCCCGTGCTGGAGACGGCGGGCAAGCTGTTGGTTGGCTTCAGACCGGAGACTTATGCTGCCGTCTTTTCAGCGCGCAAATAAAGCATTTTCGCGGAAAAGCTGATTTACAGCCACCTCTTCACGGAACCCCAACTCTCGGTTTAGCATTCCCCCATGGAAAAATGCGGGGTGGAAAATGCTCGCCCAGTTGCTTGGTTCCATTGTTCGTCAGGGCACCCTGACGCTGATTTTACCTGGTAGCCGCCAGACCTTCGGCACGGGCGCTCCCCATGTGACGGTCAAACTTCATGACAGCCGCGCCGGTGTCGAACTTGCCCTGCGTCCGGATCTCAAGCTCGGTGAACTCTTTATGGATGGCCGGCTGACGGTAGAAGAAGGCGACATTGCGCTCCTGCTCGATCTCTTGATGAGCAATCTTGCGCAGTATCGCCGCCAATCCACGCTGCTGAAATTGGGGGATGTTTGGCGCAAAGCAATGCGGCGCTTTTCGCAATACAATCCTGTTTCACGGTCGAAAGCCCATGTCGCGCATCATTACGATCTTTCGGGTCGTCTCTACGATCTGTTTCTTGACAAAGACCGCCAATATTCCTGCGCCTATTTCAACGATCCGGGTGACACGCTGGAGGAGGCGCAGATCGCCAAGAAACGTCATATCGCGGCAAAGCTCTTTCTGACCGATCAGGATTTGACCGTGCTCGATATCGGCTGCGGTTGGGGCGGGCTTGCCCTTGATGTTGCCCGCGATACTGGTGCCAAGGTGAAGGGAATCACTTTATCCGAAGAACAGATTGCCGTTGCACGCGATCGCGCCAAGAAGGCCGGCTTGGCGGAGCGCTGCAAATTCGAACTCATCGACTACCGTTCCATCGAGGGCCAATTCGACCGCGTTGTTTCGGTCGGCATGTTCGAGCATGTGGGCGTGCCCTATTACGATGCTTTCTTCGCCAAGGTGCGCGATCTGTTGAGGGACGACGGTGTAGCGTTGCTCCACACTATCGGCCGTTCGGATGGCCCAGCCGCGACCAACCCCTGGATTGCCAAATACATCTTCCCGGGCGGCTACACGCCCTCGCTGTCCGAGGTGCTTCCTGCCATCGAAAGAAGCGGGTTGATGGTGGCCGACATTGAAATACTGCGTCTACATTACGCTGAAACGCTGAAGGAATGGCGCCGCCGCTTCAACACCAACCGCGCCGAAATTGCCCGCATCTACGATGAACGGTTTTGCCGTATGTGGGAGTTCTATCTTGCCGGTGCCGAAATGGGCTTCCGCCGCGAGGGGCTGGTCAATTTTCAAATACAGCTCGTAAAGCGCGTAGAGACGCTGCCTATTACCCGCGATTACATGTACGAGAGGGAGCGCAACATGTCGTTCTCGGGTACCGACCACATGCCCCATGGCATTCGGGTGGCCTGAACTATTTTTGCCGAACGCAAGCGCACAAAAGCGATTCCCTGTGGGCAAAATCGGAATATCCTTGTGAGCAACCGACTCAGGGCCGGTTTCAGGACGGCGCGCCTTGCTATAACGCGCCTCCCGCTCGCCCGTGAATGTATCCGATGGAACAGGAAGTCTACCGCCACGTCCCTTACGACATCGAAGTCGAGCAGGCCTTGCTCGGCTCGATCCTGGTGGACAACCGCGCGCTCGAACGTGTTTCGGGCACTCTGAAATCCGAACATTTCTACGATCCGCTGCACCAGCGCATCTACGAAATTATGATGCAGGGTTTCGAGCGCGGCGGCATGGTAATGACGCCGCTCACGCTTCAGGCGGCAATGAAGAACGATCCCGGGCTGGTGGAAGTGGGCGGACACGCCTACCTCGCCGGTCTTGCCGAAGCAGCACCCGCTCTTCCGAATGTGCGAGACTACGCAAAGATTCTGGCGGACCTCCATGTCCGCCGGGCGCTGATCCAGATCGGCGAGGATATCGTCAACACCGCTTATGAAGCGCCGCACGAAAAACCGCCGCAGGCCCAGATCGAGGCTGCAGAAAAGGCGCTTTATGCGGTCAGCGAAAGCTCGCGTTACGGCGAGGGTCCGATCGACTTTGCCGAAAGTCTGCGGCGGGCGGTGGAACTGGCAGAACGCGCGCAACAACGCGGCGGGCGCATTTCGGGCGTCTCGTCAGGCTTCACCGAAATCGACAGTCTGCTGCAGGGTTTGCAGCCATCCGATCTGCTGATCCTTGCCGGCCGGCCCGGCATGGGAAAGACGGCGCTTGCCACCAATATGGCGTTCCACGCCGCGCGCTATTATGTGCAGGATCAGGAAGCGGGCGCGGAGGTTTCGCGCGGCGCGCCGGTCCTGTTCTTCTCGCTCGAAATGGCGGCGCAACAACTTTCCGCTCGTATTCTCTCCGAGCAGTCCGAAATCGAGATGTGGAAAATCCGCTCGGGGCGGTTCTCCGAGAACGAATGGGAGAAATTCGTTCTTTCGATGCAGGATTTGTCCACTCTGCCGCTTTTCATCGACGATACGGGCGGCATATCCATCGCCCAGATCGCCGCGCGCGCCCGGCGCTTCAAGCGCGAGAAGAACATCGGCCTGATCGTCATCGACTATCTGCAATTGATTGAGCCGTCCCGGCGTGCCGAAAACCGCGTGCAGGAAATCACCGAAGTCACCAAGGGGCTGAAGACGCTCGCGAAGGAACTCAACGTACCGGTGCTCGCGCTTTCCCAGCTTTCGCGTAGCGTCGACGCGCGCGACGACAAACGTCCCGTGCTTTCGGATTTGCGCGAATCCGGTTCGATCGAACAGGACGCCGACGTGGTGATGTTCGTATTCCGCGAAGAATACTATTTGAAATCGCGCGAGCCCGAGGCGGGTACGACCGAGCATTCCAAATGGCTCGAAAAGATGGAACGCTGCCATCGTCGCGCCGAAGTGCTGGTGGAAAAGCACCGCCACGGTGCCACCAACAAGATCGAGCTTTTCTTCGACGACCGCTTCACCCGATTCAGCAATCTGGCGAGCGACGCCTGAACATAAAGCCGCGAATTGCGAATCCTTTTCCGAAAATTGTCGGTAATCCATTAACCGCATGGTGAGAGATGCGGCTGCCTAACCGTTTGTGCAGCTTTGAAAAGCCCCCTCGACATCCTAACTGCGGGAACCGCAATGGGTGTCTAACGCACGGAATAGGCACGCATTTCCATTGTGCGCAATTGTAATTTTTAAAGTGCCGGTAAGATTTGAAGCGAACACTGTGCATCGAGGACGCAGAAGCGATTCTGCGGGCTGGCGCGGCAAAAGATGAATCTCGTTTGTTGCGGGGCACTGGGCGTATCGGGGTGGTCGTAGCGTTTCTCTGCGCGGGAGGACGTTGTGGAGAATATTGCCGGGGCTTCGCATCATCGCGTGGATGGTCTGTTCGATCTTTCACGCTTTGAAGGCGATTGCGTTTTCTTCTTCGATCTCGAAGCGGTGTTGCAGCGCGCCAGGTCGCGCTGGCTGAACGATCGCGACCGCCTGAAGACGATTTGTGAGCGGCAGGTCCGCAACGTCGCCCCGCACGATCTGCTCGTTTTTTCGAGCGGAGGATTCTTTCTGATTTCGGCTGCCGGCGCCGAAGCCGACGCGCATATCCGCGCGGGCCAGGTCAATCTCGGCCTGTTACAACTGTTCTTCGGCGCGGAGAGCCTGAGCGCCGACCAGATGGTCACGATGTTCCGGGCAGCGACTTCGGAAGAAGTTCGCAGTGCCAATCCCAACTTCAAGATGCCCAAACACGCGCCGAAAAAAGCGATGGAAGAAGAAAAACCGCCTGTTGTCGAAAGTCTTCAATTTGCCTTCACGCCGGTTGAAGACTTCCGCACAGGACGCACATCGACCCTGTTCTGTACGCCGTTTCGCCGCAGCGCATTCGGTACGCTTTATGGCTACCGCGCGCTATCGGACTCGCTGAGGGACAGCCCTGCCTTCGATTTGCAGGCGCTCGATCACGCGCTCTCGCTGACGCGCCGTCTCATCCAGTCGGGACTGTATGCGGCGGTTGGAGCCTCGGTGGGATACGAAACACTGTCTCGACCGCGCTGGCGCAGGGCCTATCAGGAGAAGCTCCGCGAAACGCGCGCGAACGACAATCCGCTTCTGCTGTTGAAGATCGATGCGATTCCCGTCGGCATCACGGCCAGCCGGCTTGCCGATCTCATTCATTGTCTCAGGCCATGTGCGAAACGCGTCTTCGTTCATTTGCCCGAACGTACGATGCCGCTCTCTCAAACAGGTCTTCTCGGCGCGAGCGGCTTTGCATTCAGCCTCAATCGTGGCCTGCCGCCGGATCAGATCACGGAAGAAACCACCCGGTTGATCCGGTTCTGCATGGGGCAGGGCGCACTTTCGAGCATCGAGAACATCGAGACCCACGCCCAATGGGATCTCGTACGTGGCGCGGGTGCCCGGTTCGGGGCCTGGGCACCGTCCGAATCGAATGCGCTCAGTGCTGAGGCCCACGTCACGGCGATGGCCGGAGAAAGCGCCGCCGTTTCCTGAATCCCGGCTCCTTTTGACGGGGATCGAGGGCGTCGCCATTCTCCCGGCCCCATGGACCGATCCCCGACTGGCGAAAGCCCGCCTCCTCGCAGTTTCGAAGCCGCCCGGCTGGATATTCGGTTGGGCGCGGTTGCTCACAATTGGCGGGAATGTTGCCGCCTGTCCGGAACCGCCGTTTCGGGGGTCGTAAAGGCGGACGCGTATGGCCTGGGCCTCGCTCCCGTCGCTCGGGCGCTTGAGGACGCCGGCTGCGACACCTTTTTTGTAGCGCGCCTGGGCGAGGGCATGGCTCTTCGGCCCATCGTGCCGAAGGCCCGCATCTTTGTGCTCGATGGCGCAGCCCCCGACGCCGTTCCGGCGCTGATCGCTCACAAACTCACTCCCGTGCTCAATTCCCTGGCGGATCTGGCCAACTGGTCTTCGTCGTCCCGGCCTGACGCCGCCATCCACATCGACACCGGGATGAACCGGCTGGGCCTGCCGCCGGACGAACTGGCTGTTCTCATCGCCGAATCGAAAACACGGCTGTCGGGCGTGAACGTCGTGCTGTTGATGAGCCATCTCGCCTGTGCCGACGATCCCGGCCATGAGATGAACAAGCTTCAACGAGACCGTTTCCGTGCCGCGCTGGCTAAGCTGCCGCCTGCGCCGGCAAGCCTCGCATCGTCGGGCGGTGTTTTGCTCGGCCGGGATTACGCTTTCGATATCGTTCGTCCCGGTCTTGGTCTTTACGGGGGCAACCCGCAACCGGGGCAGCCCAATCCGTTCCGGACGGCCGTCCGTCTGACCGGGAGCATCCTCCAGGTCCGGCGCGTTGACGCCGGCCAAACCGTTGGCTACGGAGCCTCTTATCGGACCGGGCGGAATTCGACGCTCGCAACCGTGGCTTTGGGGTATGCGGACGGGCTGATGCGGGCCATTGGCAATCGTGGGAAAGCATCCATCGCTGGAAAACGTGCGCCCATCGTAGGCTGCGTTTCGATGGACCTCATCACCTTGGACGTCACCGATATCCCTGATGTGAATGTCGGCGACGAAGCCGAGTTCCTGGGCGAAACGATCACGCCCGAAGAACTCGCCGCCGATTCCGGCACCGCCGCATATGAGATCTTCACTTCGCTAAGCCGCCGCGCGCATCGCCGATATGAGGCTGCTCGATGAACATTTTCGCCCCGGTCGGGCGCGCCGTACTCACCTTTCTCGCCATGGCCGGCCGGCTCGGCATTTTCACCGGACGGGCGGTCATGCATTGCGTGACCCCTCCGATCTACTGGACGCTGTTGCTCAAACAGATGTTCCGCATCGGTTGGTTGTCCTTGCCGGTTGTCGGCTTGACGGCGTTTTTCACCGGCGGCGTGCTCGCACTGCAAATCTATATCGGCTCTTCCCGTTATGGGGCCGAGGCGTTCGTGCCCCAGGTGGTGGCGCTGGGTATCTGCCGCGAACTGGGTCCGGTGATCGCCGGTCTCATGTTTGCGGGTCGCGTGGCGGCAGCGATCGCCGCCGAGATCGGCACCATGCGCGTCACCGAACAGATCGACGCGCTGACGACGCTCGCCACCAATCCGTTCAAATATCTGGTGGCGCCCCGCATGCTGGCCGCCGTCATCGCCATGCCGTTGCTCGTCGCCATCGCCGACAGCATCGGCATCTTCGGCGGTTACAGCGTCGCCACCAGCAGTCTCGGCTTCAACGGCTATGTCTATCTGAACAACTCCGTGAACTTCCTCACTCATCAAGACGTGGTTTCGGGTCTGGTGAAGGCGGCGGTGTTCGGTTTCATCGTCGCTTTGATGGGCTGCTACCATGGCTTCAATTCCAAGGGCGGCGCGCAAGGTGTGGGCGCGGCAACGACGGATGCGGTGACGTCCTCGATGATTTTGATCCTCGCCGCCAACTATGTTCTCACCTCGCTTCTGTTCGAGACCTGAGCCATGGCGGATGGAACTCCCAAGGTCGAACTGCGCGGGGTCAAGAAACGCTTCGGCCCCAAGATCGTGCTCGATGGCGTGAACCTGAAGATCGACCGCGGAGAATCCCTGGTGGTGATCGGCGGCTCGGGCACCGGCAAATCGGTGATGATCAAATGCGTGCTTGGTATCCTTAAGCCCGAAGAAGGCGAAATCTTCGTCGACGGCCAAGAAGTGACCAAACTGCGCGGACGGGCGCGCGACGAATACCTCAAGAAATTCTCCATGCTGTTTCAGGGCGCGGCGTTGTTCGACTCGCTGACCGTTTGGGAAAACGTCGCCTTCGGCCTGATCCAGGGCCGCGGCATGAACCGCAAACAGGCGCGCGACATCGCCATCGACAAGCTTGCGAAAGTGGGCCTTGGCAGCGATGTGGCGAAGCTTTCGCCCGCAGAACTTTCCGGCGGCATGCAGAAGCGTGTGGGTCTTGCACGCGCCATCGCGTCCGATCCTGAGATCATCTTCTTCGACGAACCGACCACCGGCCTCGATCCGATCATGGCGGACGTCATCAACGATCTCATTGTCTCCACAGTGAAAGACCTTGGCGTCACCACGCTTTCGATCACGCACGACATGGCGAGCGCGCGCAAAATCTCCGACCGCATCGCAATGCTCTATAAAGGCAAGATCATCTGGGAAGGCCCGACTTCCCAAATCGATCACAACGGCAACGAATACGTCGATCAATTCATCCATGGCCGCGCTGCCGGCCCCATCAAGATGGAGGTCAGGGCGTAAATTGGTGAAGCGCGTCACCCTATCGAACCCTCCCCTTGAGGGAGGGTCGAAATTTGCGGAGCAAATTTCGGGGAGGGGTTTGCGTTGTCGCCAGTTGACCCCTCCCCGAAAAATTTCTCCGCTGCGCTACGAAATTTTGTCGACCCTCCCTCAAGGGGAGGGTTAGGCGATGGCGAAATCCTCTGTTTCTTTTGTTTGTCAGTCCTGCGGTACCGTTCACAACAAATGGTCCGGCCGTTGCGATGCCTGCGGCGGATGGAACACGCTCGTCGAGGAAGCCGCGGCTCCTCCCATCGGCGGCGGCGCGAAACGCAACACCAAAGGCCGTCGTTTCGCGCTGGAAGACCTGAAGACCGCCGATGAGGCGCCGCCGCGGCGCGTGACGGGTGTTGCCGAATTCGACCGTGTGTGCGGGGGCGGCCTTGTTCCCGGTTCCGCGTTGCTGATCGGCGGCGATCCCGGTGTCGGAAAATCCACGCTCATTCTTCAGGCGCTGGCCTCTTACGCCAAGAACGGCGGCCATGCGGTTTACATCTCCGGCGAAGAAGCGATGGCGCAGGTGCGCCTGCGTGCCGCGCGGATGGGACTGTCGGATCATCCGGTGCAACTGGGTTCGGCCACCTGCATCGAAGATATTCTTGCCACGCTCGAATCCGGGAAGACGCCCGGCGTTGTCGCGATCGACTCCATTCAGACCATTTGGACATCGGCACTTGAGGCGGCTCCCGGCACGATCGCGCAGGTGCGCACCGCGTCGTTCGACCTGGTGCGCTATGCGAAATCGTCCGGCGCTGCCGTCCTGCTCATCGGTCACGTCACCAAGGAAGGCCAGATCGCGGGGCCCAAGGCGGTCGAGCATCTGGTCGATGCGGTTCTCTATTTCGAGGGCGAACGCGGCCATCACTTCCGTGTGATGCGGGCGGTGAAAAACCGGTTCGGACCCACCGACGAAATCGGTGTTTTCGAGATGACGGGATCCGGCCTTGCCGAAGTCTCCAACCCGTCGGCGCTCTTTCTGGGCGACCGCAACGCCCGCTCGCCGGGGGCGGCGGTGTTTGCCGGGCTGGAAGGCACCCGTCCCTTGCTGGTCGAAATCCAGGCTCTGGTCGCGCCTGCCGGGTACGGCACGCCGCGCCGGGCCGTGGTGGGCTGGGACACCGGCAGGCTGGCGATGATCCTCGCCGTGCTCGATGCCCGCGCAGGGCTCGGAATCAGCGCCCACGATGTCTATTTGAACGTGGCGGGCGGGCTGAAGATCGGCGAGCCAGCGGCCGACCTGGCCGCCGCCGCGGCTCTGATCTCGTCCTTCTCGGGCGAGCCTGTGCCGCCGGAGACGGTGTTCTTCGGCGAGTTGAGTCTTTCCGGCGATGTGCGGCCGGCGCCGCAGGCCGAATTGCGGCTCAAGGAGGCCGCGAAGCTCGGCTTTGCGCGGGCCTATGTGCCGGAGGGTACCAAGGTCGAGGTCGGGCTGGAGCTGGTGCCGGTCAAGTCGGTGCATGAGCTGCTCGCGCTGATGCCGGCCAGAGGGCCGAAAAAGCGAATGGGCGTGGTAGAATAAGGGAATCATGGACGGTTCTGGGTTCACCTTCGTCGATATCCTGGTGGTACTGATCCTGCTGGGATCGGCCGCTTACGCGACCTATCGCGGTTTCATCGGCGAGACGCTCGGCATCTTCGC
>DASZYI010000028.1:0-12951 GCA_035545475.1 Rhizomicrobium sp.
GGGGAGGTCGAACAAATCCGAAGCGTAGCGAAGGATTTTTCGGGTGGGGGACCGTGGTCGAACTCGGCCCCCACCCGGATCGCTTCGCTCTCCGACCTCCCCACAAGGGGGAGGTGAGAAACCTAAAAATAAATCCCCAGCGATTCCGGCGTGTAGGGTTTCAGCTCGTGGCTGAGCCCTTCGCGCACCTTGTTCGCCCAGTCCGGGTTGACGATCAGGGCACGCCCCACCGCCACCAGATCGAAATCGCCGCGCGCCATCATCTCCATCAATCGGTCGATGTTCGCCGCTTCGGTCTTCGTCGGCTGCTGCGCGAACGAGGTGATGAAATCGAGATCGAGGCTCACCGAGCCAACCGTCACGGTTGGTTTGCCGGAAATCTTCTTCGTCCAGCCCGCGAGGTTCATATCCGATCCGGTTTCGGGGAATTCCGGCTCCCAGAAACGCCGCGTCGAACAATGGAAGATATCGACCCCCGCATCCGCCAACGGCTTCAGGAAGCGTTCGAGTTCCTGCGGGGTATGCGCCAGCCGGGCGGTGTAATCCTGCTGCTTCCATTGCGAGAAACGAAGCAGGATCGGAAACGCTTCGCCAACGCGCGCCCTGACCGCGCGCACGATCTCGGCCCCGAATTGCGTGCGCTTTTCCAGCGATCCGCCGAACGCATCGTCGCGCGCATTCGTTCCTTCCCAGAAGAACTGATCCACGATGTAGCCATGCGCGCCATGAATCTCGACGCCGTCGAAACCCATATCCTTGGCGTAACCCGCACTCGTCGCAAACGCCGAAATCACATCGTCGATGTCCTTCGCCGTCATCGGTTCGCTCACCTTCTTGCCGGGGCGCGACAAGCCGGAGGGCGACATGCTCGGCTGATCGGGATAGGGCCCCGATCCCTTGTGACGCACGATGCCCTGATGCCAGAGCTGGGGCATGATGTGTCCGCCAGCCGCTTTCACCTCCTTCAGCACGTTCGCCCAGCCCTTGAGCGATTCTTCGCCGAAGAATGCCGGCACATTCGCGTCGTTCGAGGCGGAAAGATGTTCGGGCGAAGTGCCTTCCGTCAGGATCAATCCCACGCCGCCTTCGGCGCGGCGGCGATAATAGGCGGCAATATCGCCGTCCGGCACCTGGCCCGCGGACCGCGATCTCGTCATGGGAGCCATGACGATCCGGTTTGGCAGCGTCAGCCCCTTGAGCCGGAACGGTTCGAAGAGTAGGTCCGTTGAAACCATGGCAATGTCCCCGTTCGGAAATATCGTTTCGCGCGCAGCGAACAGTCTTCGGTTCCGTCTGGCAAGAGTGTCGGTCGCGGCATGACGACCGAAGACGAAGACCTCTCGCCCACGCCCGAAGAAACCCCGCCGCCCGAAGGCGGCGGCCGCCCATCGGCACTCGCGCTGCTGAACGTCTTTCGCCACCGCAATTATCGCCTGTTCTTCACCGGCCAGCTCGTCTCGCTGATGGGAACCTGGATCACTTCGGTCGCGCAGGGCTGGCTCGTCTATTCGATGACCCATTCGCCGTTTCTGCTCGGCGTGGTGTCGTTCTGCGGACAGGTGCCCGTGTTCTTCATCTCATCGTTCGGCGGAATGATTTCGGATCGCCTCGACCGGCGCAAAATGCTGGTTTGGACGCAAGGTCTATCGATGCTGCAGGCGGCCACGCTGGCAGCACTTACATTGAGCGGTCTTGTGCAGGTCTGGCACATCGTGGCGCTTGCGTTGTTCAAGGGTTTCGTCAACGCCTTCGACGTGCCGACGCGGCAGGCCTTCACCATCGAAATGGTCGGCAAGGAGGATTTGCGCAACGCCATTTCGCTCAATTCGGTGATGTTCAATCTCGCCCGCATCGTGGGGCCGACCGTCGCCGGAATTCTGGTGGCGACGGTGGGCGAGGGCCTTTGCTTCACCATCGACGCGATTTCCTACGGTGCTGTTCTCATCAGTCTTATAATGATGAACGTCGTGCCCAAGCCGCCACGCCAGCATGGCCATCCGCTGCACGAACTGAAAGCCGGCTTCGTTTACGCCTGGACCAACCGCCAGATCCGGATTTCGTTGATGCTGATCGCGGTCTGTTCGGCGTTCGGCGCGTCCTACATCCCGATGATGCCTGCCTTCGTGCGCGATGTGCTGAACGAAGGTTCGCAAGGTCTGGGCTATGTGCTGGGCGCGGTGGGCGCGGGAGCATTGTGCGGCGCCTACGCGCTTGCCCGCATCCATGATCGCCATCTCACATTGACGCCTGTCGTTGCGGCGGCCTCGTTCGGCATCGGCCTCATCCTGTTCGCCAATTCGCATTCCTTGATCGCGGCGATGGTTCTGGTGCTGCCCACCGCATTCAGCCTGATGCTGCTCGGCGGTTCGACCAACACCATCATTCAAACGGTTTCCGAAGACCACATGCGCGGACGCGTGGTGTCGTTCTACGCGATGGGCTTCATGGGCATGATGCCGTGGGGATCGTTGTTGCTGGGCTGGCTCGGCGGACGCATCGGAGTGGGCCAATCCGTCGCCTTTGGCGGCTGCATCTGCATCTTGGCCGCGGTCGTCGCGTATCTGAACCGCGAACCGGATGCGAAGATCGCAACGGCATAAAGCACCTCCCCCTACGCGGGGAGGTCGGCGAGTGAAGCGAGACGGGTGGGGTGATCAATAAAGTGAGGGACTTCTGTTGCCCGGTGTCCCTCGAACCGCGCTTGGCTAACCTAGGTTAGGCAGCGAGGGCCATTTCATTATCGTTGGCACCTGTACGAGTAGCCCGATAACGGCGGATACCATACCGAGCGAAAGGTCAGCCTTTACACGTCTGTCGATCCTGTTTCGCCCCCACAGATGTCCTCCTGGGAGGACATGTGGTGGAGGCGCCGGGTACCGCCCCCGGGTCCAGTCCGCTTATTACGCAGCCGTTTATCGCCATAGTCCGAGCAAGCCCGGACATTCCAAATATAGGGGCCGACCGTTAAGACTTAAAGCCATTGACTCGCCATTTGTTTGTAACTACAATTAAATGAAAATCGAATTCGACCCGGCCAAAAGCGAAAGGAATGCCCGCGAGCGCGGGTTGCCGTTCGAATTGGTTTGGGACTTCGACTGGGAAACGGCCGAGTACGAGGAGGATGCGCGATTTTCCTATCCGGAACGCAGAGTGATTGCGATCGGCTATCTTGGAGAGAGATTGCATTTCATTTGCTTCACCATGAGAGGGGATGTGCTGCGCGTCATCAGTTTCCGTAAGGCGAGTGACAAGGAGATTCGGGAATATGAAAAAAAGAAAGCCACTCACCGATGACGAGGGCGAGGTCAGGGAATTGACCGCAGAGGACTTCAAGCGTTTCAAACCCCTCGATCATTTCCCGGAACTTGCCAAACTCGTGCGCGGCCGCGGCCAGCGTGGGCCGCAAAAGGCGCCTACAAAGCAGCAGGTCACCCTGCGGCTCGACCGCGACGTGATCGAACGGTTCCGCGCCACGGGGCCCGGCTGGCAGGGCCGCATCAATGACGCGTTGCGGAAGGCGCGTGTCGGTTAGCTCAGCCGCTCAACTGCGCTAGACTGCGGCAGAATCGGAAAACCGCTCATGCGCCAATATCACGACCTTATGGAACGCGTGCTCAAGCACGGCGTCGAGAAACGCGACCGCACCGGCACCGGCACGATATCCGTGTTCGGCCATCAGATGCGCTTCGATCTCGCGCAGGGTTTTCCGCTGCTCACCACGAAGAAGCTGTTCACCAAGGCGATCGTCAACGAGCTGCTGTGGTTCCTGCGCGGCGACACCAACGTCAAATGGTTGCAGGAACGCGGCGTCACCATCTGGGACGAGTGGGCCGATGCGAATGGCGAGTTGGGCCCCGTCTATGGTTATCAATGGCGTTCGTGGCCCGCGCGCGACGGCACGACCATCGACCAGATCGCCAATCTCGTGGCCGACATCAAACGCAATCCGGATTCCCGCCGCCTGATCGTCACCGCCTGGAATCCGGCCGACGTGCCGAAGATGGCGCTGCCGCCGTGCCATTGCCTGTTCCAATTCTATGTCGCGAACGGCAAGTTGAGTTGCCAGCTTTATCAGCGCTCCGCCGATATCTTCCTGGGCGTGCCGTTCAATATCGCAAGTTATGCGCTGCTCACCATGATGGTCGCACAGGTGACGAACCTCGAACCCGGCGAATTCATTCACACGCTGGGCGACGCGCATCTTTATCTGAATCATCTCGATCAGGCGCGCGAACAGCTTACGCGCCGCCCCTATCCGCTGCCGACGATGCGCATCAATCCGGACGTGAAGGATATCTTTGCGTTCCAATACGAGGATTTCAAACTCGAAAACTATCAGGCACACCCGCACATCAAGGCGGAAGTGGCGGTTTAAAAAGAAAAGCCCCGGCGTTTCCGCCGGGGCTTTCGTTACGCAGCGCACACCTCAGTAGAATACGTTGTACTGCACGCTGATGATCTCGCCCGTATAGCGGTCGATGAGCAGCGCGTCGGGCCCATAGCGCACCCACACCGTATCCGGCGGCGGCGCGAAGAGGCCGTAGACCATGAAATTGCTCAGCCAGAACGAGCGTGCCCAATAGACGGACGGCAGGTACTGGCCATAGCTCCAGCGACGATAGTGATATCCGCGCGGCGCGTGATAGGTGCCGATGCGGAACCGCCGCGGCGCCGTAACGGCCCTGCGATATTTCGAATAATCGGGCCGCGCATGCGGGCGAACGGCCGGCCGGTGATCCGGGCGATTGAAGTTCGGTCGGCTGTTATTCTCGTGCCTGTTATAGTCGGGCCTGCGATTGTTGTCGGGACGATTGAAGTCTGACCGCCGGTTATTGTCAGGCCGCGTCGCCGCCGGGCGGCTTGGCGCAGCCGGTGCGGGACGGGCCGCCGGGCTGGACTGCTGCCCATGCTCGCCGCGATTTCCGCTGTGGGTTTCGTGGCGTTCGGCTTTGTTTCCCCGATGTTGATCGGGCTGGGCAACCGCTGGTGCGGCCAATACAAGGCTCAGCGCCGCGGCCACGAGTAACTTGCTCATGGGAAAAATCCCTTTCTGGAACCATCGGCTGTAATACCCAACGCACCCGAAAGTTCCCGTTGCTGACAGACTCCCGTTGTCCGTTTATGGTCCTTCCCACATGACGGGAACCTGAACGTGGCTTTCACCATCCGTGCAGCAACCAAGGGCGACGAGGGCCTGATCCTCACATTGCTCCATGAACTCGCCGTCTACGAAAAGCTGACGGACAAATTCAAGATCACCCGCGAGGTCGTTGCGCGCGATTTTCTCGGGGAACATGCGCCGCTGAAAGTCCACCTCCTCCACGAAGGCGAAAAGCCTGCCGGCATCGCCACCTGGTATTTCACCTATGGCAGTTTCGCGGCCAGCCGCGGCGTCTTTCTGGAAGACCTGTTCGTTCGCCCCGAATTCCGCGGGCGCGGCTACGGCAAGAAGCTCATCGCGCATCTGGCGCAACAGGTCGTGAAAGCGGGCGGCAACAAGCTTGAATGGGCCGTGCTGGATTGGAACAAACCCTCCATCGACTTCTACGAACGTCTCGGGGCGGAACGCATGAAGGGGTGGCATATTTATAGCCTCGGAGGTGAAGCACTGGCAGAACTCGGTGCATGATTCACCTCTCTCTCATCCTGGCCATGACCGACAACGGTGTGATCGGCGATAGGGGCGGCATTCCCTGGCGGCTCCCGGAGGACATGCGCCGCTTCAAGGCGCTCACGCTTGGCAAGCCCAACATCATGGGCCGAAAGACGTGGGAGAGTTTGCCGAAGAAGCCTCTTCCCGGCCGAACCAACATTGTCGTCACGCGTGACCGGAATTACAGCGCGGATGGGGCAACCGTTGTCGCCACCATCAATGAAGCGTTGGGCCGCGCGAAGGCCGAAAATCCGGAAGAGATCATGGTGATCGGCGGCGCGGAGATTTATCGCGCGGCGCTGCCCCTCGCCACGCGCATTCATCTGACCGAAATCCATGCCAAGATCGACGGCGACACGATCTTTGCATTCGACCGCACAGGCTGGAACGAAGTCGCCCGCGAAGATCACAGGACGGAAGACGGCATGTCCTACAGCTTTGTCACGCTGCAACGCACCAATTCCTGACCACTTCCGTTTCGCTATTCGTCCGCGCTAGCCTCTGTTCAGACAACAATGGAGAAAGCGTATGGACATTCGTGAACTCGCCACCGGCCTCAGATTTCCGGAAGGGCCTGTGGCGATGGATGACGGTTCGGTGATCGTGGTGGAGATCGCTGCAGGCCGCATCACCCGCGTGAAGCCGGACGGCAAGACGCAAACGGTCGCCAACACCGGCGGCGGACCGAACGGTCTCGCCATCGGGCCGGATGGCGCGCTTTATGTGTGCAACAATGGCGGCAATTTCGTCATGCACGAGCGGGACGGCCTGCTGATCCCCGGCCACATGCCGCCGACGAAAGAGCCCGGCCGCATCGAACGCGTGAACCTTTCCACCGGCAAGGTCGAAGTCGTCTATTCGGAATGCGATGGTCATGGATTGGGCGCGCCCAACGACATCGTGTTCGACACGCAGGGCGGTTTCTGGTTCACCGACCATGGTTCGACCACCGATCAATACCGCACCCACGGCAATCTCTATTACGCAAAGGCCGACGGCAGCGAGATCAAGCATGTGTTGCGCGAGCTTCTTTCGCCGAACGGCGTCGGTCTCTCGCCGGACGGCAAGACGGTGCACTACGCCGAGACATTTCCCGGTCGTTTATGGAGCCTGCCGCTCGACGCACCGGGCAAGGCTGCGATCCCGACGGGTTTCACGCCCGCCAATTTCGCCGGCGCCTATCCGGGGCTTGGCTATTTCGACTCGCTCGGCGTGCAGGCCGATGGCGGCGTTTGCGTGGCCACCATTCTTGCGGGTGGCATCAGCACGTTCTGGCTTGACAGCGGAAAGTTCGAACACACGCCGCTGCCGGATATTGCGGTCACGAATATCTGTTGGGGCGGAAAGGATATGAAAACGGCTTATGTCACGCTGTCGTCAACCGGCAAACTTGCTGCCGTGCCGTGGCGTTCGCCGGGATTGCGTCTCAACTACAACGCCTAATTGAACGACACATACGCCAGAAGCAGCACGAACGCGGTCACCGCGATCGTGCTGTGAATGGCAATCGCCAATCCGCTGGTGCGTTTGAAGCGCCGCGCCAGCAGAAGCACGACAAGCCCCATCAGCAACGCAAGCGCTACCAACGCCGCCGCCGCCGGGCCGAACGATGAAACGCCATATTCGGCACCGCGCGCCGGTCCTTGCAAGGCCATGATCAGGACGGCAAGTCCGGTCGCGCCCGCCACGCCATGCAACGCGCCCACGGGCCATGGCGGCAAACGCGATGCGCGCAGATGCGCGAAAGCAAGTCCGCTGCCAAGCACAACGGTTGCCGCCAAAATCCAGAATGCAAGCGTCAGCATCGACGAGCGCGTTACGTTTTCTTTTTCTTCGATGGTCTGCGCGCAATCCATTCCGGAGGATCGCTGGCCGGGAAGGATTCAAGCGAGGCTTCGTTCACTTCGTCCCAGTCGCCGCGGTTCTTCTTCGGGAGCTTTTTGGCTGCTCCGACTTTCGGGAAGGGATGTTTCGCGGCTTTGCCTGCAACTGCCTTTTTGCGCTTCTTCACTGCCATCGCCGTCCCACCTATTCGATCACAATGCGCGGTGCCGCCCGCGCGGGCGCCGCAATCGCCCTGGCCACATTTTCCGCCATCGCCATGAAGGCGCGTGCCTCCGCACCGGTCGGATTGTAGTCCACAATCGGCGTTCCCGCATCGGAGGTCTGCCGCACAATCGGCATCAGCGGAATTTCGCCGAGGAACGGCACGCCCATCTTCTCGGCCTCAGCCTTCGCGCCGCCATGTCCGAAGATATGCGTCTCGTGCCCGCAGTTTTCGCACACGAAAGTGCTCATGTTCTCCACCACGCCCAGCACCGGCACATGGGTCTTGTTGAACATGGCGATGCCCTTGCGCGCGTCGATCAGCGCGATGTCCTGCGGCGTCGAAACGATCACCGCACCTTTTAAAGGCACACGTTGCGCGATGGTAAGCTGCGCATCGCCCGTGCCCGGCGGCATGTCGATCACCAGCACGTCGAGCGGCGCCCATGACACATCGTTCATCATCTGCGTCAGCGCCGATTGCACCATTGGCCCGCGCCAGATCATCGCCTCGTCTTCGCGCACGAGAAAACCGATCGACATCGCCTTGATGCCCAGCTTCTCGATGGGCTTCAGTTTCTTGCCGTCGCTTTCCGGCTTGTGACGAATATCCAGCAAGCGCGGAACGCTCGGCCCATAGATATCGGCGTCAAGCAATCCCACTTTCAATCCCAGCCGCGACAATCCCAGCGCCAGATTCACCGCGACCGTCGATTTGCCGACGCCCCCTTTGCCGCTCGCCACCGCAATGATCGCCGCCACGCCCGGAATGCCTGCCGATGATTGCGGCGCATGTGCCTGCGCGCGGCGTGCTTGCGGCGGTTCGTTGTGCGCGGTCAGAACGGCCGTCACGGAAAACACACCCGGCAGTTTCGCAACGGCCTCTTCAGCGGCCTTTCGCAACGGCTCGGAATGCGGACCACGCGCGGCGGGCACCTCGATGGCGAATCCCACATTGCCCTCGCGCATTGTGAGGCCTTGAATCAGCCCCGCCGAGACGACGTCCTTCCCGCTTGCCGGATCGATCACCCCGGAAAGCGCCTTCAATACGTCATCTCGCGTCGCGGCCATGATTTGCGCCTGTTGGAAGCAGCACCTATATACCCCGGAGATCGTCGGAACCAATCGATGCCTTGGAATAATCAGCCCGGTAATGGAAGCGGCAATCCGCCACCCGGTGGAGGCAGTCGCGGGCCATGGGGCAGGGGCCCCACGGGCGGCGGTCAACCACCCGACTTCGAAGAGATGCTGCGTCGCAGCCAGGAGCGGCTGAAGCGAATCCTGCCCGGCAATTTCGGCGGTCCGGGTTTTGGCTCCGGCGGGCTTGCGATTGTCGCGCTTGCCATCGTGGCCGTCTGGCTGATGAGCGGCATCTATGTGGTCTCGGCATCGGAGCAGGGCGTGGTCTTGCGCTTCGGGGCTTTCACGGCGCGCACGGCGCCCGGCATCAACTATCACCTGCCATGGCCGATCGAGACGGTTCATATCGTCGACGTCACCCACCCGCGGCAGATCACAATCGGCGATCATCCCGGCGAGCGCGATTCCGACGAAGCGGCGAATATCTCGCAGGAAGGTTTGATGCTCACCGGTGACGAGAACATCGTCAACGTGAACTTCGTCGTCTATTGGGTGATCAAGGACGCCGCCAATTATCTCTTCAACGTCGACAATCCCGATGCGGCCATCAAAGCGGTGGCCGAAAGCGCGATGCGCGAGGTGGTGGGCAAGAGTCCCATCGAACCTATCCTCACCCAGGATCGCGAGCCCATCCAGATCGAAGTGCGCGAGCTGATGCAGAAGACGCTCGACACCTACGGCGCCGGTGTCACCGTCACCGATGTGAAGATGCAAAAGGTCGATCCGCCCGACGAAGTGCTCGATGCCTATCGCGATGTGCAGGCGGCGCGCGCCGATCAGGAGCGTATGCGCAACGAAGCCGAAGCCTATGCCAACAAGATCATCCCCGAAGCGCGCGGCAAGGCCGCCCGCATCGTGCAGGAAGGCCAGGCCTACAAACAACGCGTGATCGCCGAAGCCAGCGGCGAGGCCAAGCGTTTCCTGTCCGTCTACGAAGAATATCGCAAGGCGCCCGAGGTCACGCGCAAGCGCATGTATCTCGAAACCATGAGCGGCGTCCTCGGCAGTGCTAACAAGGTGCTGGTGGACGAAAGCGCGAAGGGCGTGGTGCCTTACCTGCCGTTGCCGCAGCTCAAGACCAACGATGCCAAGAGCGTCACCGTCACCGAGCAGCCCATGGTCACACCGCCGACACCAGCGGGGACTTCGCCATGAACCGCAACGGTCTCTTTCTCGGCGGTATTGTTGCCGCGATTGTTATCATTGTCGCGCTGTTCTCGCTCTACACCGTGAACCCGCGCGAGCAGGTTCTGCTTCTGCAATTCGGCGCGCCGCAGCGGCTCGTCACCGAGCCCGGTCTGCATGTGAAAGTGCCGTTCCTGCAGCAGGCGCAATTCATTCCCAAGGTGCTGCTCAATCTCGATGCCCCCGCCGAAGAAGTGATCGCGGCCGACAAGAAACGCATGGTGGTCGATGCGTTCGCGCGCTGGAAAATCGTCGATCCGCTGCGCTTCTACCAGTCGCTCTACGATGAGACGACCGCTACCATGCGCCTGACGCCGATCCTGTCGTCGGACGTGCGCCGCGTGCTGGGTTCGCAGACCTTTGCCGCCATGTTGTCGGGCAAGCGCGCCGAACTGATGGTCGACATCCGCAACGAGATCAATCACGACGCCGACGGCTATGGCATAAAGATCGTGGACGTGCGCATCCGCCGCGCCGATCTGCCGCCGCAAAACAGTCAGGCGATCTATCGCCGGATGCAGCAGGAACGCACCCGCGAAGCCAACGAATTCCGTGCCGAAGGCGAGGAAATCTCGCAGCGCGTGAAGGCGCGCGCCGAACGCGAAGTCACGGTGCTGACCGCCGAAGCCACGCGCGAATCCGAGATTCTGCGCGGCCAGGGCGATGCCGAGAAAACCAAGATATTGGGTGCGGCCTACGGCCAGGATCCCGATTTCTTCGCCTTCTACCGTTCGCTTGAGGCCTACCAGGACGCGTTCCCGGGCGACAACACCACCATGATCCTGTCGCCGAACGGTGAATTCTTCCGTTATTTCGGAGCGCCGGGACGGAAATAGGGAGTCTCCCGCCCAAGCGGGACAACACAAAGCAGCCAGCCGGCCTTCGCTCCTCCAAAAAGTGATCTCTTGGGCAAACTTGCCCTATTTGCTCCGCTTTCGGTTCCCTTATGCTGGCCCCGATTCCCCGGCAGATGAACGGTTCCGTCGTGCGTAGCCTCAAACCTATTCTGATTATACTTTTTGGACTGCTCGCGGCTCCCGCGGCCGCCCGTCCCGCGCCCGATTCTTTCGCCGATCTGGCCGACAAACTCCTGCCGACGGTGGTCAACATCTCCACCTCGCAGACGTTGAAGGCCGCGAACCCCAAACTGTCGCTGCCGGACATCCCGCCCGGCTCGCCGCTCGAAGACCTGTTCAAGGATTTCCTGCAGAACAATCGCGCTCTGCCGCGTCACGTCACATCGCTCGGTTCCGGTTTCATCATCGACCCTGCGGGCTATGTCATCACCAACAATCATGTCATCGCCGATGCCGACCAGATTACGGTCACGTTGAACGACGGCACCTCGCTTCCGGCCAAGCTGGTGGGCCGCGACGAGAAAACCGATCTGGCGCTTCTCAAGGTGAAGCCCGCCAAGCCCTTGCCCGCGACCAAACTCGGCGATTCCGATCACGCGCGCGTGGGCGATTGGGTAATCGCCATCGGCAATCCGTTCGGCCTCGGCTCGACAGTGACCGCGGGCATTGTCTCGGCGCGCAATCGCGACATCAATGCAGGCCCCTATGACGACTTCATTCAGACCGACGCCCCGATCAATCGCGGCAATTCGGGCGGTCCGTTGTTCGATATGGACGGCAATGTCGTCGGCGTGAACTCGGCCATCTTCTCGCCCACAGGTGGTTCGGTCGGCATCGGTTTTTCGATACCGTCCAACCTCGTTAAGGATATTGTCGATCAACTGAAAAAATATGGCGCCGCACGGCGCGGCTGGGTCGGCGTCTCCATCCAGCAGATCACGCCGGAAATCGCACAGGCCATGGGTTTGCCGAGTTCGGCGGGTGCGCTTGTTTCCGGCGTCGATACAAATGGTCCGGCGGCGAAGGCGGGGTTAAAAAATGGCGATGTCATTCTCGCCTTCGATAACAAACCGATCCTCGACAATCGTGCGTTGCCGCGCATCGTCGCCGACACGCCTGCGGGCAAGACTGTGAGCGTCCAGCTTTTGCGCGGCGGCAAGAAGCAGAACGTCAAGCTGACGGTTGCCAAGCTGCAAGATCAGGGAAAGCGCAAACCGCAAGCCAAACCGGCCTCGCCACCGCCGCCAAAGCCGAAGTCGAAGATCGCACAACTCGGCCTTTCGCTCGCAACCCTCGATCAGGAGATGCGTAGCCAATACAAGATTCCCGTCGAGGTGCATGGCGTGCTCGTGACCGATGTCGATCCGGAAGGTGCGGCAGCCGACAAGAATTTGCGTCCCGGCGACATCATCGTGGAAGTGCAGAACCAGGCCGTGCGCACGCCCGACGACATTGCGAAGAAAGTCGAAGCCGATGCGAAATCGGGCCGCAAGCTCGAAATGTTTCTGATCAATCGCGGCGGTCAGATGACGTTCATCGCCCTTCCTCTGGCGGGCGGCTGAGGTCAATCGTTTCACGAATGTTAACGGTTGGGATTTAGGTTCCGAGCCTGGTTCCGGAGCCGCTCATGCATCGGGTTCTCAGGCGCACGCTGTTCGCCATCGCCGCGACCTATGTTGCGATCGATGTCGCGTGGCTCAGCCTGATCCATTTCGATATCGAACTCGTCAACTATCTCGTGCCTGCGGCTGTTGTGCCCTTCTTCATGGCCGGAGCGGCGTTCTACAGCCGCAAGCGGCAAGACGAAGCGTTGAGCACGCTTTTCGCGGTTGCCGCGTTCATGGTGGCATTCCCCCCAGCCTGTAATCTTCTGAGCTATCTTCTTTTGACCGTCGCCGGACCGCGGATCGACCTTTTATTGGCGAATGTCGACCGCGAAATGGGATTCGACTGGGTGTCGCTGATGGGGATTGCCGCCGATCATCGTGTCGTCACCGCACTTCTGAAATATGCCTACCTTTCGGTGATCCCGCAGACGCTTGTGCTGATCTTTTTGCTGGGATGGAAAAA
>DASZYI010000029.1:0-18450 GCA_035545475.1 Rhizomicrobium sp.
GCCCGACGATGCGCTGCTCGCGGCGCTGGCGCGCAAACTTTTCACCGACCGCCAGCTTCAGGTGCCCGAAGCGGTGATTGCACAGATGATCGTCTCGCTGGAACGCTCTCCCTCCGCGATCCGCGATTTCGTGGCGCGGGCCGATGCCAGAGCACTTGCCGAAAAGCGCGCCGTGACGACGGCGTTGATACGGGAGTTGCTGGCGTCAGGCGGCTGACGCCAGCGTCGCCAGCACTTTTTCGGGATCGCGCGCCAAAACGATCAGCAACGAGCGCGCTGCCGGATCGATGGCGTTTCGCCCCTGTTCCCAATTGCGCAACGTCGCCAGGGGAATCCGCAAAGCGCGCGCGAATTGCTCCTGCGTCATGCCGAGACGTTTGCGAATGACTTGCGGGGTGAAACTGTCTTCTGCACGCAGATCGTGATCGGGATCTTCGCCATCCTCGATCATGTAGCGGCGGATGTCTTCTTCTGTCGTCGCATCGATGCGGGCGGCATCGAATTTCGCCTCGCCGGCCCTGATCTCTTTCAGAGACTTACGAACGATTGCCATGCCTCAGCTTCCTTCTTCCGTGCTGGTCGCGCCGAGATGATCCGGCGAATGCCGTTGCGATCCGTGTAGATGACGGTGAGAAACTGGCCTTTGACCAAACCTACCGCCATGACCCTTGTCTCGCCCCAGTCCTTCCGAACGTCGCACCATTCGACAATAGGACCTTCGAAGACGAGGGTCGCATGCGCATAATTAAACCCGCGCTCCCGAAGATTGCGTTCGCTCTTGGCTTCGTCCCATTCGAATTCCATCACCAGACTACGTTATTCGCGTAGTTCCTTCAAGTTGAACTTCCATTCAACCCTAGCGTGAGTCGCTGAATATCGCCGTCATGACAGCTTAATGAAGCTGGGCTAGCGTCGGCACATGGCCGAGCCGAAGATCGCGTTTGAGGAAGGGCGGGAGGTTCCTGCCGAGCAGGTGCTTGGAAGCCCTGCTGGCGCTCAAGCCATTGATTTTTCTTCTGCTTCCCGGTTCGTCAACCGCGAATTGTCATGGCTGGCCTTCAACCGCCGCGTGGTCGAGGAGGCCCAGAACAAGGCCCATCCCCTGCTGGAGCGGGTCCGGTTCCTGTCGATCTCGGCCTCGAACCTCGATGAGTTCTACATGGTCCGGGTGGCCGGCCTGAAAGGCATGATCCGCGAGGGCATCACCACCCCCAGCGCCGATGGGCTGACCCCTGTCCAACAGGTCGCCCGTATCGAGCAGGTGGCCGCTCAGTTGATCGCCGACCAGCAGACCATCTGGGTGGAGTTGCGCGCCGAATTGCGAGCCGCCGGGATCGCCGTGCTCGAACCGGGCGAACTTACGCCGTCCGACCGCGAATGGATGGAGCGCGAATTCCGCGAGCAGATATTCCCGGTGCTGACGCCGCTCGCGATCGATCCGGCGCATCCGTTCCCCTTCATTCCCAATCTCGGCTTCGCGATGGCGCTGCGTTTGAAGCGCCGCCGCGACGGCAAGCTCGTCACCGCTCTGCTGCCCGTGCCCGCGCAGCTTCAGCGTTTCATGCATCTGCCCGACAAGGACGGAACGGTACGCTTCGTGGCGCTGGAGAACGTGATCGAGATGTTTCTCGATCAGCTTTTCCCCGATCACTCGGCAACGGGTGTCGGCATGTTCCGCATCCTGCGCGACAGCGATGTGGAAGTCGAAGAAGAAGCCGAAGACCTGGTGCTGCTGTTCGAGACGCTGCTCAAGCGCCGCCGCAGAGGTTCGGTCATCCACATGAAGTACAGCGCTTCGACGCCGCAGGATCTGCGCGACTTCATCGCCGAACATCTCGATCTCGAAGCGAATGAACTCGTCATCCAGCACATGATGGGCTTGTCCGACCTTAAGCAACTCATCCTCGACGACCGTCCCGATCTTCTGTTCAAGCCTTATGTCGCGCGCGTCCCCGAACGCATCCGCGACCATGGCGGCGATTGCTTTGCCGCGATCCGCGCCAAGGACATCATCGTCCATCACCCGTTCGAAAGTTTCGACGTGGTGGTCCAGTTCGTCAAACAGGCAGCGCTCGATCCGAATGTGGTGGCGATCAAGCAGACGCTCTATCGCACCTCGCAGGACTCGCCCATCGTCAAGGCGCTGATCGAAGCCGCCGAAGCGGGCAAATCCGTCACCGCACTCGTCGAGTTGAAGGCGCGTTTCGACGAGGCCGCCAACATCAAATGGGCGCGCGACCTGGAGCGCGCGGGCGTTCAGGTGGTCTACGGCTTCATCGAACTGAAGACCCACGCCAAAGTCAGCCTCGTCGTGCGCCGCGAAAGCGGGCATTTGCGCAGCTATGTGCATTTCGGGACCGGCAATTACCATCCGCTGACCGCCAAGATTTACACCGACCTGTCGCTGTTCACCGCCGATCCCGCGCTGGGGCGCGATGCGGCGAAGCTGTTCAACTTCATCACCGGCTATGCGGAGCCCGAGAACCTCGAAAAGATCGCCATCTCGCCGCTCACCTTGCGCAAGCAGTTGATCCATTCCATCAACGAGGAAATGGCCTACGCGCGCGAAGGCCGCCCCGCCGCGATCTGGGCGAAGCTCAATTCGCTCGTCGATCCCGAAATCATCGACTGGCTGTATAAGGCGAGCCGCGAAGGCGTGAAGATCGATCTCGTGGTGCGCGGCATCTGCTGTCTGCGTCCGGGCGTGCCGGGTCTGTCGGAGAACATTCGCGTCAAATCCATCGTCGGCCGTTTCCTCGAACATGGCCGCATCGTCTGTTTCGGTGCCGGCCACGGATTGCCGTCGCCGAAATCGAAAGTGTTCATCTCGTCAGCCGACTGGATGCCGCGCAATCTCGACCGCCGCGTGGAAGCGCTGGTGCCGATCGAGAACCCGACCGTCCATCAACAGGTGCAGGACCAGATCATGGTCGCGCTGCTGAAGGACACCGCCCAGACCTGGCACATGCATGCCGACGGCACTTACGAGCGCGATCCGGCAGGTGCGACACCGAATGCCTTCTCGGCTCATACCTATTTCATGACAAACCCCTCGCTTTCCGGCCGTGGCCGCGCGCTCAAGAAATAAGGTCCCGTTGTGGCAATCGCGCCCCTGTCCGACTAAACTCCAAATCCCGTGACCGCCCTCACTCAACACGAAGCGAAGCCAACACCTTCCGCGCGTGCTTCCGCGCGGGCCGGTCATGTCGCCATCGTCGACATCGGCTCGAACTCGGTGCGCCTGGCGGTGTTCGACGGTTTCACCCGTGCGCCCGGCACGTTGCACAACGAAAAGGCCATCTGCGCCATCGGCCGCAACATGGTGACCACCGGGCGGCTGAACGCCGACGGCATCGGCATGGCATTCGAGGCGTTGGCGCGGTTCAAGATGATCGCCGATGCGCTCGATGCGCCGGTCCGCGAAGCCGTTGCGACGGCCGCCGCGCGCGATGCGTCCAACGGCCAGGAATTCATCCGCCGCGCCGAAGCCGCCTGGGGCAGTCCCATTCGTATCTTGTCGGGTGAGGAAGAAGCCCGTCTCGCCGCCGAAGGGGTGCTCGCGGGCACGCCGGAAGCCGATGGTCTTGTCGCCGATCTCGGTGGCGGCAGCCTCGACATGGTGACGGTGAAAGATGGCCGCACGGGCGGGGCGATGACATTGCCTTACGGCCCTTTGCGTCTGATGGATCTGTCGAAAGACGATCCGGAAAAAGCGCGCAAGGTTGTCGACGAGGGACTGTCGAATTTGCGCAAGCTCGGCAGTCTCGAAGGCCGCACGCTCTATGCGGTGGGCGGCATCTGGCGCAGCTTCGCGCGCGTCGACATGGAGGAGAGCAACTATCCGCTCCATGTCCTGCATCACTATGCGATCCCGCGCCGCCGCGCTTTGCGTTTGTGCGAAGTCGTCTCGCAGCTTTCCAGGAAATCGGTCGAGCGGATGAAGGTGATCTCCAAACGCCGCGCCGAAGCGTTGCCCTATGGCGCCATCGTGCTGGAGCGTTTGCTGCTCGAAGGCAATTTCAAGGAGATCGTGGTTTCGGCGTTCGGCCTGCGCGAAGGATTGCTGTACGCCCAACTCGGCGAAGACGAGCGCGCCAAAGACCCGCTGATCGAATTCGCCGCCGGTATGAACCTGCGCGAAGCGCGCGTGCCGCCTCACGCCGTCGAGATGTTCGCCTGGTGCAATGAGATCTTTCCCGCGGAGACCGAGGAACTGCGCCGCGTGCGCCGCGCGACGTGCCTGTTCTCCGACGTGAATTGGCGGCGTCATCCCGACGACCGCGCGTTCGGCGCCTTCAATCAGATTCTGACCGCACCCTTCTCCGGCGCCGATCACCGTGCGCGCGCGCTGATCGCGACCGCGATCTATCATCGCTATTCCGGCGACGAGGATTTCCCGCGCCAGCTCAAACAGGCGGGCCTGCTCAACGAAGAAGACGAATTGTACGCCAAGATCCTCGGCCTCACCCTCCGGCTGGCCTTCGCGCTTTCCGCCTCGGCGGCGGGCGAACTGCCGAACTATCGTCTCCGGCTCACCCCCAACCGCGTGATCCTCGAAGTCCCCCAAAGGCGCGAGGCCATTGCCGCCGACCCCGTTCAGAAGCGGCTAAATGCGCTCGCTTCGGTGCTGGGCCGGAAAGCCGAGATTTTGATTGGCTGAGTATGTCCTCCCCCGCTTGCGGGGGAGGGGGACCGCAAGCGCAGCGAAGCGGTGGAGGGGGTAAGTCTCCGCCTGCGCACACGTCCCCCCTCCGCCTCGCTACGCGAGGGCACCTCCCCCGCAAGCGGGGGAGGACAAATGCGGGAAAATATACGTCGCTTGCATCCGCCCTCTCGCGGGGCTTTAACAGTCCCCGGCAGGGGCGAAGGAGAGTTCCATGGGTGCCTTGAGCATCTGGCACATTCTGATTTTGGCGGTTGTGGCCCTCGTGCTGTTCGGCGGCCGCGGCAAGATTTCCGACCTGATGGGCGATTTCGGCAAGGGCATCCGCAGTTTCCGTCAGGGCCTCAACGAGCCGACGGATTCCCATCAGATTCCCGACCGCCGCGACGAGAAGGATTCCGTCGGAAGATGACTTCACCCTTCCCTTGAGGAAGGGTCGAAAAATGCCACAGCATTTTTCGGGGAGGGGTCATCGCTGTTGCCGCCGGACCTCTCCCCGAAATTCGCGTGCCGCAAATTTCGACCCTCCCTCAAGGGGAGGGTAAGATAATCCGCCAAATGCGTTTGCGATCATGTTCGACCTGAGCTGGGCCCACATCCTCATTCTTTTGTTTGTGGCCCTTGTCGTGGTCGGGCCGAAGGATTTGCCGCGCCTGATGCACATTATCGGCCGCTGGACGGGCAAGGCCCGCGCCATGGCCAACGAATTCCGCAAGAGCTTCGACGAGATGGCGCGTCAGGCCGAACTCGACGAATTGCGCAAGGAGATCGCAGCCTTGCGCGCCGAGCGTCCGCTTGCCGGTATCGAGCAACATATCGAGCACGGCATCCTGCCGCCCGCCGATGAAGTGATGCAGTCCAAGCCACCCGAAGAGCATCCGCCCGCCAAGGAGCAGGGCGAGGCTGCCAAGGCGGACGCGCCGTGACCAAGCCGACCGCCGATGACGAAGCCGCCATCGAGGCGACCAAAGCTCCGCTAATGGAGCATCTGATCGAGCTTCGAAAGCGCCTTGTCTATTCGCTGATCGCGTTCGCGTTGTGCTTCGTCATCTGCTTCGCCTTTGCGCAGCATATCTATGCGTTCCTCACCGAACCGTTGGCCGCCACGCTGAAAGGCCAACCCAACGCGCATCTCATCTACACCGCGCCCGGCGAAACCTTCTTCACCTATATGAAGGTCGGAATGTTCGCGGGCCTGTGCCTGTCCTTTCCGATCATCGCGGCGCAGGCCTGGATGTTCGTGGCGCCGGGGCTTTACCGTCACGAGCGCAAGGCATTCCTGCCGTTCCTCGTCGCAACGCCCGTTCTGTTTCTGCTGGGGGCCGCGTTCGTCTATTATGTGATGCTCCCCTTCGCGCTGAAATTCTTCGCGGGCTATGAAACGCAAGGCGGCAACGGAACGCTCGGCATCGAATTGCAGGCGAAGGTCAGCGAGTATTTTGATTTCGTGGCGACGCTCATCATCGCGTTCGGCCTGACGTTCCAACTGCCGGTGGCGCTGACCCTGATGGGCCGCGTCGGCATTGTCACCGCCGCACAGCTCAGAAGCATGCAGCGCTATGCCATTGTCGGCATCTTCGCGGTGGCGGCCGTCATCACCCCGCCCGACGCCATCAGCATGATCAGCCTCGCCGTGCCGCTGGTGCTGCTCTACGAGGTGTCGATCTGGAGCGTGAAGCTGATCGAACGGGGCCGGGCGAAGAAAGACGCGGGGGCGACGTAAGCGGCTATTTCTTCCTAGATTTTCATTCGTCGCCGATGCAAATGTCCTTATCGGCCAGCCTTCAGGATTTCTCCCATGCACGACATCCGCGCCATCCGCGAAAACCCCGAAGCCTTCACGGCGGGCCTGAAACGCCGCGGGCTGGCGGACGCGCAATCGCTGACGACGGACATTCTCGACCGCGACCACGGCCTGCGCGCACTGCTCACCCGCCTGCAGGAAGCCCAGGCTCGCCGCAACGAAGCCTCGAAATTGATCGGCCAGGCGAAAGCGAAGAAGGACGAAGCGCAGGCACAAAGCCTGATGGCCGAAGTCGCCGGATTGAAGGACGAGATTCAAAAGGGCGAAGAAGAAGAGCGCGCGCTCAAGAAAGCGCTGGATGACGTTCTGGCCTCGATTCCGAATTTGCCGGCGAGCGACGTGCCGGATGGCGCCGACGAGAACGACAATGTCGAAGTCGAACACCGCCGTTTCGGCTCGCGCCCGGGCAAGAACAACGCGAAGGAACATTTCGATCTCGGCGAAGCGCTCGGCATGATGGATTTCGAACGCGCGGCCAAGGTTTCGGGCAGCCGTTTCGTGTTTCTGAAAGCGGGATTGGCGCGACTGGAACGCGCGCTCGGCAATTTCATGCTCGATTTGCAAACCGGCGAATTCGGCTACACCGAAATGCAGGTGCCGCTGATGGTGCGCGATGAGGCAGCGTTCGGCACGGGGCAGTTGCCGAAGTTCTCGGAAGATCTTTTTCGCACCACCAATGACTTTTGGCTGATTCCGACGGCGGAAATTTCGCTGACGAATTTCGTGCGCGAGGAAATTCTCGACGACGAAAAGTTGCCGTTGCGCTTCACCGCCTGGACACCATGCTTCCGTTCGGAAGCCGGTGCCGCGGGCAAAGACACGCGCGGCATGATCCGCATGCACCAGTTCTCGAAAGTGGAACTGGTCTCCATCACCACGCCGGAACAATCGCAAGCCGAACACGAGCGCATGACGGATTGCGCACAGGAAGTATTGAAGCGGCTCAATCTCGCTCATCGCGTGGTCACGCTTTGCACCGGCGACATGGGGTTCTCCGCGCAAAAGACCTACGACATCGAAGTCTGGCTGCCCGGCCAGAACCGCTTCCGCGAAATCTCGTCCTGCTCGAATTGCGGAGATTTCCAGGCCCGCCGCATGAATGCGCGCTATCGTCCGAAAGAGAGCAAAGGCACGCGTTTCGTGCACACGCTCAACGGTTCGGGCCTCGCCGTCGGGCGTACGCTGATCGCGGTGATGGAAAACTATCAGAACGACGACGGCTCGATTTCCATTCCAGATGTGTTGCGTCCGTATATGGGCGGTATGACAAAGATCGGGCCATGAAAGATTGCACCCACATTGCTCCTCCCCCGTTTACGGGGGAGGGGGACCGCAAGCGCAGCGAAGCGGTGGAGGGGGTAAGTCTCCGCCTGCGCACACGTCCCCCCTCCGCCTCGCTACGCGAGGGCACCTCCCCCGCAAGCGGGGGAGGAACAGAACGGAGCGTTCCTTAAATGCGTATCCTTGTCACCAACGACGACGGCATTCACGCTCCGGGTCTGGCAATAGCGGAAAAGATCGCGCGTTCTCTTACCAAAGATGTTTGGGTGGTTGCGCCCGAAACCGAACAATCCGGCGCCTCGCATTCGCTCACGCTCACCCAGCCGCTGCGCCTGCGCGAAATCGAGAAGCAGCGTTTCGCCACCACCGGCACGCCGACCGATTGCGTGATGATGGCGGTGGCGGAAATCATGAAGGACAAGAAGCCCGATTTGCTTCTGTCGGGCGTCAATCGCGGTTCCAACATTGCCGATGACGTAACCTATTCCGGCACCATCGCAGGCGCGATGGAAGGAACCGCACTCGGCATTCCGTCGATTGCGCTCAGCCAGGCTTATGGTTTCGAGGAAGGCTATAAAGTGCGCTGGCAATGCGCCGAGACGCACGGCCCCGCGATTGTCAAACGCCTGATGGAAGTCGGTTGGCCCGAACCGCAGGAAGTGTTGATGAATGTCAATTTCCCCGATCGCGAACCGGGCGATATTACCGGCGTCGAAGTCGTGAGCCAGGGCAAGCGCGACATGCAGACCGCCGTGATGGACCGCCGTGTCGATATGCGCGGCAATCCGTACTATTGGATCGGGTTCAAGCGCGTGCGGTCCAATCCCGATAAGGGCACCGATCTGCGCGCGATCTATGAAGGCCGCATCGCCATCACGCCGCTGCACCTGAACCTCACGGAATACCGCGTGCTGGAAAAACTGCGCGCGGAATTTTCCGACGCGAAGCTGCGTCAGCAGTTCGCCCATAAAGACTCATGACGAACGAACGCGCCATTTCCCTGCTCATGGCGCTGCGCAAGCAAGGCATCACGGACAATCGCGTGCTTGGCGCCATCGAAAAGACACCGCGCGAGGTTTTCGTCGAAGAGACCTTCGAACCGAGCGCCTACGAAAACACAGCACTTCCCATCGCCTGCGGCCAGACCATCAGCCAGCCTTATGTGGTCGCTTATATGACCCAGGCGCTCGAACTCGATGAGAAGATGCGCGTGCTCGAAATCGGCACCGGCTCCGGCTATCAGGCCGCCGTGCTCGCGCCCCTCTGCCGCCGGGTCTACACCATCGAGCGCCACCGCCCGCTTTTAAGGAAAGCCGAGGAAAGATTTCGCGCCCTCGGCCTCCACAACATCACCACAAGATTTGGTGATGGCTTCAAGGGATGGCCCGAACAGGCCCCGTTCGACCGCATAATTGTGACCGCCGCGGTGCCCAAAGTTCCCGAAAGTCTTATCGAACAGTTAAAGCCGGGCGGAATCATGATCGTTCCGGTGGGCGAACAGGTGTCGGCGGAAAGCATTTCTCAACTTTTAACCAAGATTATTAAGACTGATACGGGCGTAAAGCGAGAACCGCTAATCCCCGTGATGTTCGTGCCCATGTTACCGGGCGCGCCCCAGGAGCCGCAGAATGCGGGTGGATCGGAGCGAAAGAGTTGAAGGACGCAGCGGCCGCGCCGTCGCCGCGATCCTGTTTGCCGCCCTTGCAGTGTCGGCCTGTTCGCATTTCGACAAGGAGCCGCCCATCGCGGACGGTCCCGGCGCGGGAAAACATTTCACCATCACGGTGCAGGACGGCGATACCATCTACAGCATCGCGCGCCGCTACGATGTGCGCACCGCCGATCTGATCGACGCCAACGATCTCACCGACAAGGACCGCATCTACGCAGGCGAGGTGTTGCGCATTCCGGGCGCTCGCCGCGCACCGCTTTATGCCGAAGCGCGCGTTCCCGTTCCGCAGCCCAAGCCGCGTTACGGCCGCGGTGCACCCGTCATTACGCTTGCATCCTACAAGCCGCGCAACGATGACGACACGCTGCTTGATCGTGCGCAGAACGTGATCGACAGGCTGGGAGATTCTTCGCCCGACCGCGACGTATCCGCCTATCAGGACAGCTCTCGCGATTCCGGCACCGCGCGTTTCGTCTGGCCGGTTTCCGGGCGCATCATTTCACCGTTCGGCGCTTCCGCCAGCGGCGAGCGCAACGATGGAATCAATATCGCCGCCGACCGCGGCACGCCCATCCGCGCCGCCGCCGATGGCGTGGTGACCTATTCGGGCAATGAGTTGAAGGGCTACGGCAATCTCGTGCTCATCAAGCATGACGACGATTACGTCACCGCTTACGCCCATGCCGAGCGCACCTTGGTCAATCGCGGCGACAAGGTGAAAAAGGGCGAGGTGATTGCCTATACCGGCGAAACCGGCGACGTCACCGAACCGCAGCTCCACTTCGAAATCCGTCACGATACCAAGCCCGTCGACCCGCGCCCACTTTTGGTGGCGTCGCGCTAGCGCGCAATATTTCTCGGATTTAAAACACTACCCACCTCGTCATTGCCCGGCTTTGTCCGGGCGACCAAATTTTTTTGTGTTGATGACTCACGCGGAGCCGCGGAGAACGCGGAGGATACAGACCGTTCCTCCGCGTTCTCCGCGGCTCCGCGTGACGCAATTCTTTTTTGTTGAAGAAAAATGGGTCGCCCGGATAAACCGGGCGATGACGAATGAAGGGGAGATTTTTTCGCTAATCCAGCTTCTTCCCCAACTCGCCCGCCAGATCCTGCACGAATTGCCAGGCCACGCGTCCCGAGCGGCCGCCGCGACCGGCCGCCCAGGCAAGCGCGCGTGCATGCAGATCGGCGGCCTTCAATCCGTAATGTTTCGCATAGCCGTCGATCATCGCGAGATATTCGTCTTGCCCGCAATTGTGAAAGCCGAGCCACAACCCGAAGCGATCCGACAGCGAAACCTTTTCTTCCACCGCTTCCGATGGATTGATCGCGGTCGAGCGTTCGTTCTCCATCATGTCGCGCGGCATGAGATGGCGGCGGTTGGAGGTCGCGTAGAACAGCACATTGGCGGGCCGACCTTCGATGCCGCCTTCGAGCGCCGCCTTGAGCGATTTGTAACTGGTGTCGTCACGGTCGAAGGAAAGGTCGTCGCAATAGAGCAGGAAGCGGCGGTGCGACTCCCGCAACAGCCGCAGCAGAACCGGCAGCGTGGAAATTTCCTCGCGGTGGATTTCCACCAGCGCCAGTTGCGCCTTGCCTTTGCGGCTCCTGTTCACCTCGGCGTGGGCCGCCTTCACCAGCGAGCTCTTGCCCATGCCGCGGGCGCCCCAGAGCAACGCGTTGTTGGCGGGAAGGCCGTCGGCAAAGCGCCGGGTGTTCTCCAACAGCGTGTCGCGCGCCTGGTCCACGCCCTTGAGCAGGAACAGCGGTATGTGGGCCACTTCGGCGACGGGCACGAGGCCGCCTTGCGATGGCTCCCACACAAAGGCTGCGCCCGTGCTCGGAGCCGCTGTCAGCGCCGATGTGGGCGCGAGCCGCTCCAGGGCCGCGGCGATGCGCGCCAGGTGCCCATCCGAGCCGGATTTCGTTCGTGCCGCCATAGACTTAGCCTCTTTCCCTGCCGTGGTTGCAAAGCGGGGCACCGCCGCTATAGTCCGCCCGCGCCGCACCGGATCTGCTGATGAACACCGATTTTCTCACGTCCTTCGTACCGATCATCGCGATCTTCGCGATCATGTATTTCCTGATGATTCGTCCGCAACAGCAGCGCATGAAGCAGCATCGCGAAATGGTCGACAATGTGCGCCGCGGCGACACGGTCGTCACCGCGGGCGGTATTATCGGCAAGGTGGCCAAGGTCAAGGACGAAGGCGAATTGCTTGTCGACATCGCCGACAATGTTCAGGTGCGCGTCCTGAAATCGACGCTCAGCGAAGTCCGCGCCAAGGGTGTCGATAAGGACTGATCCGGAAACATGCTGCAGATCTCCCTTTTTAGCCGCGTCGTCACCATCCTGGTGTTGCTGGTGGGGCTCCTTGTCGCCCTTCCCAACGCGCTGCCCGACAATGTGCTTTCCAAGATGCCGGCTTGGCTGCCGCACAGCACGGTGAGTCTGGGTCTCGACCTCCAGGGAGGGTCGTACCTGCTGCTCGAGGTCGAAATGGACCAGGTGCAGAAGGACAAGCTCGAATCGGTGATGGGCGATCTGCGCGTCGCACTTCGCAAGGCGCACATCGCCTTCAACATTTCCGCCAAGGACGACACCGTCACCCTCAAGGTGCGCGAGGCGCAGCAATACGACGCCGCCAAGAAGATCGTGGTGGACAACAATCCCGTGATGAGCGGTTCGCTGCTCGGCGCGAGCACCAAGGAATTCGCCATCGGCGAGCCCGGTCAGAACCGGATCACGATGAAGTTGACCGAGGAATACAAGACCCAGACCAAGGAACAGACGCTCAACCAGTCCATCGAAGTCGTGCGCCGCCGCATCGACGAAATGGGTACGCGCGAGCCCACCATCGAGCGCCAGGGGCAGGACCGTATTCTGGTACAGGTGCCGGGCCTTTCCGATCCCAAGCGGCTGATCGAGCTGCTCGGTACGACCGCCAAGATGACGTTCCAACTGGTCGACGAAACCGCCGACGTGGCACAGGCCGCGCGCGGCATCGTTCCCATCGGAGACGTGTTGCTGCCGCAGGAGACCAAGCCGGGACAGCCGCCCTTGCCCCCGCTGGTTGTGCAGAAGCGCATCATGGTGTCGGGCGATCGCCTCACCAATGCGCAAGCCGGATTCAATCCGCAGACGAGCGAACCGAATGTCAGCTTCCGTTTCGACTCCGTCGGCGCGCGCCAGTTCGGCGATGTGACCAAAACCAATACCGGCCGCCGCTTCGCCATCGTGCTCGACAACAAGATCATTTCCGCACCCGTGATCCGCGAGCCGATCCTGGGCGGGCAGGGCGAAATCTCCGGCAGTTTCACCTCCGAAACCGCCAACGATCTGGCCGTGCTGTTGCGGGCAGGTGCATTGCCCGCCCCGCTCAAGGTGATCGAGCAGCGCACTGTCGGCGCCGAACTGGGTGCGGACTCGGTGAAGGCGGGGCGCTATTCGGCGATGGCCGGATTGGCGTTGGTCGCCCTCTTCATGATTGGCCGTTACGGCCTGTTCGGCTTCTTTGCCGACATCGCGCTGACACTGAACGTCGTGCTGCTGATGGCTGCCCTCACGCTCTTTGGCGCCACGCTGACGCTTCCCGGCATCGCAGGTATCGTGCTCACCATGGGTATGGCGGTGGACGCCAACGTGCTGATCTACGAGCGCATGCGCGAGGAGCAGCGGAACGGGCGGGGGATGATTGCCTCCATCGATACCGGCTTCCGGCGGGCCATGGCGACGATTGTCGACGCCAACATGACCCACCTGATCGCCTCGTTGATCCTGTTCCAGCTTGGCTCGGGCCCGGTGCGCGGCTTCGCGGTGACCCTGGGCGTGGGCATCATCACCTCGTTCTTCACCGCGGTCATGGTGACCCGGCTGATCGTGGTGGGTTGGCTGAACATCCGCAAGCCCAAGCGGCTCACAATTTAGGCAGAAACCCCTCAACAGCGACGGGAACTCGCGCTAAACTGTCGCACAGACTCAACTGTGCTTGGGGGCACTGACATGGCTGCGTTTCTCGGAAATCTGCGTAACGTCGTGATCGCGGGCTTTATCCTCGCTGCGATCGTTTTCGGTATTTATTGCAAAACCCAGGGTTTCGACGCGGCTTCGTTCTGGCCGTTCTTCATTCGCTGGTGTCACGTTCTGTGCGGCGTGATGTGGATCGGCCTGCTCTGGTATTTCAACTTTGTCTCGACACCGACCACGCCGAAAATTCCGGAAGAACTCAGGCCCGCTCTCGGGCGCTTCATCACACCGGCGGCGCTGTTCTGGTTCCGCTGGGGCGCGATGGGCACCATCTTCTTCGGGATCATCCTCGCCTATCTGAACGGCTATCTGCTTCAGGCTTATACGCTCGACGCCGTTGAAGGCTTCGTGTCGCCCAAGGCCATCATCATCGGTATCGGCATGTGGCTCGGTACCATCATGTGGTTCAACGTCTGGTTCCTGATCTGGCCGAACCAGCAGAAGGCACTGAACATCGATGGCAAATATCCCGATCTGCCGGCGGCTGACAAAGCAGCGGCGGGCAAGACGGCAGGTCAGTTCAGCCGGATCAATACATTGCTTTCGATCCCGATGCTGTTCTGCATGGTCGCGGCCCAGAACATTCTCTGATCGAAGCCGAATTGGACTAGGATCGGCCGCCCGCATGGGCGGCCTTTCTTTTTGGCGGATATGGATAGAAGCGCCTCCTTCGCGGCCTGTGTGGACCTCGTGCGCCGGCACGATCCCGACCGCTTTTTCTCCGTGCTGTTCGCGCCGAAGGAAGCGCGGCTCTATCTGATGGCGCTCTACGCCTTCAACTATGAGATCGCGCGGGTGGCGGAGACGGTGCGCGAGCCGATGATGGGCGAGATCCGGCTGCAATGGTGGCGCGAGACAGTTGAGGGCGCGCGCACGGGCAATCCGCGGGCGCATGATGTGGCCCAGGCGCTGTCGGAATTGCTCGCGCGCTTCGATCTGCCGCAAAGCCTGTTCGATGAGATGATCGATGCACGCAGTTTCGATGCGTCCGCTGACAGTTTCGAGACCGTGGGGTCGCTGGAGGATTACGGCGCGGCAACTGTCGGCTCGCTGATCCGGTTGGCGGCTCGCATTCTGGGCGCCGGTGAGCGCTATGACGAACAGGCGCGCGAAGCGGGCATCGCTTATGCGCTTTGCGGTGTGCTGCGCGCGATTCCGCATCATGCGGCGCGGCGTAAGCTTTTTCTCCCGATGGACCTGCTCGATACGGTCAAGCTCTCGCCCGACGACGTGTTCGCGGGTCATGGCGGCGAGAAGTTGAAGGCGGTGATGGCGCAGCTTTCCTTTCGCGCGCAAAACCATCTGAAGGCGGCGCGCACGTTCGGAAAACCGAAGCGCGCATTGGCGGCGTTTCTGCCGGTTGCGCTGCTGCCGGGATATTTCAAGCTGATGGCGCGCCCCGGCTTCGATCCGTTTCGCGATGCGGCGCAAGTGGCGCAACCGCGCAAGCAGTGGGCGCTATTGAGCGCCGCAACGCGCGGCAAATTCTAAAGTCATTCCGCGGCTTCGCGGTTTTCTCCGAGCCAGCTTTGCAAATCGCGCAGTGCCCGATGGGCCATCAGCTTCTTGCGGTCTTTGCCGCGGGTGCGTTCGCCGAGATCGGGAAAGAGTCCGAAATTGACGTTCATCGGCTGGAAGGTTTTCTCGTCGGCGCCGCCCGTAATGTGATTGAGAAGCGCGCCGAACGCCGTTGTCGGTGGCGGGGGGACGATCGTTCGGCCGTTCAATTCGGCGGAGGCGAAACGGCCCGCGAGCAAACCGATGGCGGCACTTTCGACATAGCCTTCGACGCCCGTCACCTGGCCCGCGAAACGCAAACGCGGCTGCGCCTTCAGACGCAACGAGCCATCGAGGACGCGGGGACTGTTGAGGAAGGTATTGCGATGAAGGCCGCCGAGGCGGGCGAATTGCGCGTTCTCCAATCCGGGGATCATGCGAAAGATGCGCGTCTGTTCGCCGTGCTTCAGCTTGGTCTGGAAGCCGACCATGTTCCAAAGCGTGCCGAGCGCATTGTCCTGGCGCAGTTGCACCACGGCGTAGGGACGGCGTTCGCTGCGCGGGTCTTGCAAGCCAACCGGCTTCATCGGGCCGAAGCGCAAGGTTTCCTCGCCGCGCGAGGCCATCACTTCGATGGGAAGACAGCCTTCGAAATAGGGCGTCGATTTTTCCCAGTCCTTGAAATCGGTCTTCTCGCCCGCAAGCAACGCCGCGATGAAGGCGCGATATTGCTCTTCGTTCATCGGGCAGTTGAGATAATCCGCGCCGTCGCCGCCCGGGCCTTTCTTGTCGTAGCGCGATTGGAACCAGGCGATATCCATATTGATGGACTCGCGATGGATGACGGGCGCGATGGCGTCGAAGAAGGCAAGCGAGTCTTCACCCGTCAAACCACGCACGGCGTCCGCCAGCGCGGGCGAGGTGAGGGGGCCCGTCGCCACGATCACCGATTGCCAGTCTTCGGGGGGAAGACCCGCGATCTCCTCGCGATGGATTTCGATGTTGGGATGGTTTTCGAGAGCGCGCGTCACCTCGGCGGAAAACCCGTGACGGTCGACGGCCAACGCGCCGCCAGCGGGGAGTTTGTGCGTGTCGGCTGCGCGCAGGATCAGCGAACCGGCGCGGCGCATTTCCTCATGCAACAAGCCAACCGCGTTGTTCTCCCAATCGTCGGAGCGGAAGGAATTGGAACAAACCAATTCCGCCAGACTGTCCGTGACATGAGCATCCGTGCCGCGGAGGGGGCGCATCTCATGGAGCGTCACCCGCACGCCCGCTTGCGCGGCCTGCCAGGCGGCCTCGCTACCCGCGAGACCGCCGCCGATGATGTGAACTTTTCTAACCTGTTGATTCACAAATATAATCTTTCAACCACGTTCTTCACCGCCCCTTGCTTACCGGCAATGGCGCAAGTTTGAAACTGATGCTCTGATGTTTTTTCTGTTGACATCAAGACATCAAATTCTATTCTTCCCCCATGAGAACGACTTTGACCTTGGATGACGACGTGGCGGTCCGCCTGGAGCGGATGCGTAAAGAGCGCGATCTTGGCCTGAAGGAGATCGTGAACGACGTGCTCCGCAAAGGGCTCGACGAAATCTCCGCGCCGAAAAAGCGCGAACCGTTTCGGACCCGCGTTTTCGATCCCGGTGGTCTTGTCGATCCTTCGAAGTCGATAAAGGACATCCTGCGCGAGATGGACGAGGAATACGACCGCAAGAAGTTGGGTCTGCCGCGTGTTCCTGGTTGATGTGAACATCCTGCTCTATGCGCATTTGAAGCTGTCGCCCTATCACGAGCGTGCGCGCGATTGGCTGGACGAACAACTGGGAGGCAATGCGCGCGTCGGTTTACCGTGGTTGAGCTTGCTCGGCTTCTTGCGGATAGCGACCAACCCGCGTGTTTTGATCAGAGCTGAGAGTGTTCCGGCCGCGGTCAATCAGGTTCGCGAATGGCTCGACAATGACATGGTGTGGATACCAGAACCGACCGAGCGCCACGCGAACATTCTCGGACGGATACTCGTCGAACGGGATGCGGGCGGAGGTGTGGTCTCCGATGCCCATCTTGCTGCGTTGGCGATGGAGCATGGCTTGACACTTTGCACGAACGATCGCGACTTCTCGTACTTCCCCGGATTGAAATGGATGAACCCGCTTGCCCCCTAGGCGCGATCAACCCCAAACCTTCGGGCGCCGGTCGATCCAGGGCCGTGCCTGTTCCAACTGCGCGGCCAGCCGATAGAGCGTGGCTTCGTCGCTGTAGCGGCCGGTGAACATCATGCCGATGGGAAGACCGTCGCTCGACATGCCGAGCGGCACCGACATCGAAGGCTGGCCTGTCATGTTGAAGGGCGGGGTGTAGCCGAAGACGCGGGCCTGGCGCTTGTTGAATTCGCGCGGCTCCACATTCACCGGATCGAGATGACCGATAGGCGGGGCGGGCGTGATCGTCACCGGCGAGAGCAGCACGTCAAAATCGCGCCACTTTGCGAGGATCTCGCGCGAAATTTGGCGCAGCGTCTGCAAACCCCAACCGACCTGACCCGCCGTGATCCGGCTGCCCGCGCGATAACTCGCCCAGGCGAGCGGTTCCATATCCGCTTCTTGCGGTTCACCGAGCGTTTGCTTCAACTCATCGATCGACGCCGCGAACATCGCGCCCGAAACGCAGCCTTGCGCCATGTAGAGCTTGCGCCAATCGATGTTGAATTTCGGGAATTCGATCATCGTGTGGCCGAGTTCGCCCAGCAGTTTCACCGTGTCGTCGAACACGCGCTGCACATCGGGATGCAGCGGCGTGTTGCTAGGATTCTCGGTCGAGAACGCAATGCGCAGGCGGCCGGGCGGCGTCTGGATTTCATCCGCGTAAGGGCGCGATTTCTGCGGCGGTGCGTAAGGCGCATCGTCTTCGGGATAACCGGTCCAATCGAGCATCACCGCGCTGTCGCGCACGCTGCGGGTGAGGACATGATCGACCACGAAACCGTGGGCGCGGCCGCGATCGTCCGGCGCGCCGGGATTTCTGTATTGCGTGATCTTCATGCCGAACAATCCGCATTGCGCGGAGGGAATGCGGATCGAACCCAAACCGTCACTGCCATGCGCCATCGGCACCATGCCGGAGGCGACGGCAGAGGCCGCACCGCCGGACGAACCGCCCGAGCTGTGATCGGGATTCCACGGATTGCGGCAGATGCCCAGATGGCGGCCTTCGGTCGTGCCGGGAATGCCGAATTCGGGCGTGTTGGTCTTGCCCATCAAAACGACGCCCGCCGCGCGATAGCGCCGCGTCAGTTCGGCGTCGTAATGGGTGACGTTGTTGCGTAAGTACGCCGAACCATTCGTCATCGGCCAATCCTTCACGGCCATGCCGATGTCTTTGATGAGGAACGGCACACCCTTGAACGGACCATCCGGCAATTTCGATTTCGCCGTGGCCTTGGCTTCGTCATATGCCTTGTAGACGACAGCGTTCAGTTTCGGGTTGTGCCGTTCGATGCG
>DASZYI010000030.1:0-9147 GCA_035545475.1 Rhizomicrobium sp.
TAGAGATCGGCGGCGCGTTCGAGGATGGCTGCGCGCGCATCGCCGCCCAGCATGTCCCATTCATGTGTGGCACGATGCGCGGTTTCCAGTGCAGCTTTTGCATGTGCGGGCGTGGCTTCGACGACCTCGCCCACTTTTCGCCTGCGATCCGACGGATCGGTGACGGATTTCGCGCCGCGTGCATTTCCGGCACCGCTCGCGATGGCAAATTGCGCGGATGCCAGCGAGCGCTTCATTTCGGCGAGAACGGGTGCAGCCACTGCCGGATCGCTCCAGAAAAATCCTTGCGAATTTTTGCGGTTCGGCAGCATGTCGTGCGGAAGAGGGATGCGCGGGTTGCGGCGCGGCGTCAGCGAGGAAAGCGTTGTTGCGGGATCGGCGACGATTTCATCTATCGGCGCTTCTTCATCTGCCAGGCGATTGACGAAGGATGTGTTCGCGCCGTTCTCCAGCAATCGCCGCACCAGATAGGCCAAGAGATCTTCGTGGCTTCCGACCGGCGCATAAACGCGCGTGCCGATGCCGCGTGCGGCCGGTTTCTTCAGATCGTGAAACACATCGTAGAGTGCTTCCCCCATGCCGTGCAGGCGCTGGAATTCGAAATCGGTGCGGCTGCCCGCCAGCGTTTCGATCACCGCCAGCGTGTGTGCGTTGTGGGTGGCGAATTGCGGGTAGATGGCATCGCCAGATGCGAACATCGCGCGGGCACAGGCGATATAGGACACATCCGTTCCGGCTTTGCGCGTGAACACCGGATAATCGGCAACGCCGCCTTCCTGCGCACGTTTGATTTCCGTATCCCAATAGGCGCCCTTCACGAGACGGACGGGGATGCGCCGCTTGTGCGCGCGGCCCAATTCGGCGAGCCAGGCCAGCACCGGCAACGCGCGTTTTTGGTAAGCCTGTACCGCAAGGCCGAGGCCGTTCCAGTTCTGCAATTCGGGCGCGGCGCTTAAGGCTGCAAACACATCGAGCATCAGGTCGAGGCGTTCGGCTTCTTCCGCATCGATGGTGAAACCGAGATAAGCGGCCTTGGCTTCCGCGGCCAGCGCGATCAGCGTGGGCACGAGTTCGCGCATCACGCGTTCGTGCTTCGTATATTCGTAACGCGGGTGCAGCGCCGACAGTTTCACCGAAATGGACGGGCGGGCGAAGACCGTTGCGTCGTGACGTTCTGCTTTCTTGGCGATGCTGTGCAACGCATCACGATAGGCGGCGAGATAGCGTTCGGCATCGGCGCGCGTGTAGGCGGCTTCGCCCAGCATATCGAAGGAATAGCGGTATTCGCGTTCGGTGTTGTCGAATGCTTCTTCGATGGTGCGGCCCATCACGAATTGGCGGCCGAGGATGCGCATGGCATAGGTCACGGCCTGGCGGATCACCGGTTCGCCCGCGCGGCCCACCAGCTTTCGCCAGATGCCTTCGAAATCCCAGCGGCTGGTTTCATCCAGACGCACGACGCGGCCCGTCAGCATCAATGCGAAAGTGGAAGCGTTGACGAACAGCGAATGAGATTTGCCGAGGTGATCGTCCCAGCGGCCGTGGCCGAGCTTGTCGCGGATCAGGCGGTCGGCGGTTTCGGTGTCGGGGACGCGCAGCAGCGATTCCGCGAGGCACATCAACACGACGCCCTCTTCCGTCGAGAGCGCGTATTCCTGGAGCAGCGCGTCGATGCCGCTGCCGGCGGGCCGCGCGCGGATGCGGTTCACCAATGCGCGGGCAAGCGATTGGGTGGCCGCGCCTTCTGCCGGGGTTAACCGGGCGCGTTCGAGAAGTTCGGCAGTGACGGCGTCTTCGTCTGCGAGATAGGCCGCGGAAATTTCGCGGCGCAGGTTTTCAAACGTCATGGGGTGTGTGCTATCGAGGGCGCCCGATCCTAACCCGGACACCGCACCCTACGCCATGACCGCCGAGATTGTGACGAGCATTTCAGAGTTGCGCGCGCGCGTTGCCACCTGGCGCGCGAACGGTGCGCGCGTGGGCCTGGTGCCCACCATGGGCGCGTTGCACGAAGGCCACCTGTCGCTGGTACGCGAGATCGGAAAGAGCGCGCAGAAGGTGATTGTCAGCATTTTCGTTAATCCTACCCAATTCGCGCCGCACGAAGATTTCGACCGCTACCCGCGCAATCTGGAGAGCGACCGCGCCAAGCTTGCGGGAACCACGGCGGATTTGATCTTCGCGCCGTCGGTTGGCGAAATGTATCCGGAAGGATTTGCGACCAAGGTGGAGGTCGGCGGGCCTAGCGAAGGGTTGGAGACGGATTTTCGGCCACACTTCTTTACGGGCGTGGCGACGATTGTTTCGAAATTGTTGCTGGCGGCGATGCCGGATGCGGCGATCTTTGGCGAGAAGGATTATCAGCAATTGCTGGTGATCCGGCGGATGGTGCGCGATCTGGGATTGCCGATCGAGATTGCCGGCGGCGCGATTCTGCGGGAGAAGGATGGATTGGCGATGTCTTCGCGCAATGCCTACCTCAAGCCGAACGAGCGCGTGGTGGCGGGGCGATTGAACGTGATCCTTGCGGAGGCCATTGCGCTCGCAAAGGGCGGCAGCGAGATTGCCGGTATCGAAACCGATGCGGCGAACGGGCTGATGCGGGCGGGATTTTCGTCGGTCGATTATGTGGCGATACGCGATGCCGAAACTTTGAAGCGTATCGATTCATTGGCGCGGCCCGCGCGGATTCTAGCGGCGGCAAAAATCGGCACGACACGGCTGATCGACAATATGGCGCTCTAAAGAAGACCCAGCGAAACGAGTTCGGCTTTCAGTTCTTCCGGCAAGCCTGCGCCGCCCTTGCTGCCGCGCGCATCGGGCGGGGCCTCTTCGGGTTTGAGATAACGCCAGCCCTGGAACGGGCGATGTATGCGCCGCGCGACGGGGATGAGTTTCGCGTCGTAGACGATGCCGCAATGCGGTGTGCCTCCGCGCGTGACCTGACGCAGTTCGAGAATTTTTTGACGCACGGCGATCTGGCCTTTGATGACCCAATAAAGCGAGCCTTTGCCGATAATATCGTCCGCACGTTTGGGCATCATGCGCGTGACGTGCATCAGTTCGGGAGTCTTCTTGCCCTTTTTCTTCTGCTCCTTGATGCGGCCGAGTTGCCATTGGGCCAATTCCTCGACCGTATCGACGCCGACGCAGAGCTTGATGATGTGCAACGTCATTTTGCTTCGGTTTCGAAAGAAAGGATCAGCGCGCCTTCGCCCACCTGATCGCCCACGCTGACAGCGATTTCGGCGACGGCGGCGTCGGCTTGGGCGGAGAGCGTGTTTTCCATCTTCATCGCTTCGAGAATGGCGAGCGGTGTGCCGCGCTTCACCTTGTCTCCGGCTTTGACGAAAAGCCGGATCACCTTGCCGGGCATCGGCGCGGTGATGCGATCGGACGCCGAACCGGAAGTGTCGTCGCTTTCGAACGGATCGTAGAGCGCAAAGATTTGCGTGTCGCCATTGTGCAGGACGGCGATTTCGCCATTGGCGAGGCGCATCGCGTTTTCGGCGGAAGTGGGCGGTTGCACTTTGCCGTCGAAGACAATTTCGGTAGTGCTGCGTTTGTGTACGATCTCGACCGGGAAACGATCTTCGCCCTGGGTGAAGGTGAGATGTTCTTTCGCGTCGCCCGATAGCCGGAAACCGTCTTGTGCCTCCCACGGATCGGCGTGCGCGCCGCGCGCGCGTTCCGCCAGCAGAAATTCGACGGCTTGCGGCAGCGCCGTTGCGGCGGGAGGCGTGGTGATGAGTTCGTTCAGGTGGCGGTCGATGAAGCCCGTGTCGATGTCGTCGGCAAGGAACGCTTCGTTGCGCAGGGTGCGAACGAGGAAACCTGCGTTGGTGGCAACACCCGCAACTTGCGTATGTGCCAAAGCGGTCGCGAGTTTGGCGGCGGCGCCTTTGCGGTCTTCGTCCCATGCGATCACTTTTGCGATCATGGGATCGTAGAATGGCGTCACCGCATCGGTTTCGCGAACGCCGGTGTCGATGCGGATGTTTTCGCCTTCGCCGAAACGCAGGCGTTGCAACGTGCCGATAGAGGGCAGGAAGCCCTTGCGAGGATCTTCGGCATAGAGGCGCGCTTCGATGGCGTGGCCGTGGATTTTCAACTCGTGCTGCTGCTTCGGCAATTTGCGGCCAGCCGCGACCTGCAATTGCCATTCGACGAGATCGAGGCCGGTGATGGCTTCGGTGACGGGATGTTCGACTTGCAATCGCGTGTTCATTTCCATGAACCAGATGCGATCGGGCTTCAGGCCATCGGACGCATCGGCGATGAATTCGATGGTGCCCGCGCCGACATAGTTCACGGCTTGGGCTGCTTTCACGGCGGCGGCGCCGATGCTCGCGCGCATTGCCTCGCTCATGCCGGGTGCGGGGGCTTCTTCGATCACCTTCTGGTGGCGGCGTTGCAAGGAGCAATCGCGTTCGAACAGATGCACCGCGTTGCCATGCGCGTCGGCGAACACCTGTACTTCGATGTGGCGCGGACGGGTGACGTATTTCTCGATCAGCACGCGGTCGTCATTGAACGACGATTTGGCTTCGCGTTTGGCGCTTTCGAGCGCGGCATCGAACTCGGCTGCCGCTTCCACCTTGCGCATACCTTTGCCGCCGCCGCCCGCAACGGCCTTGATAAGAACGGGGTAGCCGATCTTGGCGGCTTCGTTCGCAAGATACTTCGCCGATTGATCGTCGCCGAGATAACCGGGCACCACCGGCACGCCCGCTTTCTGCATCAGCGCCTTGGCGCGGTCCTTCAACCCCATCGCGCGGATGGCGGCTGGCGGCGGGCCGACAAACACGATCTTCGCCGCCGCGCAAGCTTCGGCGAATTTTGCGTTTTCCGACAAGAATCCGTAGCCAGGGTGTATGGCCTCCGCGCCGGTTGCCTTCGCGGCGGCGAGCACGGCTTCGATATTCAGATAGCTTTCGCGCGCGGCCGCGGGGCCGATGCACACGGCCTCGTCGGCCATCGCGACGTGCATCGCGCCCGCATCCGCATCGGAATAGACCGCAATGGTGCGGATTCCGAGGCGCTGGGCCGTGCGCATGACACGGACCGCGATTTCTCCGCGATTGGCGATGAGGAGGGTTTTGAACATCGAGGCTTCCTTAGCCCGCGTCCCGTCCGGTCGCAACATGGAGATAGCAAAGCGAAGTGACGCGCGCGCTGGCTGGGCGATGCGCATATGAGGTAGCCACCCAACTGTCATCCCCGGCCGAGCGAAGCGAGGGGAAGGGGACCCAGGTGGTCGAACGAATGCGGTGCTAAAAATTGCTTTGCACAAAATGGACACGCTTATCGAGGCGTGCCGCCTGGGTCCCCTTCCCCTCGCGCCCTTTGGGCGCTCGGCCGGGGATGACAATGTGGGTTACATCCTGAACACGCCGAACTTCGTGTCCGGTATCGGCGCGTTGAGACACGCCGACAACGCCAGCGCCAACACACGCCGCGTGTCGCTTGGGGCGATGATGCCGTCGTCCCATAGGCGGGCGGTGGCGTAATACGGGTTGCCCTCGTCTTCGTATTGTTGGCGGATGGGGGCTTTGAAGGCTTCTGTTTGTTCGGGCGTCCATTTGTCGGCGTCGCGGTGGACGGTGGCGAGAACGCTGGCTGCCTGTTCGCCGCCCATCACGCTGATGCGGCTGTTGGGCCAGGTGAAGAGGAAGCGTGGCGAATAGGCTCTCCCGCACATGCCGTAATTTCCGGCGCCGAAACTGCCGCCGATGATGAGGGTGATCTTGGGGACCTTCGCACAAGCGACCGCCATCACCATTTTCGCGCCATCCTTGGCGATGCCGCCCTGTTCGTATTTCTTGCCGACCATGAAGCCTGCGATGTTTTGCAGGAACAGCAGCGGGATGCGGCGCTGGCTGCACAGTTCGATGAAGTGCGCGGCCTTGAGCGCGCTCTCGCTGAACAGGATGCCGTTGTTGGCGACGATGCCGACGGGCATGCCTTCGATATGCGCGAAGCCGGTGACGATGGTGGTGCCGTAGGTTTTCTTGAACTCGTCGAGTTCGGAACCGTCGACGAGGCGGGCGATCACTTCGCGCACGTCGTATTGGATGGAGAGCGCGGGCGGGACGATGCCGTCGAGCTCAGTCGTGTCGTAAGCGGGCGGGCGCGGCGTGGCGAGCGGGATGTTCGGCTGTTTCTGCGTGTTCAGATTGGCGACGATGCGGCGCGCGATGGCGAGCGCGTGTTCGTCGTTGTTGGCGTAGTGATCGGCGACGCCGGAGATTTTGGCGTGCGTGTCCGCACCGCCCAGTTCTTCGGCGGTGACGATTTCGCCGGTGGCGGCTTTCACCAGCGGTGGGCCGCCGAGGAAGATGGTGCCCTGATTTTTGACGATGATGGTTTCGTCGCTCATCGCGGGCACATACGCGCCGCCCGCGGTGCAGGAGCCCATGACGGAGGCGATTTGTGGGATTCCGGCGGCGCTCATATTCGCCTGGTTGAAGAAGATGCGGCCGAAATGTTCGCGGTCGGGGAAGATTTCCGCCTGGTTCGGCAGGTTCGCGCCGCCGCTATCGACCAGATAGATGCAAGGCAGCCGGTTCTGTTGCGCGATCTCCTGCGCGCGCAGGTGTTTCTTGACGGTGACGGGATAGTAAGTGCCGCCCTTGATGGTGGCGTCGTTACAGACGATCACGCATTCGCGGCCCATCACGCGGCCGATGCCGGTGATGATGCCGGCGGCGTGGATGTCGCCGTCATACATGCCGTAAGCGGCGAGCGGCGAAAGTTCGAGGAACGGCGAACCGGGATCGATCAGGCGTTCGACACGCTCGCGCGGGAGAAGTTTGCCGCGTTCGACATGGCGCTTGCGGGAGCGTTCGTCGCCGCCGAGTGCAGCGGTGGCCATGCGGTTGCGGAGGTCTTCGACCAGGGCGGACATGGTCGCGGCGTTCTTTTTGAACGTGGCGCTGGTTGCTGAGATTGTGGATTTGATTTGTGTCACGGCGAGTCCCCCACCCGTCGCGCGTTCCGCGCGCCGACCTCCCCGCGCAGGGGGAGGTAAGAAAAGATATGCGTCACAAGAGTTCTACTGCAACCGCCGTCGCTTCGCCGCCGCCGATGCAGAGGCTGGCGATGCCGCGTTTGCCGCCTCGTTTTTGCAGGGCGTTGAGCAACGTCACGATGATGCGCGCGCCGCTGGCGCCGATGGGGTGGCCTAGCGCGCAGGCACCGCCGTTCACGTTGACCTTGGCGTGGTCGAGGCCCAAGTCACGCATCGCGATCATCGCGACGTTGGCGAAGGCTTCGTTGATTTCGAAGAGGTCGACGTCTTCGGTTTTCCAGCCTGCGCGTTGCATCGCCTTCTGGATGGCGCCGACGGGTGCGGTGGTGAACCAGCGCGGTTCGTGGGCGTTGCTGGCTTGCGCGACGATCCGGGCGACGGGTTTCAGGCCGCGTTTTTCGGCAACGCTTTCGCGGGTGAGCACCAATGCTGCTGCGCCATCGGAGATGGAGGAGGAATTTGCGGCGGTGACGGTGCCGTCTTTCGCGAAGGCGGGTTTGAGCGTCGGGATTTTCGCGGGGTCGGCTTTGCGGGGTTGTTCGTCGGCGGCGATTTCGATGTCTCTGCCCTTCCCGCTTATCTTCACGGCGGCGATTTCATCCTTGAACGATCCGTCGCTTTGGGCGCGTTTGGCGCGGTTCAGGGATTCCGTGGCGTAGGCATCCTGTGCTTCGCGTGTGAATTGGTAGTGGCGCGCGGCGTCTTCGGCATAGGTGCCCATGAGGCGGTGTTCGTAGGCGTCTTCGAGACCGTCCAAAAACATATGATCCTTGATCTCGCCGTGGCCGAGGCGATAGCCGCCCCTCGCCTTCGGCAACAGGTAGGGCGAGTTCGTCATCGACTCCATGCCGCCCGCCACGATGAAACCGTCGCCGCGACCGAGCGCGAGTTCGTCGGCGGCGATCATCACGGCTTTCATGCCGGAGCCGCAGACTTTGGAGATCGTGGTGCACGGCACGGTGTTGGGAATGCCTGCGCCGAGTGACGCTTGGCGCGCGGGCGCCTGCCCCACGCCTGCCGACAACACATTGCCCATCAGCGTTTCGTTGATGTCACCGGGTGCGAGGCCCGCACGCTCCACTGCCGCATGAATCGCGGCGGCGCCGAGTTGGGGGGCGGTGAGGCTTGCGAGTTCGCCCTGGAAGCCGCCCATCGGCGTGCGCGCGCCGGAAAGGATTACCACTTGGTCTGTCATTTTCACCTCGTCTGCGATGCGGCCAGCATGCGGTCGCCGAACAGGTTTGACCACTGCTCCGGCGTGAGCTGCGCACGCTTTTGGCCGTAACTTGCAGGCGTGGCCAAATCCTTGCTGCCGGTGCCCGCCAGAATCGCCGGGCGTTCGTTGATCTTATTCCACCACGCTTGCGTTGCGGGGAACTCGGCGAGGTCGATGTCGATCATGCGGGTGGCGCGCACCCACGGCCAGCAGGCGATGTCGGCGATGGAATATTCCTCGGCCAGATATTCGGCTTCGTTGAGGCGGTATTCGAGGACATGCAACAGGCGGCGGGCTTCCTTCATGTAACGGTCGACCGCGTAGGGCTGGCCGTCGGGGGCGTAGCGGACGAAATGATGGGCCTGGCCGTGCATGGGGCCGAGCCCCGCCATCTGCCACATCAGCCATTGCATCGCGAGGCTGCGGCGGCGCAGGTCTTTGGGGAGCAGTTTGCCGGATTTCTCCGCGAGGTAGACGAGGATCGCGCCGGTCTCGAACACCGCGAACGGGCCTTTGCCATCCGCCGGGTCGTTGACGACGATCGCGGGCAGCTTGTTGTTCGGGTTGATCTTGCGGAACTCGGGCGTGAAGTGCTCGCCCTTCATCAGATTGTACGGGATGACGCGATAAGGCAGGCCCATCTCTTCGAGCGCGATGGAGACTTTGTGCCCGTTGGGAGTGCCAACATGGTGCAGGTCGATCAAGGTGTTTCTCCCGGTTTTTGAATAGCTTGTGCCGGGAGCTTAACAAGAAGGACGAGGCAGCGTCAGCTTGTTTCCTCGAACAGTTCGCGGCCGATGAGCCAGCGGCGGATTTCGCTGGTGCCTGCGCCGATCTCGTAGAGTTTCGCGTCGCGCAGCAGGCGGCCGGTCGGGTAATCGTTGATGTAGCCGTTGCCGCC
>DASZYI010000031.1:0-12894 GCA_035545475.1 Rhizomicrobium sp.
ACGCGGAGTTCACGGAGAAAAGCTCCTCCGCGCCCTCCGCGTCTCCGCGTGCAACAGTTCCACGCGAAAGCTCGCGGATAAAAAAAGGGAGAGCTTTCGCTCTCCCTCTTTCTCGCGGCACTTCCCGTTTTCGCCCCAAAAAGCGCGCGCGTTGATCGTTGCCCGCCGGATCAGGGCGACGTCGAGTAATGCACGATCTGCGCGTTGTTGCCGATCGCGGTGGCCGACACGCTGACGCCCCCGCCCACATTCTGGACAGTGGTGTTGGACGTCGCGAACGTACCGGCATTGTTGATCTGGTAGTTCTGCACCGGCGCGGTACGCGCGTTGGTATCTTCCGAGAAGGTGTTGCCCACCGCCGTCGTCGCCAATGAAACGTCGCCGCCGATGTTCTTGAGATTGGCATTCATCGCCGCCGAAGGATCGGCCGCGTTACACTCCTGGTTGGAGTAGACCTTCGTCTTGTTCGGATCGGTCGAGACATCGGCCGAGTTGCAGATCGCCTGCGAAACGAGGCTCGCGCCGCCGCCGACATTCGTCACGTCGGCATTGAGCTTGGACGAAATGCTCACGCCATGGTCGACATATTGCTTGTTGGTCAGATTGGTGTCCTGCATCGTCACGGCCTGCAAGACGTTTCCGGCCGAAACGGCGGAAGCGGAAACGTCGCCACCGGCGTTCGTGATGGTGGTGTTCACGTTCGCGGCCTGCGACTGGAAGTCGATCTGGCCGTTCAGGATGTCGCTGCCCTGATTGTGATGGGGTGGCGGAGGCGGGTTACTGTCCGCCGCGTAAGCCAAGCTCGTTAGGGTCATTAGAGCTGTAGTAGCGATAAGCATTTTGCTGATTTGCAACATGAGATTTCTCCTCAGTGGTGGATGTTGCGGGAGTGATCTTCGCTGGAAGGGCTTTTGCCTCTTGGGAGACGCGGTCTCCGGGGCCTGCCAGCGGATCGTCCGCAGTCCCCAATCGCGACGTGCAGGCGTTTTCCGGCGTCCTGTAGAGTCGCGAAACGATTTCGAGCGTGGCGCGCTCGATGACGCTGCGCACCGCAAGCTGGATCGGTTCCAGCGCGCTCTCGCCGATGCTAGCGTCGAAGAAATGCTGGCCGAGGAAATCGAACACGCCCGCCGAAAGCTGCCGTCCGATGATCTGCTTCTGATAAGAGATCACGTCGACGACTTCGAGCGTGTTGGTGTCGACCAGCCGCAGGTCCAACCCGACATTCATCACATAAAGGTTCACGCCCGCGGTCGCCTTGATGCCGTCGGTGGCGGTCTCGCCGCCATCCGCATTGGCGCCCATGGAACGGATGTTGAAATTGAGTTCGGTGATCCCGCCGACGAGATAATAGTCGGAGCCCGGAATCGAACCTGCATAGATCTTGCGATAATCGCCGCCGCCCACGCTGCCGCGCAGACCGTCCGCCGAGATCAGCTTGTTGTTGGCGTATTTCAATTCCATTTCGGCGACGGAAGTGTCGAAGCGTTCGACCAGCGGCACGCCGGCTTTGGCGAGCGCGCTCATCGCCATCAGCGCCGCACCTTGCGTCAGCTTCCGCCCGCCATTGTCGGCTTCGGTTTTGCCGGTGTAGTCCGCGATCTGTCCCACCGCCACATGAATGGGCCGCGTCGCCGTATACGCAGCGAGACAACGCAGCGATGCCGAATAGGGCGTTTCGTTGCTGATGACAGGCGCATCTCCGATCGGCGCCGTATAGCGCCCGGTGTTCTTGTCAGCCGTGGGCGTGATGCAGCCCGTGAGCGTGACGGCCGCCAGCGCGATGGCGATCGGCTTTGTGAAATGTCTTCGTCCGCGCGAGACCATGGGGCCGGCTTCCTCAGTGACCGTTCGTGCTCACGGTCGCCGTCTGGTTTCCGTTGTTTTCCTGATGCGCATTGACGACCACGGTGTTCCCCGAACCCACCGTGACGACGTTGAGCGAATTGCCGATGGCGGTCGCTTGCGAACCGCCGAATCCCACGCCGGACGACATGGTGGACGTGCCCATCTGCTGGCTCACCGCCGAAGAGGTGAACTGCCCGTTGACGACCGTCAGATTGCCGTTGGCGTCGCGCAGCGAGGCGTTGACCGGCTGGTTTTCCTGCCCCGCCGTCATGCCGTAGGGATGGCTGTAGGATTCGTCGCTGGAGAAGCCTCCCGCAAACGCAGCAACCGGCGCCAAGAACGCTGCGCCGATTGCGAAAGCCAGTCTGATGCCATACGGCATGAGCGAAATCCGGCAATGATCCGCAGTCCTCGCAGCAACCCGCATGCCAGTCGTAAACGTGTTTTAACCATCGTATTTGTTTCAAACTGAAACGAACGCCGTTAACCTCGGAACCCTGCAACCGGAGCCCCGCATGGCGAAGATCGAGTTTTTCTTCGATTGTTCCTCGCCTTGGACCTATCTGGCTTTCACGCGCATCCACGCAATCGTTGAAAAAACGCGCGCGGAGATTGTGTGGAAGCCCATTCTGGTCGGCGGGGTGTTCAATGCGGTCAACCAGGATGTCTACGACCGGCGCGCCAATCCCGATAAGCGCAAGGCGTCCTATTATGAGAAAGACCTGCAGGACTGGGCGAGGTTCGCAGGCATCGAGATCGGGCGTCCGCCTGTTTTCCCCGTGCGCGCCGTGTCGATGATGCGCTGCGTGCTCGCGGCACAGGAAAAAGGAGCGTTAATCCCCTTTGCGCGCGCCTCCTTCGAAACCTATTGGGGAGAGCTGAAAGACGTGAGCCGGCGCGAGGTGCTGGAAGAGGTCTGCCGCAAAGCGAATCTCGATCCCGGCGCCATCCTGGCCCGCAGCGAAGCCCCCGAGATCAAGGAGCGTCTCAAGGCCAACACCGATGAGGTGATCGCCCGTGGCGGCTTCGGCTCGCCCACCATGTTCGTGGATGGCACCGACATGTATTTCGGCAACGACCGCCTGCCGCTGGTTGAAGCGGCCTTGATGCGCCCCTAGTAAGACGCATGGCCTTTCTCCAAGAACCGCGCCCGGCACATCAGCCGATGTTCCGTGTCCCTGCCGTCGTGCTGGCCGCTATCGCGGTGCTGGCGCTGGCCTATCTCGGCTGGGCGTTCGCACCCGTGCATGTTGCGGATCGCATCCTCGCCGATTTCGCCTTCTGGCCCGCGCGCTATTCCGCCCAATATCTCGCCGCCCATGGCGCCGCGCAGCAGTCGCTGTTCGCGCTTGCCGTTCCTTTCATCGGCTATGTCTTCCTGCATGGCGACATCAGCCACCTAGCCATCAACTGCCTGTGGCTGCTCGCCTTCGGCCCCATCGTGGCGCGGCGCTGGGGGCCGTGGTTGTTCCTCGTGGCGTTCTTCCTTTGCGCCATCGCGGCCGCCTGCGCCCATTTGGCCACCAATTGGGGTTCGGACAATCCGGTGATCGGCGCCTCGGGGGCGATTTCCGGGCTGATGGGGGCGGGCATCCGCATGCTCCGGGGCCGCATCTGGATCGAAGGTGAACCATTCCCCCGTCTGGCCCCGATATTCTCCGGCCAGATCATCGTCTTCACACTGTTCTGGCTGCTGGCCAATGTTCTGGCGGGCTACACAGGCATCGGCATGGACGCCCAGGTCCGGCTGATTGCCTGGCAGGCTCATATCGGCGGTTTCGTTGCCGGCTTGTTGCTGGCCACCCCCTTCGACGCTTTGGCCCGCCGCCGCCCCTTGAACCGGTAGGTGCCACGCCTAGGTAAAGGGTGGTTGTCTTTGGAGGGAGCCAATGACCGACACCACCACGGACGACAACGCGCATCCGCCCGCCGTCCGTTCGCCCTTTTCCGGCACGCGCCTGCTCTATTCGCTGCTGTTCGCGGTGATTGCCTGGTTCACCTTCTGGATCGTGCTGGTGTTGGCGGCCGTCCAACTCATCGCCATCCTGATCAACAACCGGGTGAGCGAGGAACTGCGCCGCACCAGTCTCAACGTGATCCAATATTTATGGGAGCTCTTGGCCTACATCTCCTGCGTCCGGGACGAACAGCCGTTCCCGGTCGGCCCGTTCCCCAGCTACGCGGCCCAGCCCAAGGCGTAAAATCGCCTATATAAGAATTTTATCTTGACTTGATGCGGAGCGTTCCTATATACTTTTCCTCCAATGGAAAGGCAGGGAATGGTCACGCAGTACGACATTGCAGAAACAGACGAGGGATACCCCACCCCCTCCCCCCATCGAAAAAAGTCGAAAACAACCTCAGGGCGTTTTCCACGTTCGGTCAAAGGCTTGGCAAAATCCAAGCCCAAAGGTGGCGCCCCGCTGGGCAACCGCAACGCGTTCAAGACCGGTTGCCACACCGCTCAGATGCGCGCCTTGCGCAAGGAAGTCATGACCATCTTGTCGGATGGGCGGGCCTTGCTGCGGAACCTCGACGACATCGTGCGCGCTAAACCCTAGGCTTTCACGCACGCTCGAAGGGGCATCCCCATGCAAAAACGAAAACTCGGCACATCCGGTCTCGAAGTCTCCGTCGTGGGCCTCGGCTGCAACAATTTCGGCATGATCCCGAAAGAGGCGTCGCAGCGTGTGATCGACCGCGCGATCGAAAAGGGCATCACCCTGTTCGACACCGCCGACATCTACGGCAATCGCGGCGGTTCGGAATCGACGCTCGGCGACATCCTGGGCGCGCGCCGCAAAGAAATCGTGCTCGCCACAAAATTCGGTATGAAGATGGATGACGACGGCGCCAAATCCGGCGCCTCGCGGCACTACATCGCCAAAGCGGTGGAAGACAGCCTGCGCCGTCTCAAAACGGATTGGATCGATCTCTACCAACTCCACACGCCGGATCCGAAGACGCCGGTCGAAGAAACGCTGCGCGCTCTCGACGATCTGGTGAAAGCGGGCAAGGTGCGTTTCATCGGCTGTTCCAACATGCCTCCTTGGGAGATCGTGGATTCTCTGTGGATCGCCAAAGAGCATTCGCTCTCGCCATGGGTAACCTCACAAGACGAATACAGTCTGCTCGCACGCGAAGCCGAACGCGAACGTATTCCCGCGTTGAAGGCGAAGGGGATGAGCCTTCTTCCCTATTTTCCGCTCGCATCGGGTCTGCTCACTGGCAAGTACAAAGCTGACGAAAGCGCGCCCGCGGGCACGCGCATGGCCGCGATGAAATATCTCGCCAATCGCTACATGACGAAGGAGAATTTCGAGATCGTCGAAAGGCTCAAGGCGTTCGCGGCTGGGCGTAATCGCACGCTTTTGGAATTGGCCTTCAGCTATCTTCTGTCGGAGCAAACCGTGGCAAGCGTCATCGCCGGTGCGACGAAGCCCGATCAGATCGACGCCAATGTGGCTGCCGCGGATTGGGAGCTTACGCCGGAAGAGATCGCGGAGGTGCGCAAGTTGACGGAGAAATAGCTATTCCGCCGGATGCGGTTGGGCTTCGCCTCCGCGCCAATGCGAGGTGCGGCTGCCCAGTTCGTCGAGATAGATGTAGATCACCGGCGTGATGTAAAGCGTCAGAAGCTGCGACAGCACGAGCCCGCCGACCACGGCCAGACCAAGCGGTTGCCGCGCTTCGGATCCTGCACCGATTCCGATCGCGATGGGCAAGGTTCCCATGAACGCCGCTGCGGTTGTCATCATGATCGGGCGGAAGCGCACGATGGCCGCTTCGTAGATCGCATCTTCCGGCTTCGCATTCTCGCCGCGTTGGCGGACCAGCGCGAAGTCGATCATCATGATCGCATTCTTTTTCACGATGCCGATCAGCATGATCATTCCGACGAACGCGTAAAGGCTCAGCGTCGCATCGGATGGAACGATGCCCCACAGGTAAAGCTGGTGGAAAACGAACAACGTCAGCAGCGCGCCCACCGCCGCACTCGGTAGGCCCGACAGAATCGTCAAGGGATGAATGAAACTTTCATAGAGGATGCCGAGAATGATGTAGATGACAACAACCGCGAGGATGAGCAGCACTGTCATGCTGCTGGTCGATTCCTGAAACGCCTGCGCCGTTCCCTGGAAAGACGTCTGGACCGTTGCGGGCAAGCGGATTTCGCGTTGCGTTTCCTCGATCGTGCGCACCGCGTCGGACAAGGCGACACCGGGTTCAAGGTTGAACGAAATCGTGATCGCCGGAAGTTGTCCCAGATGGTTGACCGTGAGCGGCATCGTCCCCGGCCCGATCTTGGTCACCGCCGTCAGGGGCACCAGCGTCGCACCATCCGCCGCGGTGACGTAGAGCTTGGACAGCGACGACGTATCGGCCCGATATTCGGGCAGCAGTTCCAGGATCACCTGATAGGTGTCGATGTCGGTGTAGATCTGCGAGATCTGCCCGCCGCCATATGCGGCACCCAACGCTGTTTCGATGGCCGCAGGCGTCACGCCCAAAGCCGCCGCCTTGTCGCGATCGATCACAATATCGACTGCCGGCGTCGACAAATCGAGATCGCTCGTTACGTCCTGGAATCCCGGCTTTGTCGCAAGCGCGTTCATCAATCGTGTGGCGCTGTTCTGCAGCACATCCTGATCGAGTGCCTGCAACGTGTATTGATATTGCGACTTCGATTGTGTGCCGCCGATCCGGATAGCCGGCGGATTGGTGAGGTAGACGTTCATTCCCGGCAGATGCGCCAGTTTCGGCCGCAATTCCTGAATGATGTCGTCTGCGTTGGGCCGTTCGCCATAGGGCTTCAACCGAAGGAAGAACGATCCGGTATTGGTTTTCGAGGAACTGCCGCCGGAAACGGAAGACATCACGCCGTCGATATATGGGTCCTTGGATATAATGGCCGCAGCTTCCTTTTGATATTCGACCATCTTGGCAAACGAGGTGCGCGTGGCGGCTTCTGTCGAGCCGATGATCTGTCCGGAATCGGTGCTTGGCAGGAAGTCGATCTTGGAGATCGCGAACATGCCGAATGTCGCGGCCAAGCTGGCGACGAAGACGAGGAAGATCAGGAAGCGATGACGCAGGCTCCAGCGCAGCGATCGCTCATAGCCCTTCTGCAGGCGGTCGAAAGAGCGTTCGCTCCACTCGTAGAATTTGCCGTGATGGGCTTCCTTGCCCGGCTTCAACAATCGGCTGAGCAGCATCGGCGTCAAGGTGACGGAGACGATTCCCGAAACCAAAATGGCAATCACGATGGTCATGGCGAATTCGTGCAGCAATCGGCCGACGATTCCGCCCATGAACAGCACCGGAATGAACACTGCGGCCAGCGACACCGTCATCGAAAGGATGGTGAAGCCGATCTCCTTCGACCCTTTGAGCGCCGCGTCATAAGGCTTCTCGCCTCGTTCGACGTGCCGAACGATGTTTTCCAGCATGACGATGGCATCGTCGACCACGAAGCCGACCGAAAGGGTGAGTGCCATCAACGAAAGATTATCGAGATTGTAGCCGAGATAGGACATGCCGGCGAAGGTGCCAACCACGGCCAGAGGCAGCGCCAACGAGGCCACGAAGGTTGCAGAAAGCGTCCGCAGGAACACGAAAATCACCGCAATCACAAGCACGGCTGCGATCACCAGCGTCTTCTGTACGTCCGCGACCGAGGCCCGGATGGACTCGCTTCGGTCGTAGGTGACATCGAGCTTCACCGAAGCCGGAAGTTGTTCCTTGAACTGCGGCAGGATTTTCTTGATCGCGTCCACAACCGCGATGGTGTTCGATCCCGGCTGTCGTTGTATCGCCAGCAGAATGCCACGCTCGCCATTGTACCAGCTCGCCACCTTATCGTTTGCCACGCTATCCAGCACGCGCCCGACATCTTTCAAGCGGACTGGCGCGCCATTGCGATAGACCACGATTTGCCGGGCGAAGTCGGCTGCGTTATCCATCTGGCCTGTTGCATGTATCAGCGTTGCCTGCGATGGACCGTTAAACGAGCCGGTGGGCACATTGGGATTGGCGTTGGCCGCCGCCGCCGCAACCTGGTCGATGCCGATGCCCCGCGCAGCGAGTTCGGTCGGATCGACCTGAATGCGGACCGCGAATTGCTGGCCGCCATAGACGTTCACCTGTGCGACGCCCTCGACGGTGGAAATCTGCCGCGCAAGCAATGTCTCGGCGTACTTGTCCACTTCCTGCAACGGCAGGGCGGGCGAACGCATGGAGATGTAGAGGATCGAGCTGTCGGCCGGATTCACCTTGCGCAAAGTCGGCGGGCTCGGCATTTCGGGCGGCAGCTTGCGAGCCGTGGCCGCGATGGCGGACTGCACGTCCTGGGCCGCTGCATCGATGTTGCGGTCGAGATCGAACTGTATGGTGATTGTGGTCGAGCCTTGCGAACTCGACGACGTCATCGAGGAAATGCCCGCGATGGTCGAGAACTCTGCTTCGAGCGGCGTGGCCACGGCCGATGCCATGGTTTGGGGATCAGCGCCCGGCAACGACGCGCTTACCCGAATGGTGGGGAAGTCGACATTCGGCAATTCGCTGATCGGCAATTTCAAATAGCCAAACGCACCGAAGATCAGCAGCGCCGCCATGACGAGGATAGTCATGACGGGACGACGGATGAACGGCTCGGAGATATTCATATCCGCGGTTTGCCGCCTTTGGCGTGCCGGTTGGCGATTGTGACTTCTATATCGGGTACGAGGCGCAACTGTCCTTCCGTCACCACGCGGTCGCCCGCCTTCACCTTGCCCGAGATCGCCGCGTGAGTTCCATCGTCATACAGCACATTCACAGGGCGCATGTCGGCCTTGTTCTCACCAGATATGACGTAGACGAAGCGGCTTTCCGGTCCGACATTGATTGCATCGTGTGGCACAACCACGGCCTTGGGAATGTCCTTCAGCGCCACCTTTACGTCGACAAGCTGGCCCGGCACCAGGGCATTGTCCGCGTTGTCATAGGTCGCTCGCATCTCGATGGTGCCTGTCTTGTCGTCGACCTCGTTACCGATGAAGGTGACGGGCGCGCGCAGATTCTTTCCAGCGGCGTCATGCACCTGCACGGTGGCCGTGAGCCCGCCCGCCCGCATCTGCGCCTGAATGCGCGGAACATCGCTTTGCGGCAGCGAGAAGGAGACTTTAACCGGCTGAATTTGCGTGATCGTCACAAGCGGCGACGAACCGTTTGCGGGCACGATGTTTCCCGGCTGAATTGCGATGGCGCCCGTCTTGCCGTCCACAGGCGAACGGATCTGCGTGTAGACCAGATTCAATCGTGCGGCATCGACATTGGCTTTGTCGGCGGCAACGGTAGCCGCCATCGCTTTCGCATTCGCCACGAACTGATCGGCCTGGCTGCGCGACACCGCTCCCTGCGCTACGAGGGTCTGATAGCGTTGGGCATCGTGTGCGGCAGCACTTGCCTGCGCCTGATCCTTGTTCTGCGTTGCCATGGCTTGCTGAAGGGCGGCTTGGAACGGTCGCGGATCGAGTTGGAAAAGCAAATCTCCCTTGTGAACTAAGTCGCCTTCCTTGAAGGCGGCCGAAACAAGTTGGCCTTCCACGCGAGAGGTGATTTGCACCGTCGCGTTCGCAATCACTGTTCCTATCGTGCGCTCGAATACCGTCACCGGTTTTTCGATCGCCCGAGCGACGATCACTGGCGGCCTGGGTGTGGGTTTTGGTTTGGTTGTGCCGGAACCAAAGGCCCACCAGACCAGCCCCACCGCCGCGAGCGCGCCGAGAACGCCCAAGATCAAGCGGGTCCGCGAGCCGGTCCGCTGCTGAATGCCGGGAAAGCGCTGGAGCGCGCTGGAAGACCGAAGCTCTTCCGGGAGGCTCATATTGCCCATGACCAACCTTGCGCCGGTCCGCCCGTGGCCGGCGCCTTACGATATCGAACGCTCCCGTGTCGTGTCCTACACGCGATTGCCACCGGGCGCGAGAGCAGGCGCTTGCCTTGCGGCGTTTGTGCAGCGGCTGGGAAGGAAAAATCCCGGCCCGACAACAGGTTCCGGCATCCTCCCACGATTAAGTGAAGATCGTGTGATTTGGGGTAAGAAAGCCGCGGCTTGGGAAATTGCCCCCGCGGGTGCTTGCGTCTATAAGCCCGCGCTCTCCAAAGCGGCACCCCATGGATATCCGAAACATCGCCATCATCGCCCATGTTGACCATGGCAAGACCACGCTGGTGGACCAGCTCCTCAAGCAGGCCGGAGCCGTGCGCGAGAACCAGCACATGGACGAGCGGGCCATGGACTCCAACGACCTGGAGCGGGAGCGGGGCATCACCATCCTGGCCAAGTGCACCAGCGTCGAGTGGCGGGATGTGCGCATCAACATCGTGGACACGCCGGGCCATGCCGATTTCGGCGGCGAGGTGGAGCGCATCCTCTCGATGGTCGATGGTGTGGTGCTGCTGGTGGATGCGGCAGAGTCCGTCATGCCCCAGACCAAGTTCGTGCTCTCCAAGGCGCTGAAGCTGGGTCTGAAGCCCATAGTGGTCATCAACAAGGTGGACCGTCAGGACGCGCAGCCCAAGGAGACGCTGGAGAGCATCTTCGATCTGTTCCTGGCGCTGGAGGCCAATGACGACCAGCTCGACTTCCACCATCTCTACGCGTCGGGCCGCAGCGGTTGGGCGGTCAACGAGCTGGAGGACGAGCGCAAGGATCTGACGCCGCTGTTCGAGCGGATCGTGGCAGATGTGCCGAAGCCCAAGCCCATTGCGAAGGCGGGCGACGATTATCCGTTCACGATGCTGGTCACCACCTTGGAAGCCGATCCTTATCTGGGGCGCATTCTCACGGGCCGCATCGAGTCCGGTTCCATCAACGTCAACCGTGTGATCAAGGCGCTGGACCGCAACGGCAAGGAAGTGGAGCGCGCACGCGCGACCAAGCTGCTGGCGTTCCGCGGGCTGGCGCGCGTGCCGGAAGCGGTAGCTTATGCGGGTGATATCGTGGCCATCGCAGGTCTGCAGAATGCGACCGTCGCCGATACGCTGTGCGACGTGAACGTCGAGCAGCCTATCGCCGCGACGCCAATCGATCCGCCGACCTTGGCGATCACGATCTCCGTCAACGACTCGCCGCTTGCCGGCCGCGAGGGCGACAAGGTGCAGAGCCGCGTCATCCGCGAGCGCCTCTTGCGCGAGGCGGAGGGCAATGTCGCCATCAAGTTCCGGGAGACGGGCGAAGGCGCGTTCGAGGTTGCCGGCCGAGGCGAACTCCAACTCGGTGTGCTGATCGAGACCATGCGCCGCGAAGGCTTCGAGCTTTCCATCTCGCGGCCGCGCGTGCTGTTCCAGACCGATGAGAACGGCGAGCGGCTGGAGCCGATCGAGGAAGTCACCATCGACGTCGACGATCCTTATACGGGCGTCGTCATCGAGAAGATCTCTCTGCGCAAGGGCGAGTTGCAGGACATGCGTCCGACGGGCGCGGGCAAGACGCGTATCGTGTTCCTGGCGCCCTCGCGCGGACTTATCGGTTATCACGGCGAATTCCTCACCGACACGCGCGGAACGGGCGTGATCAACCGCATGTTCCACGGTTACGCGCCGCACAAGGGCGCCATCGAAGGCCGCCGCAATGGCGTCTTGATCTCGACGGGCGACGGCGAAGCGGTTGCTTATGCGCTTTGGTATCTGGAAGAGCGCGGCAAGCTATTCATCACGCCGGGCACGAAAGTCTATCAGGGCATGATCATCGGCCAGAACGCGAAGGACAACGATCTCGACGTCAATCCGTTGCGCGCCAAACAGCTCACCAACATCCGCACGACCAGCAAGGACGAAGCGGTGCGTCTGACGCCGGTGACGCCGCTGACGCTCGAACAATCCATCGCTTATCTGGAAGAAGACGAGTTGGTCGAAGTGACGCCGCAATCCATCCGTTTGCGAAAACGCGAATTGCTGCCCCACATGCGCAAGCGCGCCAAGGCAGACGCCGACTAGGCAATCGCAAACAAGCGTTTGAAATTCCGGCGGACGAGAGTCTGCGACGGAAGCTCGACGGCGTAGTGTACGCAGACAGCCGCTGCGAGCATGATCAAGAAGGTGGCCGCCACCCCGGGCCAGCCGTTGAGCCAATCGATTCTATTGAAACGGCCGATAAGGCTGACGCCGATGTAGTTGTGCAGCAGATAAAGTGGATAAGAAACGAGGCCGACATAAGCGAGTGGTCCGCGTCCCAGCCAATGAAGCTTGTTGTTCACGAACAGCGCGAACAAGGCCACCATACCCGCCACGAGAGCATGTTCGTTGCGGCTGTGATTGTAGAAGAAAGCCACATAGAGGGCGAAACTCGTAACGAACAGCGAGAGTGTGAACGATAGTGGGCGCTTGGCGTGTATGCTGTAGAACGCCATGCCGGCCGTGAAATAGCAGAGGTAGCGTGCGGCGAAGAGATACCGGCCGTAATGGGAGTCGAAAGCGTTGAACAGGGAGGCGAGCGCGCAGAAGACGATCCACGCGACGAGGAATCTGCTGCGGAACGTGAAGAAGACAAGCGCGATCCAGAAATAAAAGATGAGTTCCATCAGCAGCGACCAATAGGAACCGTCCACCCAACCATATCCGAACTGTTGCGACAGCATGGTGAAGCCGACGAAAAGTTCGATGGGGCGGCGGTGAAAATCGGGATTGCCGAACCACTGGATGGCGAAGAACGTCACCAGCATGCACACCCAATAGGTGGGATAGAGGCGGGCGAAGCGGCGCAGCGCAAAGTCCCGCCACCCCGCGCAGCGCTCCAAGGTCATAAAGATCACGAAGCCGGAGATGATGAAAAAGAATTCGACGCCGTAATTGCCGAGCGCAAACCAGTCGATGTTGGTGTGAAAACCATAGAAGTCGCGGCGACCGGGCCAGAGCGGCCCCCACCGATAGGTGAAATGGAACAGCAACACCGCGAGGATCGCGATGCCGCGAAACGCGTCGAGTGTCTTGAGCCGGTGCCTGGCGTGCGGTTCGGAAAGTAGCGGCTCTGTCACGTCAACCTTTGCGCTTCAATCCGAGCTG
>DASZYI010000032.1:0-7485 GCA_035545475.1 Rhizomicrobium sp.
AACGGATGCCCAGCGCCGCGCGCAGGTGGAAGACCTGCTGGGTTCCATGATGAACACCCACAGGCTGGCGCTGTTCTGCCTGGGCAATGTCGCCAAAACGGCGCCGCCGGAGGATGTGGAAGCGTTCGCCGCCGCGTTCGAGGCGTTCACCAAGGCGAAATATTCTTCGCAGCTTGGCGGCTATGGCGGGCAGACGCTGAAAGTCACCGGCTCGACCGAGCGCAGTCCGACTGATCATGTGGTGACGGCGGTGCTGGTGCCTGCCTCGGGCGTGGCGGACCCTGATCCCATCACCGTGATGTTCCGCGTGCTCAACGAAGGCGACAAGTATGGCGTGGTGGATGCGAGCATCGTCGGCGTGTGGTTCGGCATGGCCCAGCGCGACGACATCCAGGGCTTCCTCGCCAGCAACAACAATGATGTGAAGAAGCTGACCGCGCGGATGGTGGAGATGACGGCGAATTTGAAGGCGGGGTCGTAACTCTTACGCTTCCGGGCAAAATAGAGGGCATGCGGAGACGCGGAGTACGCGGAGCGCTCAATCTCCGCGTACTCCGCGGCTCCGCGTGAGATCATTTGTAGCGCTTCGCGCAAACACGTGCTTGTCAGTGGGAAGGTTTGATCTTCTCGAGCTTTCCAACCCAATCCACAATATCGTTTAGCGGCGCTTCGCGGTCGCGGTCGCGCAGGAGCATGTGATAGCCGTTGGGATATTCGTGGACTTCGGCGCGGTCGCCCAAGGCGGCGATGACGGCTTTGGTGGGCTTGGCGGGGATGATTTGATCCTTTGCGCCGTAGACGATGAGGATGGGCGGCGGGTTGGAGAGTTTTTCCGGCGCGTGACGGGCATCGTCCATCAGATTGACGAGGCCCCAGACGGCATCGGAACGGGTTTGTTTCTGGAACAGCGGATCGCGCGAGATCGCGCGCAGCATGTCGATATTGTCCGACGGCCAGATTTTCAGGCCCTTGCCGGAGACGGTCATCGACGGAAGGAAATGAGCCGCCGTCCACAATGCGATGCGGTAATAAAACGGCATGTCCTCGCGCGACCACACGGCGGGGGCGACGAGAATCACGCCATCGACATTCGGCTTGTGGTCTGACGCGAGCGAGGACAGCAACACCGCCCCACCCATACTTTCGCCAAGTGCGATGACGGGAATGTTCGGATGCTGCGTGCGCACGATTTCGACAAAATCGTGGAGATCGCTGCGCAGAGCATCTCCGCCGGGCCAGACGCCGGGATTGGGCGCACGGCCAAAGCTGCGCTGGTCATAAGCGACAACGCTGACGCCGTGTTCGGTGAGATAAGGTGCCGGAATGGCGAAGGCGTTGGAGTAATCGCTCATGCCGTGCAGCGCGACGATGATGGCCTTCGGCTCTTTCGCATCCCAGTGGCGCACGGGCAGATGCAGTCCATCGCGGGTGATGAAATCTCCGCTTGCGATGGCGGGCGGCACGTCAGCCGTCCCGCGCGGCGCGAGCGTGGGCGCGCAAGCCGCGATCAGCGCGACAGCACATGCCGCACACGTCTTCGCAAATAGGGAAGCAGCTCTTCGCCAAACCATGGATTGTTCTTGAGCCACGCGTTGTTGCGCCAGGAAGGATGCGGCAGGGGAATATAACGTGGCGTGAACGCGCGCCAAGCCCTGACGGTTTCGGTCATGTTCGCCTTGCGGCGCGCGCCCAGATAACGTTTCTGCGCATAGCCGCCGATGAGCAGCGTGAGCGGAAATTCCGGCAGGATCGAAAACAGCAGCGGATGCCAGAGCGGCGCGCATTCCCTTCGCGGCGGAAGATCGTGGCCGTTCGCATTGTAGCCGGGAAAGCAGAAGCCCATACCGATGATGGCGACGCGCTTTTCGTCGTAGAAGGTTTCGCGGTCGATGCCGAGCCAATCGCGCAGACGGTCCCCGGAGGGATCGTTGAACGACAGGCCGGTTTCATGCACGCGCAAGCCCGGCGCCTGCGCGACGATGCAGAGTTTGGCGCTCATGCTGGCGCGGATGATGGGGCGCGGTTCGTGCGGCAGATATGGCGCGCAGACGCGGCAGGCGCGGATGTCGCGCAAGAGCGATGGCAAGCCCCGCTTCATCGTAATTGGCGAATATCGAGCGCCAATCCCAAATGCGAGAATGCTCGATCTGCCGTCAACAAAGGAAGTTCGTGTAATATTGCGTGGGCGAGGCAAAAGCGGTCTGCAAGGGAAATTCCGAAGGGCTTTGTCTGTCGTTCCAGATCGCCAGCCAAGCGCGCAGCTTCCAGATCAGGGGATACAAAAGAAACTCCGGCGTCGAGCAAAAGCTGCAATCGTGGCTCTGGATCAATACCGCCACGCCGCAATCGCTGAACGACTTCGGCATAGTTGACGACCGACATCACTCCATTGGCAAGGAACGGCGGTGCGAGATGACCTTGAGATTCGTCCAGCAAAAACGCCAGAGCCGCCGAAGCGTCAATTACGATTGCTTTGGATACCACGGCCACGTCTTCCGGAAGAATTCCTCGACCTCATCGAGGCGAACCGAATAGGCGTCGATGCGGCTATCCCAAGCCCGCTTTTCTTCCAGCGAGATCAGGCCTTCCTCGTACAAAGCATCTATACGCTTGCTCGCGATCACCGACTCGCTTGCCGACATTTTGGCATCTGCCGGATGCGGATGCTCGGCGTTGAATTCCGCGATACGTTTCATCACCTCTTCCGGCGAAAGCCTTGGCCGGTAACGGGATGCGAGCGTTTGACGTGCTTCTTCTTCCATCGAACGGTTATGCATAGCCGCTTCACGTCGCAGCGCATCGCGGATTTCGTTGGGAAGATTGCGAATGGTAAGCGTGGCCATACCTGCATGCTAGCATTGCTAGCATTGCTGTCAAGTCAATCGCCTTTCAGCAAATTGCGAGCAATAACAAGCTGTTGGATCTGGCTCGTGCCTTCATAAATGCGGAAAATGCGCACGTCGCGGTAGAAGCGCTCGATCCCGTAATCGGCGACATAGCCTGCGCCGCCGAAGATCTGGACTGCGCGGTCGGCCACGCGGCCCACCATTTCGGAGGCGAAATATTTGGCGGCCGCGCATTCGAGCGTGACGTTCTCGCCCGCGTCGCGGCGTTTGGCGGCATCTAGCACCATGCAGCGCGCGGCATAGGCCTCCGTTTTGGAATCGGCGAGCATCGCCTGCACAAGCTGGAAATCGCCGAGACGCTGGCCGAATTGTTCGCGTTCGCGCGCGTAATTCACGCATTCGCGGATCAGCCGTTCGGCGACGCCGACGCAGACGCCGGAAATGTGCAGGCGTCCGCGATCGAGCACCTGCATTGCAACCTTGAAGCCCTCGCCTTCCGCACCGAGGCGCAGATGTGCGGGTACGCGCGCATTCTCGAAGATCACGTCATGGATGTGCGCGCCCTGCTGGCCCATCTTCTTTTCGGATTTGCCGATGGTGATGCCGGGCGTGTTGGCGGGAACGATGAAAGCGGAAATGCCGGTGGCGCCCTTCTTTGCCGGGTCGCTGCGCGCCATGAGTGTGAACATGCCCGCGCGCTTGGCATTGGTGATGAAACGCTTGGTGCCGTTGACGACGTAATGATCGCCGTCGCGGATGGCGGTGGTGCGGATGGACGCCGCATCCGAACCCGCATTCGGTTCGGTGAGCGCGAAGCTTGCCACGATCTCGCCGCTGGCAAGTTTGGGGAGCCATTCGCGCTTTTGCTCATCGGTGCCGAACATCACCACGCCCTGGCTGCCGATGCCGACATTGGTACCGATCACCGACCGGAAGGCGGGCGAGGTCTGGCCGAGCTCGAAAGCAACCAGCACTTCTTCTTCCATCGAAAGGCCGAGGCCGCCGAATTCTTCCGGAATCGACAGGCCGAAAAGGCCCAGCGACTTCATTTCGGAGACGATCTCGTCGGGAACGCGGTCGTCTTCCGAGACTTTCGCTTCGATTGGGATGCATTTTTCGGTCACGAAACGGCGCACCGTTTCGATCAGGTGATTGCGGGTTTCAAGGTCAAGCGCCATGTGGAATTTCCGATGATTTCTATGTGCGCAGGAGATTAGAGCGGATTGGGTTTGCAGGGGAAGCGTTGGTTGTTACTTCCCGTTGCGCCAGACGAGAGAGGGCACGCGGAGACGCGGAGCACGCAGAGGGACGGCATTTCCGTGTCCTCCGCGTCTCCGCGTGAAATCTTTTATGGCGCTTCGCGCAAAAGGCCCCACCCGCCATCGCGTTCCGCGATGTCGACCTCCCCGCAAGGGGGGAGGTAAGTGAACATCACACCAATGCTTTTTCGGCGTCCATGGCGTAGACGCCGACGATCAGGATGTGATCGACCACCCCGTCATCTTCGCCGAGCGGGAGCATGAGCGATTCGTGATAGAAGGAACATTTGTCGGCCGTCCGCTCATAGAAGCCGCGATAGGCCTGCGGTTCGCGCGTGTCGCAGACGCGGCGAAAGAGGTTGCGGCATAGTGTGCCGTAACCGGGATAGAACTCTTCGAGCTCGTTCGTGGTCATGCCGGTTTGCAGACCCGTCTGCACCTGGATGACGGCATCGCCCAGAACGCGGAATTCGAAATCGGCCCCGCCCTGCAACACACGCACAAGCGCGATGTTGCGAAGAAGCGCGCTCAATTCCCGCGGAGCCGCATCCTTGCGCGACGGAAAGCGGCGCTCGCCCCGCAGGCGGTTCCACTTGTCGAGGGCCTTGCAGGTGAGCGGATTCTGGACTTCGCTGGGATCGATCTTCTGCGTTTTGCGCGCAGCGTCGTTCAGCTTGATAAGGCCTTCCGTGCTGGCGTTCATGGTGGTTCAAAGCGGAGCAGAGGTGGGCGGCAGGAGCTTGCCCGTTAATCGTTAACCCAATGCAAACGCTGCACAATTGTTAGGCTTTCGATGCGTCTGTCGGTTCTGGATCAATCTCCCATCCCCCAGGGCGGCGGCGCAGCCGAGGCCATCGCGGAAACCATAAAGCTCGCCAAGGCCGCGGAACGGCTGGGCTATTACCGCTATTGGCTGGCCGAACATCACAACACCCGCTCCTTCGCCGGCTCCGCGCCGGAAATCCTGATCGGGCGGGTGGCGGCGGAGACCAAGACCATTCGCGTCGGGTCCGGCGGGGTGATGCTGACCCATTATTCACCGCTGAAGGTGGCCGAGCAGTTCCGGATGCTGGAAGTGCTGACGCCGGGCCGGATCGACCTTGGGCTGGGGCGCGCGCCGGGCGGCGACCAGCGCACCGCCATGGCATTGCAGGCAGGGCCGCAGGCCTGGGGGATCGACGCCTTTCCAAGTCAGGTCAATCTGCTGCGCCAATTCCTGGACGACGCGTCGGGAACGCCGATGCCGGACGATCATCCCTATCGCAGCATCCATGCGATGCCGGAAGGACCTTCGCGGCCGGAGATGTGGCTTTTGGGCTCGGGGATGCACAGCGCGGTCTATGCGGGCGAATTGGGGCTGCCGTTCAGCCACGCCTATTTCATCAACACCGAGGGCAGCGTCGAGGCTTGCGAGGAATATCGCAGGCGCTTCAAACCGAGCGCGTGGTGCGAACGTCCGCGCGTTTCGATGGGTGTGGCCGCGTTGGTGGCGGAAAGCGATGAAGAGGCGCGCAGGCTTTCGGCGTCGCGCAATCTGTGGGTGGTGCGATTGCTGACCAACAGACCCATCGCGTTTCCGCCGCCGGAGGAGGCGCTCGATTATCCCTATACCGAACAGGAACTGGCCATATTGCAGGCGGTGGAGCGACGCTCCGTCGTCGGCACCAAGGAACAGGTGCGCACGAAATTGCTGGCGCTGGCCGATGCACATGGCGCGGAAGAATTGGTGGTGGTGACGATCACCTATGATTATGCGTCGCGGCTGAGGTCGTATGAATTGCTGGCGGAGGCGTTTGCGCTTTCGCCGAAACAATAGCGACTGTCATCCCGGCCAAGCGGCGATAGCCGCGCAGAGCCGGGACCCATCGCGCCGTTTCTCGGTGGGTCCCGGATCGCGCGAAGGTGCGCGTCCGGGATGACAAGCTATCTTAAAGCGGCAACAACCCGATAATCGCGCCGGTCAATCCGCTGGCCATTGTTCCTGACAGTAACGCGCGCAGCGCGAGCGGAACCACGTCGTTGCGGCGTTCGGGGATCATGCCGCCGACACCGGCGATCAAAATGCCGACCGAGCCGAAATTGGCGAAGCCGCACATCGCATAGAGCATGATGAGGCGCGAGCGCGGATCGAGCGCGTCGGGCGGCAGGCTTGCGAGTTTCAGATAGGCGACAAATTCGTTGATGATGGTCTTGTCGCCCATCAGCGCGCCTGCCGTCGCCGCCTTGTCCCACGGTACGCCATAGAGCCAGACGACAGGTGCGAAGATCCAGCCGAAGATGCGTTCGACGGTGAGCGGCGCGCCCCAAGCGTCGGGGAAATTCCGCAGGATGATGTCGGCGAGCGCGACCAGCGCCACCATCACCAGCAGCATCGCAACGATGCCGAGCCAGAGCTGCAAACCGTCCGCCGTACCGCGCGCCACCGCATCCATGCTGGAGCGGTATTGCAACATGCTGGCCTGATCGCCTTCGGTTTCTTCCGTGCCGGGGATCATGATGCGTGCGATCAGGATGCCGGAGGGCAGAGAGAGCAGAGATGCCACGAGGATATGTCCGAGCGCGCCGGGGATGACGGGTTCGAGGATGCTGGCATAAAGCACGAACACCGTGCCGGCGACGGTGGCGAGGCCGACGGTGAACAGCACGAACAATTCGGAGCGTGAAAGTTTCGGCAAATAGGGGCGGATCAGCAGCGGGGCTTCGATCATCCCGAGAAAGAAGGTGGCGGCCGCCCCCAATCCCACCGCGCCGCCGATGCCCATGAGTTTGCGCAGCCCAAAGGCGAAGCCGCGCACGATGACGGGCAGGATGCGCCAATGCCAGAGAAGGGCGGCGAGTGCCGAGATCACGATGAGGAGCGGCAATATCTGGAACGCGAAATTGCCGAGCGCTCTCGGATTGGTGACCGCGAATGGCGTGTCGCCGCCGCCCGCATAGCCGAAGACGAACGACGTCCCGGCGCGGGTGGCTTCCATCAGCGCATCGACAATGCCGTTGAGCGAGAACAGCACGTTGCGGGCGGGCGGGACCTTCAGCAGCAACAACGCGAGCGCCACCTGGAGGGCGAGACCCGCCAGCACCGTGCGAAGGGGAAAGGCGCGGCGGTTTTCGGAGAAAGCCCATGCCAGCGCGAGGATCACCACGATCCCCAGCGCGGATTGTGCGTGTTGCAGCATGTGCCCCTGTTCCCCACCACATTGTCATGGCCCGCGTCGAATACGCTGTTATCGACCGGGCCACCCAGTTGAAACGGTTTCGGTTGTTCAAAGCAATGCTATAGCTTCTTCCGCGAGATCGAGTGCGCGTCACCTGGGTGGCCCGCATTTGCGGGCCATGACATGGGGATGAGTTTGAATAGCGGGGCACGTCCAACCGAAATC
>DASZYI010000033.1:0-2114 GCA_035545475.1 Rhizomicrobium sp.
TGTCGAATCCGCGAAAGCCGGAACAAAAGCTCCTGCCGCCAAAGCCGCACCCGCAGCGCAGCCTTCAGCGCAATCAACCGCAATCTCCGGCATCGCGCCGCTCCCCGACGCCAAGCTCTACTTCAAACCCGACGACTACGAGGAAATCCCGCACGACTCGATGCGCAAGGCCATTGCCAAGCGCCTCACCTCGGCAAAGGCGCTGATCCCGCATTTCTATCTCACCATCGATTGCCGCATCGACGAATTGATGGGCACACGCGCGCGCCTCAACGAAGCCGCGCCGAAAGAGGGCGGCTACAAACTCTCCGTCAACGATTTTGTCGTGAAGGCCGCGGCCTTCGCGCTTCTGCGTGTGCCGGAAGTCAACGCAAGCTGGACCGACGGCGCAATCCTGCGCCACAGACACGCCGACATCGGCGTGGCGGTCGCACTCGATTTCGGTCTCATCACCCCCATCGTCTTCCACGCCGAAGAAAAAGGCCTCGCCGTTATCTCCAACGAGGTCAAATCGCTGGCCGAACGCGCCCGCGCCAAGAAGCTGAAGCCGCAGGAATTCGAAGGCGGCACCTTCGCCATCTCCAATCTTGGCATGTTCGGCATCCGAGAGTTCACCGCCGTCATCAACCCGCCACATGCCGCCATTCTCGCGGTGGGCGCGGGCGAGCAGCGCGCCATTGTCCGCAACGGCAAGGTGGAGGTCTCCACCGTGATGACCGTCACCATGTCCTGCGACCATCGGGTGATCGACGGCGCCACCGGGGCGCGCTTCCTGCAGGCGTTCAAGACTTTCGTCGAAGATCCAGCCGCGATGCTGCTATAAACGCGACATGACCGGCGAGATGGAGGGCATCATCGAACTCGGCGGCGCAGCGGCCGTAGAGGTCGCCGCGTCTGCCATCGCCAATCGCGCCGAACAACCATCCGGCAAATGCAAGAACTGTCACGCGCCGCTGATGGGCCCTTATTGCGCGATCTGCGGCCAGGAGCAGGACACGCACCGCCGCTCTCTAAAAGGCCTGACGCAGGACTTCGTGAAGGATGTGGTCAATCTCGACAGCCGCATCCTGCGCACGGCGCGCGCGTTGTTGTTTCAACCGGGAGAGCTCGCCTGCGCTTGGCGCGAAGGCCGCACGCGTCCTTACGTTCCGCCGGTGCGTCTTTATCTTTTCGTCTCGCTGATTTTCTTTCTGATACTGTCGTTCGCCAATATCGGCATTATGCAAATCGCCGTACAGGTGAAAGGCGAAGCGAAATTCACCAGCTATGTGAAGTCGCCCTATGTTCTGAAGATCAATCCCAATTCAAAGATCGACGCCAAAACAATTGCCGAAGCCCGCAAGTTCGGCGTCGATCTTCAGCCCGGAAAACTCGAACCGGGTGCCGCTCCAATCATTACCGGCGACGTACGTTTCTTCGCGCCGATCGGTTCCGTTCAATCGCAGTTGCCCGCACAGACCCTTGAACTGATTTCCAAGGCACGCCAGCGCGTGGCCCAAAAACTCACCAACACGCCGTTCGCGGGTTCGGACCGCGTGCTGCAAGGCGTCGAACACATCGCCAAAGACCCCGCCGCGATCAACGGGCCGCTCACCACCTGGGTGCCGCGCATGCTGTTCCTGCTGGTGCCGCTGTTCGCCGCTGTGTTGATGGCGTTCTATTTCCGGGCGCGCAAGCACTACTACTATGTCGATCATCTGGTGTTTGCGTTGAACTATTTCAGCGCCGCCTTCGTGATCCTTCTCATTACCGCGGGCCTTGTTCAGGTATTGCCCGGCCCGCTTGTGGCGCTGCTGACGCTGCTTGGCCTCGGCGCGTATCTCTTGTTCGCGATGAAGCGGTTCTACGGCCAGGGCTGGCTACGCACGACCATCAAATTCGCAGCGTCGATGGCGATCTACCTGATCTTCATCCTGGGACCGGCAGTCGTGATCGTGGTTGTCATGAGTATTTCGGAGGCGTAAGTGGCAGACAATTTCGACGTCGTTGTGATCGGTTCCGGCCCTGCCGGCTATGTCTGCGCCATTCGTGCTTCGCAGCTTGGCCTGAAAACCGCGATCGTCGAACGCGACAAGCTCGGCGGCATCTGCCTCAACTGGGGCTGCATCCCCACA
>DASZYI010000034.1:0-4662 GCA_035545475.1 Rhizomicrobium sp.
GGGGTCTGGCGGTTCTGATCGCGGCCGTTCTGGCATTGGCCGGGGCGGCAGTCACAGCGCCTGCCATGGCGCCGTCCGGTGTACAGGGACCATCGGCATCGGTGGCGGGCGAAAATATTCTGGCATCCGAACTCGACGAGCTTTTCCGCACCGACAGGCATCTGGCTGACAACGAGATCACCTATCGCAGAGCCGAAGCCGGCCGCATCCTGCTGAAAACTTCCAGCCACGCAGGCGTGCCTAGCAGCGACCGCGATTATCTTATCGCAACGACCGCGCACACAGCCGACATTTCCGATGCCGAAGCCACCGAGCGCAAGGATCGCGTGTTCGCAGAAGCAAAGCAGGAACTGCGCACAGCGCGCCACGCCGCCGTGCTGGAAGCCTTCATGGTTGCTGCAGCACTGCTTCTGGGAGCCGCCGTTGCGTGGTTCACCGCGGCGGAAGGCGGCCGCGATCGCGAAGCCGGTACAGCACCGGTCTGGCGCTGGTCGTATCGCCGGACGGTCTCGCTGTAACCGCAAGCGGACTTACTTTATGGGTTCAGCATGCAGTCCGCACTTGATACCTAGGTCGGAGGGAGCGCGTTTCGTGCACGGATTTGGCACGCTTTTGTTCTCGTTTTCTTTCCCTTTGAAGCCTTTAGGGGCCAATCAAGTTCGCTCGGCGTTCTCAAAAACCTCGATATAACTCATTGATTTTAAAGAACTTGACTGGTGCCGGAGGAGAGAATTGAACTCTCGACCTACCCCTTACCAAGGGGTTGCGCTACCACTACGCTACTCCGGCGAACCATGGCATTTCCGGGCTGGAATCCAGCCGGGCCGGAGCCTATAGCCCATCGAAAGGGGCCAGGGAAAGAGCGCAATGAAGGCCAAATCCGCACGCCGGACCGAGCGTTTGGCAGAGGCGCTGAAGGCCAATCTGAAGCGCCGCAAGGCGGGTGGAGCCAAGCCTGCCGCGCCCAAACCGCCTGACGCCGCGCAGCCGCCGCAGCATGGCCCGAAAGAGGCCGCGAAGCAGGGCTAGTTTGCGTTCTCGTTCTATCGAAAGCCGGTGTCAGCCGATAAAAGGGTCTGGAATCGGCGCTCAGGCCGCGTGAGGGGTTATGGACAGGATTCGCATCGAAGGCGGCGTCCGTTTGAAGGGCGAAATCGCGATCAGCGGGGCCAAGAACGCGGCCCTGCCGCTGATGGCTGCCAGCCTGCTCACCGATGAGATGCTGACGCTCACCAACGTGCCGTGGCTGGCCGATATCGCGTTCATGGCCGATCTGTTGCGGGCCGCGGGCGCGCAGGCGAGCTACACCCGCGGGCCCCGGATCGGCGAGGGCGGGCGGCTGGAATTGAAGGCCGCCGACATTTCCAACACCACCGCGTCCTACGACATCGTGCGCAAGATGCGCGCGAGCTTTCTGGTGCTCGGCCCGCTCGTCGCGCGCGTGGGCCATGCGAAGGTCTCGCTGCCCGGCGGTTGCGCGATTGGGGCGCGGCCCGTCGATCTGCATCTGAAGGCGCTCGAAGCGCTGGGCGCGGAGATCGACCTGAGCGAAGGCTATGTCATCGCCAGCGCGCCGAAAGGATTGCGCGGCGGGCGCATCGAATTTCCGTTCGCTTCGGTGGGCGCCACCGAGAATGCCTTGATGGCGGCGGCACTCGCCGACGGTTTGACGGTGATCGAGAACGCGGCGCGCGAGCCCGAGATCGACGATCTCGGCCATTGCCTGATCGCGATGGGCGCGAAGATCACCGGCCTCGGCACGTCGCGTGTCGAGATCGAAGGCGCGCGCTCGCTGCACGGCGCGGAATATCCGGTTCTGCCGGATCGCATCGAAACAGGAACCTATGCGATAGCGGCGGCCATAGCGGGCGGCGAGATCGAACTTGTGAATACGCGCGCGGAACTGATCGGCGCGGTTTTGCCGCTGCTCGAAGCGGTGGGCGCGGACGTCACGGCCACCAATCGCGGATTGACCGTGCATAGGAACGGCGTGCGCCCGGTGGCGGTGGACGTGACCACGGCGCCGTTTCCGGGGTTCCCCACCGATCTTCAGGCGCAGTTCATGGCGCTGTTGGCAACCGCCAACGGCACGTCGCATATAAAGGAGACGATTTTCGAGAACCGCTTCATGCACGTCCCCGAACTCGCCCGCATGGGCGCCGACATCAGGATCGACGGCGATCTGGCCGTGGTGCATGGCGTGCCAAAATTGAAAGGCGCGCAGGTGATGGCGACCGATCTGCGCGCGTCGTCCAGCCTTGTCCTGGCGGGCCTGGCGGCGGAAGGCGAGACCATCGTCAATCGCGTCTATCATCTGGATCGCGGTTTCGAACGGCTGGAGGAGAAACTCTCCGGCGTCGGCGCGAACATCGAGCGGCTGCACGGATGAAGCCGGGCGTCACCATCGTTGCGGAAGATGCGGAGGATCTTGAAATCATCTCCGCGCAATTGCAGGACGCGGTCGCGCGTGTGACCGATCTTGTCTATCTGCCGAAGACGCATCGCTTCGCGGGCGTGTTCAACCGCTTCAAATGGGAAGATGCCGAGCGCTACACCGGGCGGAATTTGCGCGTGCGGTCGGGCCTCTATTTCAACAATGTGTTGAGCGCCAGATCGTACAATCTGAAGCGCGACAATCCCTATGCCATCGTTTCGCTGCTGGCCATCCAGTTTGCGCCCGCCGCGGACGACGACTGCGGCGGCATCGTGGAGCTTCTGTTTGCCGGTGGCGGCGTCATGCGGCTGGAGGTCGAATGCCTCGATGCGGGGCTTACCGATCTTTCGGGACCGTGGAGCGCGCAAGGCCGTCCGCAACACCAGTTGGACGATCAATAAGATGGCGCGGCGTCTGGATGCACGCGCTCCCGATTTCGCGCGGGATTTTGCCGCGCTGATCTCGGCCAAGCGCGAAACCGAAGAAGACGTGGCGCAAGCCGTGCGCGCGATCATTGCCGATGTGCGCGCACGCGGCGACGCGGCGCTGATCGAACTGACCGCGAAATTCGACAAGGTGACACTGACGGCCCAAACGCTGCGCGTCACGGCCAGCGAGATGGCGCAAGCCGAAGCGCAATGCGCCGCCGAAACCTTGAAGGCGCTCGATGTCGCGGCTAAGCGTATCGAGGATTACCACCGCCGCCAGATACCCAAAGATGAGACGTATACGGACGAAATCGGGGCCAAACTCGGCTGGCGCTGGACGGCGCTCGACAGCGTGGGCCTCTATGTTCCCGGCGGTACGGCGAGCTATCCGAGTTCGGTGCTGATGAACGCCATCCCCGCGCGCGTGGCAGGCGTCGCGCGCATCGTCATGGTGACGCCGGCGAGCGGCGGCAAGTTGAACCCGCTGGTGCTGGCGGCAGCGAAGCGGGCAGGGATCACCGAAGTCTATCGCATCGGCGGCGCGCAGGCTGTGGCGGCGCTTGCCTATGGCACGCAAACCATCGCCCCGGTCGACAAGATTGTGGGGCCGGGCAATGCCTATGTCGCGGCGGCCAAGCGCGAAGTGTTCGGCATTGTGGGCATCGACTCCATAGCGGGACCATCGGAAATTCTTGTGATCGCGGATGCAGCGAACAATCCGGATTGGATTGCCGCCGATCTGTTGAGCCAGGCCGAACACGATGCGTCTTCGCAAAGCATTCTCATCACCGACGATGCGGGCTTCGCGGACAAGGTGAGCGTTGCGGTGGATCGCGTGCTCGCCACCTTGCCGCGCAAGGCCATCGCATCGGCAAGCTGGAAGGATTTCGGCGGCATCGTCGTGGTGCCGAAACTGGAAGACGGTTGCGAATTGGCCAACCGCATCGCGCCGGAACATCTGGAACTGGCGGTCGAAAATCCCGACACACTGCTGAAGCACATTCGCCACGCAGGCGCGATCTTCCTGGGCCGCAACACGCCGGAAGCGATGGGCGATTACATCGCCGGGCCAAACCATGTTCTGCCCACCGCGCGCACGGCACGGTTTTCTTCGGGGCTTTCGGTGCTCGATTTCGTCAAGCGCACGACCCTCCTTTCCCTCAACCGCGAGGCGATCAACGAGATCGGGCCTGCGGCGGTCGCACTTGCCGAAGCGGAGGGACTCGATGCACATGCCAGATCGGTCGCAGCGCGTCTCAACCGCACATGACGGAAAAATCGCCTTATCGCATTGCAGCCATCACGCTTGACGAACGCTCCGTCGTGCGCCGTACGCGCGAGGTCGAGCAGGAACGCGAGATCGCGATCTACGACCTGCTGGAAGAGAACAGCTTCGAACCCGCGGGATCGCCGGGCGGGCCGTATCAACTCATCTTGGGCTCGGAAGAAAACCGTCTGGTATTCGACATCCGTCTCGAAGATGGCAGCGAGCACGGTCGCATCATGCTGTCGCTCACGCCGTTTCGCCGCGTCATCAAGGATTATTTCGTCGTCTGCGAAAGCTATTTCGCGGCGATCCGCACGGCGCCGCCATCGCAGATCGAGGCGCTCGATATGGGCCGGCGGGGGCTGCACAACGACGGTTCGACGCTTCTACAGGAACGGCTCAAGGGCAAGATCGAGATCGATTTCGACACCGCGCGGCGTCTGTTCACCCTGATCTGCGTGCTCCACCTGAAGGGCTGATGCGATGCGCGGCCCCAACGGGGAGGAGCTGCCCGGTGCCGTCCTCTTCGCCTG
>DASZYI010000035.1:0-32267 GCA_035545475.1 Rhizomicrobium sp.
TATGCCAGCCAGGCGCCGATCAACAGCGCAGCGGCTGCAAAAGGGACAAGGAAATAGCGTGTCAGAAGATAGAGTTTTGCTGCCAGTACGCACACAGACAGCATCCAGGCCAACCCGACAACGGCAAAAACCAACAGGCCATCGCGCGCCAATCGCGGGACCGTGCGCGCGCGCACAAACCATATCGTTGCCGGGACGGCCAGCCAAAATAGGATGCCGAAATCCTTGTTGAGAAACAGCATCAAAAACGGATCGAGGATGCTGCCGGTGTGCAGATTGCCCGCGCCGTCAAACAGGCCCTTGGAGATGTTCCGGTTCACCTCGTCGTGATGGAAAGAGATATTCAACCGATAGAAGGGCGATCCTGTCAGGAAATAATAGACCGCCATCTCGGTGCCTGCGACAAGCAGAAACCCGGCGACGATATAGAGATACTGCCGGCGATCCATGCGAAAGCCGGTGAGAAACAACACGCCGTATCCCACCGCAAGAAAGATGCTGGTTTCGCGCGACATGTAGGCCAATCCGGCGAATACACCACTCAACAGCAATGGGATCCGCCGTTCCGACGCGTTCAGCGCCAGGACAAGCAGATAAATCGAGGCGACATCGAACGCCAATTCCGTCAAATCGATGCCGGGAATTGACGCACTTTGGGCGAAGATGGGCGCGGTTACGAATGGCAGCACCGCGAACAGGCTGTCACGCCATCCCAAAGCGGCTCTTGCGATGAAAACAAATAAAATGCCGACAACAAGCGCATAAATCAGCGTCGGCAAAATGAGCGAGAATTCACCGATGCCGAACACAGAAAAGCTCGCCGCGACGGGCAAAACGATCGGCAGCCGCAACGACCAATGAGATGACCCGAGCGTAGGGCCGTGCTCCAGCCAGGCTCTGGCGGCCTCGGCATAAAGAGCATCGTCACTGCCGAGAAATCCGATCCATCCCACCCACACGGCGAGCGCACAGCACAGGCACGCCACGGCCCACACAGGCACGGCCTGACGAATGTTCCGAGCCTGTCCGCTCCACATATCCGTCCCCGAATTCCCCTGTGACGTTCGAGTCCCGCGGAAGGTGTCTATTTCCACTTCGCGGCGAGCTGCTTGGCGTCTGCCAAATCCTCGAACTTCGCGCCGGACGACAACAGTTGCTTGAGCAACGCCTTGGCCTGGTCACGCTTGCCGTTGCCATCAAGGGCCACGACGAGATGATAGGTGATGTCAGGGTCGTTTCCTGCGAGGCCATGAGCGCGCTGCAGCAGTTCCAACGCATCCTGCTTGGCGTTGGTTTGCCATTTGAGCCAGCCGAGCGTGTCGAGGATCGCCGCCGACTGTGGCTGGATCCGCGCCGCTTTGCTCACCAGCGCCAGGGCGCGCTTGGGATCGCTCTTCTGGATCAGCCATCCCACATTGTTCAGCGCAATGACATCGAATGGACGCTGTTTCAAAACGTCTTCGAACTGCTTTCGAGCTCCCGCATTGTCGCCAGCGGCGAGCAGCATGCTGCCATATTCCTTCATGGCTTCGATATCGTTCGGGTTCTTGTGCAACCAATCGGTGAGCACCGAACGCGCCTTGTTCTTGTCTCCGGTTGCAAGCAGCACGCGTTCATAAGCAAGCACGACCGTCGTGTTCGGCTTCGAGGCGTATGACTTTGCAAGCAAAGCCTTGGCATCTTCCGAACGCTTGAGTTTCATCATCGTGTTCGCAACAAGGATGTCGGCCGTCGTTCCGGGATAGTTTTTGGCGTAATCCTGAGCCGTGGCGAGTGCGCGATCGGCGTCATTCGTCCGAACCGCATAATCGATCAACGCGTTGCGAGCCTGCATCGAAGTGGGATCAAGCTCGACGGCGCGCGAAAACGCACTTACCGCCCCGTCCACGTCCTTCGTGGCGGCAAGCGTGTTACCGAGCAAAAGCTGGGCGCCGGGAGATTGGGGCAGACGCGTCACCAGACGGCGGAATGTGGCGGAGGCCTGATCCTTGGAGCCACGCGCAAATTGAATCTGCCCCTGCAATGCAATGGCTTCGTCATTGTCGGGTGCAATTTTCAATGCAGACGCAGCAACCTGGTCGGCTTCCTTCAGCTTGTGGCGCGAAAGATAGTAAGCGGCCAGAACCAGCTTAGGCGTGACATCCTTGGGCGATGCCGCGCTCGCCTTGTTGAGGAGGTTGGCAACGTCCGCCTCGTTTCCTTCCTGAATGGCGAATTGCGCAAGCTTGACGTAAGCGAGCGAATTCTTCGGATCTTGTTTGACGATGCCATTCAATTCCGCCTTGGCGCCAGCGATGTCGCCCTGCGCCGCCAGCGTCTGTGCCTTGTAATAGCGTGCAGGAATAAACTTGGGATCGAGTTTCAGCGCATCGTTGAAGATCGACACCGCGGTGCCGTAATCGCCGCGATACATCGCAACCTGGCCGCGATAGAGCACAGGCAGCGGATTCTTCGGAGATGCTTTTGCCAACCGGTCGGCTACTTTGGCCGCATCGTCGAACTGGCCCTGCTGCAGCAAGGCTGCGATCAGCGGCCCGGCCGTTTCGGCGCTCTCGGGATGCTGCTCGGAAAGCTCTTTGAGCTGGCTGATCGCCTTGTCCGCCTGGCCCGATTTCAGTTCGGTCAGTGCCAACTGGGTTTTCAATATGTCGCTGGACAAGCCTCCCTGGGCCGCCTTCTCGAAATATTCGGTGGCCTGACCATATTGGCGCAAACGGGCGTAAGCCTGCCCAATCAGGCCGGCCGCGCGCGGATCCTTCGAGTTCTTCAGAGGGTCGAGCACGTCGAGCGCCTGCTGCGGCGACTTCGTCTGGAGTTTCAACGCCCCGAGACGCAAGCGCGCTTCGGCATCCTGCGGATATTGCGCGACCACCGACGCCAACGTCGAAAGGGCAACCTCCTTGTTTCCGGAATCGAGCGCGATTTGCGCCACGGCGATCCCGATGGCGGGCTGGGAACGGACAAATTCCGGCGGCAAGCCCTGCACCAGCTTCCACGCGCCTTTGATATCTTTGGCGCGCGCCTTGATGATGCCTTCGTAATAGACGCCGATCGGAAGGCCCGGCTGCTTGGCAAGGATGGCTTTGACGTCGGCCTGCGCTTTGGCGTCCTGCTTCAGTTTCAAATAGACGCCGATGCGCGCCACCTTGGGCGCGGCGGTATCGGGATAGTATTTGACGAGCTGATCGGCATAACCCAGAGCTTTGTCGTCTTGCCCTTGCGCTTGCAGAAGCGAAATCTTCATCATCAATGAACCGGCATCGGTGGGCGCGAGCTTGAGCGCCTCATCGGTCACCTTCATCGCCGTCGCGAGATCTCCCTGCTGCTGGGCGAGCGAGGCGCGGGTGAGAAGGCTAGGAGCATCGCGACGGATGGACAAAGAGCGATCCATCGCAGCGCTCGCCTTGTCGGGCTGACCTATTTTTTGCAGCGCGATCGCACGTGCGCGCAACACGTCGGCAGCACGCACCGATTTGTCGTCCTGAGCAGGTTCCGGAAACTGCTCGAGCAAGTCGCGTTCTTTGCCGCGCGTCAGCATCGCCTGGAACAGGCTGGGCAGCACCATCTGGTCGGAAGCGCCGTCGGCACGCGCCTGCCGCAATTCGCGTTCGGCAGAGATCGCATCGCCTGTGCGCAACAAAAGGTAGCCCAGTTCGGCGCGCACCTGCCCGTTCTTCGGAGCCATGCTGACGGCATTCTTGAGATAGATGATTGCCGTCTTGACGTCGCCTTTGCGTAACGAGTTTTGCGCCTGTTCCACCATATTGCGCAGACCCGGTGCATCGGCGCCTGTCACCTTCAGTTCGGGCTTGCCCGGAATGTTCGGCGTCGCATCCACCGCACCATAAGAAGGGGCCGCAAGGCCGAGGCTGCCTATGACAGCGGCTCCAAGAAGCAGGCGGCCTGCAAGGGCAAAATTCGATTTGAAATTTCTCAAGGCAAATCCTCCTATGAACACGGGCATCAGACTTCGCGGAGCCGTTTGAGATTGTAGAGATGGGGGCGGCTGATCCCCAGAAGCTTCGCCGCTTTCGAAATGTTTCCCTGCGAGACAGCCAAAGCCTCGTTCAGCAAGGCGCGCTCCAGCTTCTCGGTTTCAATCTTGAGATTGAGGCTGCGCGGTTCGGTGTCGGCTTGTACAGCAAGATCGAGATCGGCCGCAGTCACCACGGGCCCTTCCGACATCACCACGGCGCGCTTCAGGCGGTTCTCCAGTTCGCGCACGTTACCCGGCCAACCATAGGCGCCTATCGCGGCCACCGCATCGTCGGACAGGCCGCGCAGATTGCGATGATTGGTGCGGTTGTAGATGTTGAAGAAGTGGTGAGCGAGCACCACCGCATCGCTCTCGCGTTCGCGCAACGGCGGCAATTCGATCCGAACTTCGTTCAGCCGATAATAGAGATCTTCACGGAACTTGCCTTCGGCAACGTAGGTCTCAAGATGTTTATTGGTGGCGGAAATCACGCGCACATTCACCGAGATCGTAGCGCGGCCGCCAATGCGTTCGAATTGACGCTCCTGCAGGAAGCGCAGCAGCTTCGCCTGAAGCGGCATCGGCATGTCCCCAATTTCATCGAGGAAAAGCGTGCCGTTGTCTGCGAGCTCAAACTTGCCGGGCGTCTGTTTCACGGCCCCGGTGAATGCGCCGCGTTCGTGTCCGAACAACTCGCTTTCCAACAGGTTTTCGGGAATGGACGCGCAGTTGATGGCGATGAATTTTCCGCTGCGGCGGTTGGAAACATCGTGCAAGCCCCGCGCCACCACCTCCTTGCCGGTGCCGCTTTCGCCGGTGATGAGCACGCTGACCTCGGCGGGGCCAAGCCGCTCGATCATGCGTTTGACCTTTCCCATCTGCGGGGAACCGTAGACGAGTCCCGGGAGGCTCAAATTGGCGGTCTCGCGAAGGCTGCGATTTTCCTCTTCCAGCGCGTGCATGCGCGCGGCGCGATCGATCACAAGTTTCAACACATCGATATCGATCGGCTTCTGAATGAAGTCAAAAGCGCCCTTGCCCACCGCTTTCACGGCGTTGGCGCGATCTGCATTGCCGCTTACCACGATCACCTTTGTGCGGGGCGCGGCCGCGAGGATTTCCTCGAGCGTTTTCAGGCCTTCGCTGGCGCCATCCTGGTCGGGCGGCAAGCCGAGATCGAGCAGAATAATGTGAAAGCCCGCGTTCGACTTGAACTGCCGCAACGCTTCGGCACGCGTTCCCGCAACTGTCGCGACATGCGGCGCCAGCGCCCATTTCATCTGGCGCTGGAGGCCCGGATCATCCTCTACCAACAGGATCGGCTCGCCCTGGGCCGGTGTTTCGCTGATGGCTGCTTCACTCATGCCGAAATCCGCCGCTGCTGCTGTGCTGCGCTTGGCAACAGCAATGTTATGGTTGTTCCCTTGCCCACTCTGCTCGCCACTTCGATGTCACCGCCCAAATCACGCATGGTTTCTTTTGCTTGATAGGCACCTATGCCCAGGCCTGTACCCTTGGTGCTACGCAAGGGCCGGAAAAGCTCTTTCGCGATAAATTGAGGTGTCATGCCGGCACCTTGATCGTCCACGCTGACCCGCACCCTGCCGCCGCCCGTTTCTATCCGGATATGAACCTGTGCGTCCGCAGGCGTCGCTTCGACGGCGTTCGTCACCACATGCTCCAGCACGTTGAGGAACGCTTTCTGATCGGACAACGAAACAAGTGCCGGTGCGTCCGTATCTCCCATTACGAGATCAACGCCGATGCTGCGCTTGCGCGCAACGAAATCGGCGATAAGCGCGGTGAGGTTGGTCCCCTCAGCCGCCGCAGCCGGAAGGGCTCCTGCTTCACCACGCAGGCGCGCCAGCAATTCGTGAAGCTTCTCGACCGAATGCTCTATGGTGAGCACCATGTCTTTGCGGAACTCCGCATTGTCGCCGAATTGTTCGGCATTGCGCGCTATCAGGCTCAATTGGCCGATCGTGTTCTTGATGTCGTGAAGAATGAAGGCGATGCGCTTGTTGAATTCCTCGAGCTGACGCGCATCGGCAAGTGCTTGCGCCGTCTCTTCCTGCACGAGATAGGCCGCAAGTTGCATCGAAACGAGGGCAATGAGGTTCTTGTCTTCCCAGTTGAGCGATTTGGGGGCACGCGGCGGATTGAGTACGGCCAGACCGGTCAATGCCGAACGATAGCGAAGCGGTACGACCATCCACGCGCCGGGAAAATGTTCGCGCCATGGCGCTGCCGCTTCGGCATTTTCCCCTGAGGTAAGATCCAGATAGGCGACGTTTTCATCGTCGAATACGCGTATGGCCTTGTCCTCAACTCCGAATGGAGCGAGTTCGGTCGGAAATGACCAGTGAGCGGCGGGCATGAACTGGTTCCAACGCTCGCGATAGGACCACAAGGCTCCGCCTGGCGTATCCATCAGTTCCGAAAGAGTCCGCAATACCCGCATCGCAACGCCGCCGTCGTCCCAGGCGGAAAGGGATTGGATGAATTTCTGCCATTCGATGCGGTAGTCGTATTTGTAGCTAAAGAAGTTTTCGTTGATGAAAGTACGAAGCGCCGATCTCACGGTGCCCGAGGAGATGGCCAGCGCGAGCGCAACCGGTACGCTGAAGATCACGAGCACCGACAGTATCGTCGCCGTAGTGCCGCCATAGTTGCGAATGTAGTAGGCCGCCAACGCGGTTCCCTGAAGCAGGATGCCGGCGGCAACGAGCGTTGCCGTGTGGAACACGATGCGACGCGAAGAGTGGATGTTGAGGCGCAGTGCCGGGCTTCGTACCGCCGACATCACAAAGAGCGGCAACGCGATCAGGAATACCACCGGCTGCGCGGCGACCAGCCCGTCATCTGCGGTATGCGTGAGAAATTGCGGGATACGCAAAACGAGATTGAACACGAATATTGCCGTCAGGCCGATACCCAACGACTTAACCGCCCAAAACTCGTCGGCGGAGACGTTTCGCAGCATGTTCTCGACCAGGATCAGGCCCAAGACCGTCACGACGATACGGGTGATCTGATAGTCGACGCGGATACCGGCAAAAGTTCCGATATCGAGGTGCATTGCGCAGAATGCGGTGTCGATGGCTACCAACAGGGCTGCGGCCGCTACTAGGCGCTGCCACACGGCATTCTTGTCGCGCCCGGTCGACAATACGGTCAGGATTACTGCCAGCCATCCGGCATCTCTCAGCGACCCGGCAAGTGGCGGCCCCCAAGGGGCGCCCCAGCCCAAGTCATAGGCTGTCCAGGCCAGCGCCCAAGCAGCCGTCATTCCCGCCGCGACCGCCATCACGGTCTTCAAGCGGGATCGCTCGCCCAGAGCGAGCAGGAGACCCACGAAAATGGCGTATCCGATGGCCGCCGCAGCATGGGTGTAGAATGCGGCCGAGAGCGACATTACCCCTGTTTAGCCCATGTTTTAAGTACAAGACTTGATACCATGCCCCACCTTCGAAAGTAATTGATATACCCCCGAAATCTTGGTTGAGAGTTAAGACGCGGAGGGGCTACGAGCCAAATTTCGAAGCTTAATCAATGAGAAAGCGTCAAGCCCCACCGCCCTGCCCACGCGCCAAAGTTAGCTCGCAACGGCGCGACGGACCCGGTCCTTAAGCCAGGTGGCGGGGGCGGAAGCAGTAATGAGATAGTAAATATTCTCGACCGGGCGGTATCCCAAAAGAGTGGCCTCTAAAACCATCCGGGCGCCTCGGATTCGTTCGCCGCGTGTATAGGTCACCCGGCCCAATCTTCCGATGCGTTCACCCCGAATCTTGCGGATTTCGGCGTGCGTGAGCCGCCCTGACAAGCTTCGGATGTGTTTCTCGATCATAGGAAGTGTGTATTTGAGTTGCTCTTCGAGATCCCAGCTCGAGAGGCTCTTTTCCTGTTCATGCACGTTGACGAGGTTTTCGGGCTCAAAACCGATATCGCCTATCAGCGCCAACCGGATCCACATGTCCTGGTCTTCACCGATCTTGAGAGTGCGGTCGAACCCTCCAAGCTTTATCAACTGATCGCGCCGGGCAAGAACCGACGGTGTGGCAATGAAATTCGTGACAAGCAATGCCTTCCACGCATCCGGTCCTACGGTGGGCGAATGCCCGCCATACAAGTCGCCCAAATTCCTTCCGCCAGGCGCAAACAATGTCGCCGCACAGGAAACCAGAGAAAGCTTCTCGTCCGAATTCATCAGCCGCATCTGCTTTTCCAGCTTGGTCGGCAACCATTCATCGTCGGAATCGAGAAAAGCGATGAATTCGCCACGCGCGGCCTTGATGCCTTCGTTTCGGGCCCCCGCCGCGCCCCCGCGCTCTGTAAGACGCACGACGCGCACGCCGCGATCGGCATAGCTTTCGGCTATGGCAACGGTGTCGTCGACGCTACAATCGTCGACGACAATTGTTTCAAAAGGCGGCGCGGTCTGCGAAACCGCCGATTCGAGGGCCCGCGCCAACGTGGCAGCCGAATTGTGCGCGGGAATGACCACGCTTACCCTTTGGCCGGCTTCTATTCGCATCGCTCGGTCATTTGGGCTGAGAGTCTCGCGTCTCAATGTCTCTGCCCAGTCCCGAATTGCAAGCGGCGTCGTTACCACGCCGCGCATTTCATCTAAAAAGAATTCTATGTAACCATCGAGCCAACCAAGGAAGCTCTGAAGTTCCTTTTCGTTGCGCACGTATTGCGTGTGTCCCGGTGTCAACGAAGGCGTGTGATAGCTGACAGCGAACACTTTGTGTCCGGCGTGAAACATCCGGCGAGTCAACCGCTGAGCTTCTTCCAGCGTGGTTCCTTCCGGGGTGAGCCGGATGCGCTCCATAATGCCCAGGCGAGCCAAAATGCCCGGAATCTTAAGCGCCCGGCCCAAAGGAGACGCGAAGCGATAGTACAGGGAGTCGCTCAAATGTCCCGCGACGCTCAGTGTACTGACCGTCACCGGCAATTCCAGAATCTGGCGCTCGCTTCCTATCCAGTAAGGTTGCGCCGTACCACCGGAATAGTCAGGGCCCAACGCGCCCACCGATTGGCCCGGAAGAACACTGCAATCGACTTCATATTTCAGATCTTCGAGAATTTTGGTTGTCGCGGCTCCGGCACCATATCGGCCGGCACGATACAATCGCGGACGCACATTGAAATTCTTTTCGATCATGTCCGTGAGTTGTTCGAGCTTCTGCCTTTCCAGACTGGCCGGAAGGTTTCCGGCGAAGGAATTGCGTTCGCAGACTTCTTCTTCGTGAGGCGGCGTCACCCAGGTGTGAAGTTGTGCACCGATATTGCAAGCACCCGATTGCAAGAGTTCGCGCAGCGGCCTGAAGCCCTCCTCCTGGGAGGCCACGGGATAATCGACCGCATAGGTTGGGATGACGCCAAACTTCTCGAAAATACGTTGGGCGCGGAATTGCGAGGCAATCGTCTTGACACTGCGGTTCGCGCGGGAGAACGGCTCGTTCCAATCGAACTCTTCTTCCGCATCGACAATGACGACAAGACGCGGCCGCGCCGCGGCGGGAAATCTGACGATGTCTGCGCCGCCCGCCGGCAACATCGGGTGTCTTTTATGACTGGCCATTGCCCCTTTTGACCCGCACTTGGTTGGCAGTCCCTCATTAATCCGAAGACAACCCAAAAAGAAAACGGCCGCCAGGGACTTCCCCGCATGGAACCATTGATGCGTTAAAGATGAGCCAATCCCCAAGCGTCTGATAGCGGCCGCAATTTCCCCTAATCATTCAACGGCTTGTTAAGGCCTCAAAGACCTCGTCATATCGCGAGACCATCGTCGCCAGGCTGTATTCGGCGCGGACCTTCTTGCGGTTTTGATTGCCTAGCTGCTCGCGAAGAGATGCGTCGCCGAGCAGCAGGGCAAGGCCCTGAACCATTTCCGCCTCGTTGCGGGTTGGAAAAACGAAGGATGCGTTATCGGACGCGAGCATGCGCTCCAGATCCCCCACATCGGTGGCGACAACGGGCAGGCCCGCTGCCATGGCTTCCAACACCGAGTTGGGCATTTGCTCGGTGTCCGAACTCAACGCGAAGACATCGAAACGGCCCAGAATGCGTTCCGGGGCGGCCAGCGCGCCCGCGAAAACGACGCGGTGAGCAACAGCAAGGCGGGCGGCTTCGTTTTCAAGTCGGGCGCGCTCCGGTCCATCGCCCACGATGACGAGTTTGGCCGGGCGTTCCGGCGGCAATCCGGCAAAGACGCGAAGCAGCCGAAGCAAATTCTTTTCCGGTCGCAACGCGGCGACGGTTCCAACGATCAGGTCGCTTTCAGAGATGCCGAGCTGAGAAACCAGCGCGGCGTCCGGTGCCATTGCAAAGCGCTCGCAATCGATACCGTTCGGGATGTAAAGCATGCGGCTTTCCGCCAAGCGCCACTTCTCGATCGCGACATTGTAAAGAACACGCGACGGAACGATGACGTGCACACAACGCGAGAGAAAAAGCCGCCGCATCGTTGCGCGCCGCCATTGTTGGCGGTCCGGAGATTCGTCGGGGCCAAAACCGTCTTCGATATGGATTTGCGGACAAACGGGCGACACCCAGTTGGCGAGCGACCATTCGATAGCTCCCCAATTGTAGCTGCACAGAAGATTTGGCCGAAGCCGGCGCAGGACGTGGCGCGCATTTCGGAGATTTGCCAGGCTGATGCCGCCGGATTTCACGACCGGCATTGCTTCGAACTTGCAGTCGACTCTCGGATCGAGCCCGACCTTCGCGGCATGATTGCCGTCCATCGCGAGCACCGAATGGCGATACCTGCCGTCAAGCGCGTTGGCGATACTCGTGAATCGAGTCTGCGGTCCACCGACCGCAAAGGTCGAGAACACATGCAGCAGATGATTGGGTCTCTCAGCTTCCGCCATCTGCCGGGAAGCCGCATTTGAGGAAGTGCTCGCGATCCCGGACGGGTGCCCAGGAAAGAACACGGCAAGCTTCGCTGCAATCGAACTGGGCGGGAAGGCCACGCGATTTCAGATCGCGCAAACTTGGCCACGGGTCGGTGCGGCCGGTCGCCTTCTTGATTGCGGACTTCCCCATTTCGATCGCATAGAGCTTCAGGACCGATTGCGGATGATAGCGCAATGGCCGGCGCGTCACTTTGGCGAGATGATCAATATACTCGCGCGCGTTGAGGCGTACATCGCCGACAAGATTGTAGCTCTTGCCTTCTATAGCCGGTGCATCAAGCGCGTTCACGATCGCGGTGGCAACGTCATCGACGAGTATCAGCGGCAACGGATTGCGGCCATCGTTCCAGCCAAGACAATGCGTTTCGTGATTGTAAAAGCCGATCCCGGAATGGAATGGGGATGTTCCCTTCCCGATCACCACGCCCGGCCGCAAAATCACCACTGGGAGCTTTTGCGTGCAGAACATCTCCATCATCGCGCGTTCCGCAAGCACTTTTGCGCGCGCATAGTCGGCGCGTGCATCCGGCAAAGGATCGGGCGACGTGGCGTCGGTGATTTTTTCCGAAGGATTGCCGAGATAGAGCGCGGCAATCGATGAGACGAAGATCAGGCGCTGGACGCCGCTAGCCAGACAACATTCGGCAACCGTTCGCGCGGCCCCCACGAGGTTTGCCTCGACTTCCGCGCGCGAACCGCCGCCACCGCCATGCGCAAGATTGATCACCGTCTTGGCGTTTCCGATGGCACGCGAAATGTCGGCTGCGTTGCGGGCATCTCCGCGAATGAGCGTCACGGTCGGCGCGTGGAAATGTTCGGGCAGGTTGTTCACGCTGCGCGACAGAACGCCGACAGCCTTGCCCCGCTTTTGAAGCTGCGCCACCACCGCCGAACCGATAAAGCCTGTGCCGCCAATGACGAGCACATCATATGGTTGACCCGTGTCCGCGGCAGTTGCTTGCGCTTTTGGAGCGGCCTCCAACCCTGCCAGCGCCACCATTCGTTCGCACAATTCGACGGTGCGGCGGCCCTGTTCTCCCGATAGATCGCCGCGGGAATTTTCCCAATCGGCATAGAAACTTTTGATGCTGCCGGCCATCGAAAGGATGAAGGAGTCCGAACGCGGCCGGAGCTTCAGAAGCGAGGTGGCATAATTTACGAGGTTTGTGCGCGATTGACGCTTCAAATCGCGTCCCATTGCAGCGCCATTGCGATAATCATCGAAGAAATCGCCATAGCGGCCGCTGGTTTCGTGTGAAACGCGGGTGCGCGTGTAATCCGCATTAATTACGCCATCGTCGCCGAAGATCGTGGCGCCCCAGGCCGGATAGGTTTCGCCGAGCGAGAGATAGAGTTGCGCCGTTCCACGTTCGCAGATGAGAGAAACAAGCCAAGTCCGCCGGATGGAACGTCCACCGCCCAGATCCTGCGCTGGTGCCGGCAGCACATTGATTTCGCGAGCAGACCCTACCAGGTCGTCGATCTGCGACAGCGGATGCACTGCCTGCTCCAGAAGCAGGTTGCGCGGATTGTCGAACATCCAATGTCCGAGTTGCCCGGCGCCCAGTTGTCTCAAAGGTAGATTGTAACGCATTTCGACGTGGCGCACCGGGCCGATCGCGTTCGCCGCTATGAGCCGCCTTGCTTCCACATGCGAAGGATGGTGAACGAAATTGTGGTTGACGCGTAACACGGCACCCGACTGCGCAGCAGCTTTTTGGAGCGCATCGCATTCGGCGCTTGTCTGCGCCATCGGCTTTTCGAGGAAGACGCCGATGCCTGCTTGAAGAAGCTTTTCCGCAACCGGCTTGTGCAGCGGTGGCGGCACCAACACATGGGCTACATCTGCCACACGCGCGGCGATCAACTCTTCGATGCTTCCGAACGTGCGGGAAATTCCCCACCGCCGGGCGAAGGAAGCAGCGGCCTGCACTCGCGGATCGACAGCGGCGACCAGATCGACACCGGGCAATGCCTTCAGCACTGTGGCATGAGATTCAGCAATGTTTCCGGTACCGACACAAGCAACGCGTTTCACTGTCATGTCCACTAATGGAGTGCGGGAAAGGCACGAGCCGGTGTTCAATGCCGACGACTGTCCGGCCTGTCAATCAAAGGCTTTTGCCACACGAATCTTAATCTCTTTACGGTGAATTCTTAACGGGCGGCTGCCCGACTATGCTGCGAAAAAGTTTCAATTGACCTGCCGTGGTGGCATCCCAGTTGAAACCCTCCGCGTAACGGCGCGTGGCTGCGTGGTCGGGATAGGCGGCGAATAGCTCGCGGACGCCTTGCGCCACCCCCGCCGCATCAAGGGACGGCATCAAAACACCGGCCTCCGGGGCGGCCACCACCTCCGGTGTTCCCCAGACCGCGGATGCGACGACGGGTGTGCCGCAGGCCATGGCCTCCAGAAGAACATTGGCCCAACCCTCGCGGCTGGAGGCGAGCACCAGGGCGTCCACCGCGCTATAGACCTGGCAAAGCTGGCGCTGGTTCAAAACACCCAGGAAGCGAACACGATCGGCGACACCGCACGCCACGGCAAGATGGGCCAGTCTCGTCCGCTCCTCGCCATCGCCTGCGATGAGAAGATCGGTATCGGGAAGGTTCTTCAATCCCTCAATGACATGATGATGTCCTTTGCGCTCAACAAGATGGCCGACGCTCGCAAGTGTGCGGCGGCTGAGGCCCAATTCCTTCCGCGCGGCCTGACGGTCCATCGGGTGAAACAACTCCAGATCGACGCCATTGCGCAGGACCGTCACCTTGCGGGGATCGACGCCAAGTTCGACAAGCCCATCCTTCAAGGCCTGACAGACGGTGATGAGTCCGTCGGCTTCGCCGGCAGCGGCGCAAATCATACGTCGAGGGCCGGGAAATTGGGGAATGAGGCTGATGTCAGTGCCTCTGGATGTCACGGTGACCGGAAGACCGAATTCTTTGGCAAGCCATACCGCTGCGACCCCGTCGGGATAGAAATAATGGGCATCGATGAGATCGAAGCGGCGACCTGTGTCGAGCAACTGGCGCAGCGACTTGCGCATCGCACGGTAAAGCGTGTGCGGCGTCAATCGCATGCCAACCTTCGGCACAACCAGATAGCGCGGATGCTCGATCTCCAGACCGTTCCGTTCGACATGCTGCGGCACACGATGGAGCGGACCGTAAGAACCGTAACGCAAGAAACCGGGCAGCCACGGTATCGGCGCGATAACATGCGCACGCACCTGCCCGGAAGCGAGCAGCTTGCGCAATCGCGTCTCTACAAAAATTCCATGCGACGGCTGGACCGGATTGGGGAAAAGGGTCGAGACGGTCAATATCGAAAGGGCGGGCCCAGCATCGCCTGTCGTCATTCGAACTTATCCTTGCACGGGCAGGCGGGTTGGAGCGCCATCATTTTCATGGAAGAAGTATTGCGGAATCACGAACACTACCGCCGGATGCCGGTGGTCGTGCAAAGTTAACGAATACAGTATAAGCCTTTGCCTTGTCTAATCTTTTAGCCATAGCCCAACAGCCCTTTCCATGCCCTTCCCGCGCGTACTTTTGATCTCCTATCTCTTCCCTCCGATGGGCGGAATCGGCGTGCAGCGCGCACTGAGTATCGCGCGCTATCTGCCCGACATGGGATTCGAGCTGCATGTTTTAAGAGCGCCCAACGCAGCCGGCCCGGTTATGGATCCCGCGCTTTCGAAGGTTGTCCCGGAAGCTGTGCAAATTCATGGCGCATTTACGCCAGAAGTTCCTTTCGCCCTGCGCCAAAAAGCGTGGCAGTGGTTGAACCGAGGAAAGAGCAAGGCTGAACCGCAAGCTATCGCGGCATCCACTGCCCCCAAACGAGCGCCGCTCATAAGTCAAATCATCCGCCGCGTGCTGGCGCCGGAACCTGAGATATTGTGGGTGCCATTCGCCTTGCAAGCTGCCAAGAAGATTGTGAGGCAGCACAAGATCGAGGCTGTGATCATCACCGCCCCGCCCTTCTCGGCCTTTGTCGTGGGGAATAAGCTCAAGCGGATTTTTCCCGACGTGAAGATCATCGCCGATTTTCGCGACGAATGGCTGGAGTTCTATATCAACAACAACGCATTCCAGAACAATCCGTATGCACGCAAGCGCGCCGTCGAGATCGAACGCGAGACGATCGAGCGGGCCGATGCAGTAATCTCCGTCACGGATATGTCGTTGGCGACCATTCGCAAGCGTTATCCCGAACAGCCGGACGCGAAGTTCCATCGCATCGCCAACGGTTACGACCCGGCGGCTTTCAACGGCTTCAAGACGCGTGAAAACCAGAGCCGGAAGCTGGTCGTCACGCATATGGGGACGGCGTATCTGAATTCTTCACCGCGCTATTATGGGGCAGCGCTGAACGGCCTGCCCGAAGAAGTGCGCGACAACATCGTTACCCGCTTTGTCGGGCGCGTCGAAGACGCAGAAAAGCAATTTCTCTCGGGAGTAAAGAGCGAAATCCAGCTTTTGGGTTTCATGCCGCAGAACAAGGCGCTCGGTTATCTGGAAGACACCGATTACCTGCTTCTCACGATGACCGACAAGATCAGCATGCCGGGCAAGGCGTACGAATATCTGGCAACTGGCAAACCCATTCTGGCGATCGCCGCTGCCGATAGCGAGGTCGGAAACTTCATTCGCCAGACGGGTGCCGGCTACTGCGCCGATCCGAACAGCATCGAAGAAATTCGTGCCATGATACGGAGGGCCTTCGAAGGCAAGCAACAGCGTCTTACGCCGCCTGCTCCGACGCCTTCAGTTGTGGAGCAATATGCGCGACCGCATCTGGTTCGGCAGTTTGCGGACCTGTTGCATCAAACGATCGGACGCTGACGCGCGACTAGGCGGAGTATTTCTCGGGTGTCGAGGTGCGCCAGGCACCGCGCGTATCGATGACGATCTTGAGGTCGAGCAACTCGCGATCAACACGCAGAAACTGCCGATGATCGACAAGCAGCACAACGATATCGGCTTCGGAAAGCGCTTCGCGCAATTCCACCTTGCGCAAACCGGGTAGATCGCGGAGCGACGCAGGCAGTTCCTTCACATTCGGCTCGACAACCAGAAGTTCGCCGACATCGGCTTTGGCCAGCATCTCTACAACATGCACGGCCGGGCTTTCGCGGAGATCGTCGATATTCGGCTTGTAAGCCAAACCGAGACAGGCGACTTTCGGTTGGCGGAAGCGATTGGCCGCCGACTTCACCTTGGCAACCACGCGGCCCGGCATCGAGTCGTTGATATCGCGAGCCGCGCGCATGACACGAGCCTTCTCGCCCACTGCCGCAATGATGAACCACGGATCGACAGCGATGCAGTGACCGCCGACACCGGGGCCGGGCTTCAGGATGTTTACGCGCGGATGGTGATTGGCAAGGTCGATCAATTCCCAAACATTGACGTGCAACTCGTCGCAAATCACCGACAGTTCGTTGGCGAAAGCGATGTTCACGTCGCGGAAAGCGTTCTCAACAAGCTTTCCCAGCTCGGCAGTGCGCGCTGTCGTCAGATGCAGTTCGCCCGTCACGAAGAGCGAATAGAGGTCTCCGCCACGGCGCGCGCAGGCGGGTGACACGCCGCCGATGATGCGGTCGTTGTAGATCAGTTCGCGCACCACCGTTCCCGGCAGCACACGTTCTGGGCAATGGGCGACATGAACATCGGCACCCTCGCGCGTCGAATCCGGAAGAACCAAATCCGGGCGGATTTCACCGATCCATTTGCAGATCAATTCGGTTGTGCCGACAGGCGAGGTGGATTCGAGAATGACGAGATTGCCTTTCTGCAACAGTGGCGCAATCGTCTCGGTCGCCTTTTTGACGTAGCTCAGATCGGGTTGGCGATCATCGGTGAACGGCGTCGGAACCGCGATCACGAACGCGTCGGCCGGTTCCGGCTCAAGCGTGGCACGCAGCTTGCCATTGGAGACGGCGGCCTGAACCAGCATTTCCAAATCGGGCTCGACGATATGGATGCGGCCGTTGTTGATCATCGAAACGGCGTGTGGGTTCACATCGACGCCAACAACTTCCACCCCCCGGCTTGCAAGCACGGCGGAAACAGGCAGGCCCACATAACCCAATCCAAACACCGAAACTTTCTTGAAGGCCGCCGCCGATTTTTCGCCGCTCACACTATCCATACACGATGCTCCAAACGCTTAGGGCAACCCACCGGGGAGGGATCGATTTACCATTTTCCCGGCGCCTCCCACAAACAGTCGGTGGCTGATAGCACATCGATATATCAAACGAAGCGACTGCTTGGCCGGTCGGTAAATGTAAACAAAGAGGCTGGAACAAGTGTTAATGCCGCACTGCTACGCAAGTAGCCTGGCCACGATGCGGCTTGCCGCCTTGCCGTCTCCGAACGGGTTTTTGGCCTGGGCCATGCGGCCATAGACCAATGGGTCATCGAGAAGTTCGTTCACCGATTTCACCAGACCCTCGCTGTCGGTGCCGACGAGTCTGGCGGTGCCTGCCGTCACGGCTTCGGGGCGTTCCGTGGTGTCGCGCGTCACGAGCACCGGCTTGCCCAATCCCGGGGCCTCCTCCTGGATGCCGCCGCTGTCCGTGACGATGAGATAGGCGCGCCGCATCAGCGCGATGAACGGCACATAATCGAGCGGCGCGATCAGACGGATCGCGGGATCGTCGTTCAGAATGGCATTGGCGGTCTTCTGGACTTCGGGATTGAGATGAACGGGATAGACGATCTCGACATCGCCGCGCTGTGCGATCTGCTTCAAGGCAATACAAACGCGCGCAAGCCCACCATCGAAATTCTCTCGCCGATGCCCGGTCACCAGAATAAGCCGGCGACCAACTTGCGATTGGGGCAGCGCGGCGTCCATTGATCCGGTGAATTCCGCATCATCTTCCAATCGCTTGACGACCCATTGCAACGCGTCGATGACCGTGTTGCCGGTGGTGCAAATGCTGCCTTCCAGGACGCCCTCGCGCCGCAGATTGTCGGCCGCGGCCGGCGTCGGTGGAAAGTGCAGCGTCGTCAGTTGGCCGACGAGTTTGCGATTCATCTCTTCCGGCCATGGCGAATAGATGTTGCCCGTCCGCAAGCCCGCTTCAACATGCGCAACCTTCACCTTGCGATAGAAGGCGGCGAGCGCCGCAGCGAAGGCTGTCGTCGTGTCGCCCTGAACGACGACCCAATCCGGCTTTACCTTGTCTATGACCTCACCCACGCCCTGCAAGGCGGTGGACGTGATATGGCCGAGATCCTGACCTGGACGCATCAGGTTGAGATCGTATTGCGGCGTGATTTCGAAGGTGGAGAGAATCTGATCAAGCATCTGGCGATGCTGACCAGTGACGCAGGTGACGTGCTCGACGGCCGGCGTATCCTGAAGCGCGAGGACGACGGGAGCAAGTTTGATCGCTTCCGGCCGCGTTCCAAATACCGTCAGTACACGCATGATCTACAGTCCACCCGGCCCCTCATGCGGCCGCATTTCAACATCATCTCGTTAACGAATTGCAGGCGCGTCGAACGAGCCGGTGTTGCCGCTTAACGCACACCCTGCGGCCAGATCAGAACCCGGAAGGTCTGTAACATGATGGAGAGGTCACGCAACAGACTGTAGTTCTTCATGTAGTAGAGATCGTATTCCAGCTTGCGGCGAGCGTCCTCTTCCGAGGCGCCATAAGGATAATTGATCTGCGCCCAACCGGTGAGTCCGGATTTCACATTATGGCGCAGGCTGTAAAGCCGTATCTTTTTCGATAGATCGTTCACAAACAGTGGACGTTCCGGCCGCGGTCCGACCAGAGACATCTGACCGATCAGCACGTTGAACAATTGGGGAATTTCATCGACCCTCGTGCGGCGCAGAATGCGGCCCACGCGCGTGATGCGCGGATCGTCTTCCTCTGCCCACTGTGCGCCAAATTTCTCAGCGTCGGTACGCATCGTGCGCAGCTTATAAATCCAGAAAGTACGGCCGCCCTGCGTCACCCGCGTCTGACGATAAAAGACCGGGCCAAAATCTTCCATGACAATGGCGCCGGCCGATATCGCAAGCACCGGCAATGAGACCAGAAGCGCGACCGAACTCACCAGAATGTCCATCAGCCGCTTCAAGGCTGCGTCCATCAAGCGGATCTGAAAACCGTTCGAGAACAGCAGATAAGACAGTTCAAGCCAACGCAGATCCACCCTGCCCGTTTCGCGCTCAATGAACGCGTTGAATTCGAACACGGGTATGCCGTTCGTCTTCCACGGCAGCAATGTTTCGAGTGCAAGTCCGCGCTGCTCATCGACGGCGACGACGAGTTCATCAACCAGAAGTTCGCTGGCCAATTGTTCTACGCTTTTGCCGGATATCGGCAGGATCGAGTCCAGTAGCGCCGAAGGAACCTGGGTCGGCTCACCGCCGATGACCGTTTCCGGCAGAAACGCGAGCTCCGTGAGTTCGCGATGTGAATCGTTGTTGAGGAGATTGTAGAGATAGAGCGCACGCGACCCCGTGCCGACAATCAGTACCCGGCGGCGGAACCAGTGGCGGCGCGCCATCGCAAAAAAGAGCACGCGGCTGTAAAGGCCAGCGCATAACGAAACGCCCATGCCGAGAAAGGCAATTGTCGCCGAACGACTGATGCTGCGGAAGATAATCGCATCTGGAAAAATTGCTCCCATTACGAAATGCATCAGCACCAAAAGAACCACCGCACTAAAGCCAAGCGCCACGGCCAGGCGCGATGTAGCGGTGGCGAAATTGATCAGCGTGTCACGGCGAAAGCATCCGGCCGCATAAAGAAACGCCAGATGGACGCCCAATGAGACGAAGACCAGGAGCCACAACTGTGTCGGATTGTGGATATCCAGCCGCCCACCAATGCCGCCGAACAATCCGGCTTGCGCAATTCCCAGAAAGACGAAGTCGAGCAGGAAGAGAACGAGCGCGGAATTCGGGACGTACCGGTGGGAAGGCTTGGCAGTCAATTCATATCCCTCAGGCGCAGACGCGCGAGGCACATTGCCAATCACCGGCGATGATCTGTCTTCGCGGGAGCCGCGGCGCGGAAAGTGAGCTACACCGGCTACCGCCCCCTCACGGGTCTCCGGCGACACAAAGCGAGACACAGATTCCTCGTGCGCCACGAACTACCCCTAACCAAGGTTACGCTGACGGGAACTTGATAACTCTATCGAAACGATAGGCGTATTGCACTACCTAGGCGCCATGTTTTCCGCAATAGGACGACGGAATTAAAGTAAATTTCAAAGTTGTGGCGGATCGAAATGGATCGCAGATGCGTTACCCACTGCGGGGATAGATGCATGTCCCTTTGGGTTTTCTTGGTTAACGTACGTTCGCTGCGCGATCATCATTCTTACCAATCATACAAAGAGGCCGCATATAGGGTGCCGTAACGGGACGCCCTCAAGGCGTAGCCTGTTTACCTGCTGCCAGCATTTCGGCGCGCGTCAGCGGAGCCGGTTCATAGAACTCCCGCGCAAGGGTGTTTACCTTCACCAACGACTGCCACGCCTGTCGGCACGATTGTGGCGGGTAGGACTGCCTGAGGGCGGAGAGTTCGGTCCGGATCCGGTCCAACACATCCTTGCGCCCCCCTTCCGTCACCTCCAGGGCTCCTTCGTCCAAGGCGTCAATGGCGGCCCGGTAGAGCCGCACGCTTACCGGTGGGAGGGGGTCATCAGAGGTCGGTAACGTACTCAACGCCAACCGAATGGCTTGCCGCAGGTGATCCACGGCCGCATTCCCATCAGTCGCAGGCTTACTGCGCGCTTTACGCTCGATCTGTACCGGGTCGGCCATGGGCGCCGGTTCGACTCGCCCCCGGGGCCCGGCGGCACCTGGCGCTACGGCGACGGTTTTAGACCCATCGGTACCGGCCTCCATCTGCCTCCGCAGTAGCTTCAGGCCGGCATCGAAGGCGCGCGTTTCTCCCAGCACCGTCTCTCTGGCGGCCTCACGAGCAGCTCTCAGGATGGCACGGGTCCAGAAATGAAAGAAAATTAGCAAAACAAGGGCGGCAACCAGGATTTGCCATTCCCGCACCCAATCGACGATCTGGGAGATGGCGATCGGTAGCACATGCAGGAGGATGAATTCACTCCAGGAAGCCAATGTGCTCATCCCGCTTTCCACACCCTAGCCTCTGGCAATCCATGGCAAACGGCGGGCAAAATTACACGCCACACCGGCAACGACAATCGGGGCTGGTGCAACACCGCAGAGGTGACACATCGCCGAATCCGGGTCCCTTCGCTGGAGATTGTTGGACTTTTGCACAGCAAACCGCTCGCCGCTTTCTATGTTTTTCGCCTGTTAACCACAATAATCGCGCGAATCCGGATCAAATGAACGGTCCGCAGACAGAAGCGGAACCTGGCGTTCTTTACTCCACCTTAAGCCTCGATCGTCGACCTTGAGCTTGTCACGGACAATAGGGCTTCGGAGGCCCAGAACCGATGTGGTGGGCATTCGCGATTACAGCCTGGACCTTGCTATCTTTGGTCGCTTCGCCACTGATCGGAGCCGCATTGGCAGGGGGTAACGCCCTTGAGGTACGCGAAATGGGCATTCTGGAGACAGCCAGAGGCTCCGGGCGCCGTCGGCTGGCATAAACGCAGAGCCCATCGCCAAAGTTGTAAACAGGCGGTTACAGCAACATTCGGCCGAAAAAGGTAAAAGCCAGCCTATCCGCGGGATTTGCGAATGGCACGGCGATTGCTTTTTTGCCCCTAAAAGCCGGGTTCTGCATCTGACGGTGACAGAATCCGATCTTGGGTATGGGGTAAAAAAATGAAGTTCTTGCTCGGCGCGGTAGCGTCAGCGTGTGTGCTTGCTATGGGTTCAGCGGCAAGCGCGGATATCATCATCAACGACACGACAAATGTCGTTTCCTATCACGGCGGTTCATCGACGAACTATTTCCCCGGCAACAAGAGCACCGGGGATGTGATCGGCACCGGCTTCAATACCGACCATGTCGCGATTTCCGAATCTGATAATTCCATCACCTTCAAGTTTTACACGCAGTTCGACGGTGATGAACTCACGGCTCACTACGCCGACCTGTTCATCATGCCGAACGATGCAGACGGTGCCCCCTCCTCCTGGGGATTCGGTGTCGCGCTGGGCTTCCAGCAGCCCTATGGCGGCAAGGCGGCCGGCCTTTACGATCTCAGCGGGGCCGCCGACTACAAGACGTCGAAAGACATCTGGATGGGCAAAACCCAATACACCTACGGCGGCAAGTATGTGACGCCCATCGACACCAAAGAACTAATTCCAACTCGCGTGACCGGCGGCCTCCTCCAGAGCGACTGGACCGTCACAGTGAGCCAAACCAATGTCGGAGGTTCCTACCCCTATGAATTGTCGATCACGCTGACCGCGGCCAATTCGGCTGCGTTCTCATTGCTCGACGGCAAGAATCTCGACCTTTTATGGGGCACCGGCGATTGCGGCAACGACACGATCTTCGGCGAATACAATCGCCCGGTGAAAGCGCCGGAGCCATCGACGGTTGCTCTATTCGCGAGCGGCCTGTTAGCACTACGCCGCAAACTCAAACGGACGAACGAATCTCGCTTTCGGCCAGCGGTCCAATAGACAGCAGCTAAAAGCGTTCCATGAGGCATTCCAATCTCAAAGCATAGCCCGGGTCAGGGTGCGATGCTCCAACGCCAACGCAATGGATAACTCGACGACTGTAGCTGAGAGTCGAGCCATTCGAAACATGGTACCGCTTCTGCTACTCCGTTTATAACACCCATTGCCAATGCAGAACGAACCGTTTGCGGATAATCTCCACTCAATCCCTTACTTAGCGATCCGTCCGGCTCATTTTTGTAGCCATTGACCTTTGCCAATTCCGCCCAGCTTCTCGGAAATTTGACGGAAATAGTGAAACTGTCACCCGCCGCAAATGGAACTGAGCCAGTTTTCACTTTAAACGTTAGCTCGCTGAGGCTGCTGGAATTATACGGTTTATCCACTGTCCCGCGACCGTGAATTTTTCCGCCGGGGCTAAAAACCGTGAAATTCTTATCGTCCGAGAATTTGATCAGCCAATTGCCTTCCTTTGCTCTAAAACTCCCACGGCCCACATCAACAGATCCGCTGCCAACATTTTGGCCCTGCCGTGCTACTGCATCAATGCAATTTGGAAAATACGCAGTTGGAACGGACCGCGGCCATCCAGATGTTCCATTGGTGCGCGCGATATCGCTACGTAACTTCCATTCGAATACCGGTCGCCATGCTGTAAATCCGCGATAGACAACCATGCCAAGAACGCTCGCAAGGTAATCTTCCTGCCAAAACCCAATTTCAGACTTCTCTGTACCGGATGAAAACACCGCATTTTTTACATCGGTAGCCTTAACGTGATCGCGCATTATGCTCGCCAAGTTTCGATCCAAGAACGCTTGCCAATACGACTTTGGCAGAAGATAAGCAGGAACATTCTCCGGAGTAGCATAAATTACATCTACTATTGTGCGCAGAGACCACGCCCAGCCACGGGTTTGAAGTTGGTTGAACAATCCAGGCCAGATTTTATCTGAATGCAGCAGATAAGTGGCCATAAACTGCAGCTCTTCAAGATGGTATAAATCGCCCGTAAGGAGGAAAGGCAGAAATGACAATGCTGGCTCGTGCGAGTCCTCAATGACGGGCCTCTTGTATACATTGACCCCTTTAGGGGTTTTGTACAACACCGGAGACGCACCCGCTTGGTCGTAGTATGTCGTAGCGTTTGGATACTTATTCCAATTTAAAGGAGCCCAGCCTTTGATATCGCGTAGATGCCAAGGGAAAGAGGCAGCGCTTTCTGCCCACGCGAGCATTGACGTCTTCATCGATTCATCGCCGGTAGCGAGATAAGCAGCGTAATATTCCGGTATCGGGCCGATATCACCGCGTTCGCCCGTTGTGGGCATATAGATTGTGATATTGGAAAATCCCATTGGCTCATAAAGGGGAGCCACCGGCGGAAGGGATTGTCGTCTCGCAATTCGCTTATATCTGGGATAGACTTTTGCAGTGAATATATCTTCGGCCGTTTTCAAGAATGGCCGAGGTTTTGATTGCCAGCGCCAGCGTGACAACCAATAGTGTCCCGATACATCAACTTTCGTGATCGTCTGGCCGTCGCGGGATATTTCCACACTGTAGGCATCAAGATCCCGAGCTGGCGGTGCAAATGGATCGCCCCATTCGAATACGACTTCCAAACGGTCGCTGGTAACATCCGGCCGGAAGAATACCGTAAACGGAATAGATCGGTCACGAACCACGATATTGCGTTGCACGAAATTGGGACCGGTGTAATTGCCCAGGTCCTTTCCGGTAGCCGAATGAAAATGGTGTTCGCCCTCCGCCAATCTCACCGTCACCAGGATGTCCGATTGGGACGGAGCGGCTATCGCCTTCACCCCTCCCGCCACGGCAAAAGCGCCCGTCGCGCCAACGAATGTCCGTCGATCGAAGATTGGCTGCATTGCTTGCTCCGGGATCACTATCGAAGTTTTTTAGATACTACACTTGCTTTCTCATGACCACTTCCTTGACGTCTTCGAGGAAAGTATCCGCAGCCTTCTTAATCTCTTTCTTGCGCTGAGCTATATGGGCTCGGATTGTCTGGCTGTTCAAAAGAAGTGACTCCAGTTCGGCAAACATTTGATCGGGATCCAACGGCCAGTCCGGATAGCAAAGTTCAGGCATCTGCATCAGATCGAAGAAGCCCATGCTTTTGATGTCGTAACCGTAATGCAAGGTGGGCGTTCCTGCACCAACGGCCAGAATGGCAGAATGAAGCATTTGGCAAACATGCATATCCAATACGCCATATAATGCCGCCATCTGATCGATCGGCAGATCTTCGCGCACCACGGAAATGCCCCGCGCACGCAGCATCAGCGGAATGGCCCGCTCCGGATAAGCGTGTTGCATATAATGATAAACGACATCGTGGCGTTTCGCGAACTTCGCGAGCACATCGCAGAATATCTTGTTCTGCTGGGCAATAAATTCGACTCTTTCCGGCCCGTGTAAAGCGAAGTTAACGCCAACGTGAAGTTTGCCGTCCGTAAATTGACGTCTTTGGCTTCCACTATAAAAAAGTGCAGGATCTCCTGTTAGTTGCGGTTGGCGACCGATCAATTCGGATACCAGAGCCTGCGTGGCGCTATCGCGAACGGAAATAAGATCGAGGTGTCTCAGAGTGTCTTTCAATATCCCCCTGGCTTTTTGAGACAACGGCCGTGGCTCGTTGAAATCGCCACTTGCCAACAGTTTGTTCCAGCCAATCCCGAATGCGATCTTCGGACATTTGATCTGTACGATGCTCGCAAGATCCTGGTCGGCCCTACGGCTAATGTTTCCTTCTTCATCGGAAGCGATGTAACCGCTGCCGCCAATTACGAAGAGATCGTGGTCGCGATCAATATCTGCGGCCTTGGCAGGGACCAATTCGTCCCAATGTAATTCCGTGAAGGTCACGGGACGGGGCGCAAAGAGAGATTTGAGATTTTCCTTTATGGTTTCGCGGATAGCGATGTCGCCTTTGTTGGTGATATCGCGCGTACTCCAATGGTGAAACCTCACGCTGCTGCGCCCGAAAAGAAACCAGCCCAGCAGGTCCAGCGACCGCCCCACGAAGCGTTTCAGCCGGGCAAAAGCGCTCAACGGTTTGGGGCGATTTTCGGTTCTGGGCGAAACTGCCGAATAGATACAAATCCGGATAGAGGACTGTTTTTCGGCGTTCAACGAAGGCTCCCAGCATAGGCCCTTTTTGAATTCACGGCCCGACAATGGATAAGTAAACCGAAATAATAATACAGATTATAAGGGTAGCAAAAAACATAACGCCACTGAACTCAGTACCCTCGTTAGCAAGCGGCGCCTTTTGTTTCGTGAAATCAAGCATTGGCAGGTACCTCCGTACGAAGATCGCCCATATTTGTAGGGGAAATCGCGCTCGCCCGTACAGCGGAGCGAACAATTCGCTCCATTGGCAAAAGCAATGCTGCTGTTAGGAAAAATACATCGTAATAAGCCATGCTCAGTGCTGCCCCACCGACGCAAAACGCAATAAAACTGATCTGGAACATCGAAGCCATCTCATGTGCCCATCGTAGTTCCGAAACATCGCGAGACAGCCTACGAATACGCGCACTAACGGTGAATGCCGCGGCAATGATCATTAGATAGATTGCGAGCCCAATGAATCCGTGTTCTCCCAGCACCTGAAAGTAGATGCTGTGCGCGGCATGCGACTTATCGTTTGGCAAGTAGTGATGAAAAATCTCATCCAACTGGGGCGCATAGAATCCGACGCCAACAGGAAAATGGTCGACCGCACAATAAAATGCCACTTGCCAAGCATGCACCCGCCCCATAAACGATTCATCTTCACTTGCCTGTGAAATTGTCTGTACGCGCTCGTGAAACGATTCCGGCATGAAATTAAAAGCAGGAATAACAAGTGCGGCCACCAACGCAAAATATAAAAATCTGCGTCGAGTCCGCATAATTCCCGCAATAGCAACAGCGGCAAGTCCTAAAAGCGCTCCGCGCGAATAACTCCCTATAACTGCGATTACCGTGAAACCTATGGCAGCAAGAATCCCATGCTGCAGCCATTTCTTAGCCGTCTGCATCCGAAGATAGTTGGCAAGAGGCAGGCTCATCAACAGTGCAAGAGCCAGTGCGTTATTATCGCCTATAGCTGACTTTGGGGGACCGAATACATGATAGTTGCCGCCTGTTAAAAGCGTGAATGCGCCGCCCTTAACCCCAAAATAGAATAGCGAGATTACGACGATCCATATAAGCGCGTGCAGTCTAACTTTGTTGGTTGCCATTGCAGCGGCAAAAAGGCCAAGAAACACAGTCTTCCAACAACGATCCCAGAATTGCCACGACCACGATGGTTTAACCGCAAAAAAGGAACTGAACGTTACCCAGAGCAGAAACACAATCAATAGCCAATAGATGGAGCCCGACGGGGGTAGTCGACGTTCCTTGGAAAAAAACCATGACAGAATAGTAACCGAAGCGACAATCATATTGACAGGAAAAGACTGGGAGAACCCCCACGCTTCCTGATGCGGTACGCCAATCGCTATCCACGCCCATACCAATATGCCGACAAATGGATAGCGGATGGTCAGTGGTATACTGACCAGCACAGCGCTGATAATCGCAATGTCACGCATGTGGCGTCGGTTCCGCTGACGAACACATGATGATCATCGAATATTTTTTAGGGAAAAAGGCGGGCGCCCGGCCCTTCGAACTATTGCGGGCCCCTGATCTGGTGGCTGCATAGCCAACCACCCCCTGGTCTCGCCACCGGGAGAGTTGTCATTGACTATGTACCAGCGAATGACGACAAAGACCGCCACCATCGCGATGCCATACCAAACGGAATTCAATACGCCGCCCTCCGAGACATAGCCCTGCTCCCGCTTCAATGATTAGGCGAAACGTGGGGCTTTGGAAAGAATAGTATTGGTAGATTGAAACTTAAATCTTAATGCCGGCTTCGCCAACTAGTCAGCAATGCTGGAATTTGAGGAGAGGGCCGTACGGTCATCGGAAGAAAAATACGCGCGACCGATAGAGCTTCGGCACGCGACATCGCGGACACGGGCAAAAATCTCCGGGTCCATTTTCAATCGCCAGCGATTCGCCGCTTCGTTGGGATCGCGTGAAACGGAATAGTACCCGCCGTCCCTGCTTTGCGATGCCTCAGCAATATAGTCGGAAGTGGCCTTGCTCCATTCCAAATCCAGGTCGGCAAACAGCTTCTTCGAAACCCCTATGGGATCGGCGGCCAGTGCTTCATATTGCAGTACGATGCCGCCCGCTTTGGCTACGGCGGCATGGGCTTCGGCGTTTGCCAGCACCCACCCCCACACCAGATTGTCTACCAGATCGTCCGGATCCGGCTGACCGGTCACCCCCAACGATCGTGCTGAACGCGTCGCGAAGAGGTGCGTAATTCGGGGTGGATGCCCCATCGCACCGATACGAATACCGTCCAGAAACGACTGGACGACGGCGCATGGATTGCGCAGCAGCAAGATCGGCTTCATTGAGCCGCAGGCACCTTCTATGAGCGCCTCTGCTCTTCCGAGAGCGCTCACCGACTTGACGACAAGAGGTGCCGATGCGGCCAAACGTGAAAAGTCCGGTATACTGATTTTCTCTTCGATCGATGGAATCTGCCGACCTATGCCCTTCCCAAGATAGATCAGCGCCATTCGGGCGTGATGCTGCAAACTTTGATGGTACGCTTTCCGAAAGATGGGTCGCGTGCCCACCGCTCTGAGATTACGCTGCCCGCAAAGCCGGGAAAGATAGAGGCCTGCGTTCGCTTTCTGCTCCGGCGTGACGCCACCCTCAAACCAGAACGGCAACAGATCGTCGCCCCGATCGACAATGTCGGGCTCATGTAAATAGAGTGTTTCCGGATGGCTGTCTAAAATCTTGCCAAGCCACGTAGAGCCGCCGCGAGCTGAACCAAAGAGAAAAATCATCCTCTGTACGCACTCTCTGGTCATCAAGGGGCAAGCCCCGGTAAGTTGGAAAATCTCATATTTGCTCAGTATATACAAACCGTGAATCGTCCTTGGCCAGCCACCTTATGACCTCTGCGATCCGCCCACGCCGCTTGCCCATACTGCGGGTTGAGGCCACCAACCGCGGCATCTGCCAATGAGCCTTCGTGGCCGGAAGGCCAAGATCAGTGAATTGGTCGAGGACGACATCCGCCTGTGGAGCGCCCTACAACGTGATGCGTCGCTGACGCGCACTCCTTTTCTTTCCTATGGCTTCGCCCAAGCAGTACAGGATACTCGCGGCGATACTTTCGCTGTCGCTTTGGAAGACCGCGGAAAGATCGTCGGCTATTTCCCATTCCAGTACATGAAACACCGCTCGCTGTTGCGCGTCGCCGAAAAAATCGGCGGGCATATGTCCGATTTTTTTGACATTGTGGGAAGCGCGAATCACGCATTTACCGGCGCGGAACTGTTGCGCGCTGCTGACTTGGCGGCCTTTCGGTTCGATCATTTGCCGGCGGAGTTTTCGCATTTCAGCACGGGTGAAACAGTTTCAAGCCACGGTATGCGCGTGACGTTGCAGGATTTTTCCGCTTACGCTGCAACCCTTGCCAAAGCGCAATCCAAATTCTCGAACGCCATTCATCGCGGTGAAAGGCAAATGAATGCGGATATCGGCGATGTGATTTTTTCGTGGCAATGCGAAAATAGGCAGGCGGAGCTTGAGCGGCTGATAAACGTCAAGCGCGAACAATATGCCCGTACCGGTGTCAAGGATGCGCTGGCGCCGCCTTGGACCCGTGCCCTTTTTCATCGTCTGCTTGAGGGAGAAACGCGCGATGTACAAGTCGTGCTTTCCACGCTTTATGCCGGCTCTACCTGGATATCCACCTGCCTTTGCTTGGGCTATGCAGAAACGTTGCACATCTGGTTTCCCGTTTATAACGCGGACTTCAGGCGCTACAGTCCTGGAAACGTGCTGTTTCTGAAATTGTTCGAGCACGGCGCGGCAGCCGGATATCGCCAATTCGACTTCGGCGAAGGTGTTGCCGAATACAAACGCCGCTTCCTGTCAGACGAATATAAAGTGCTTCAGGGCGCCAATCGCAGTCCGTCTTTATTGGGATTTCTCGATCGGATCGCCCAATCTGCTGAATGGCGATGGGGATCGTTTCGCCGCTCGAGCTCACAACCCAGCTAAGCCGCCAAGACGGAACGCTCGCGCAGAAACAGCCACGGTGCCAACCTCTCCCCTTTCATATTGCCATTGGCTCCCTCGACATTCGCCGTCGCAATGGATATGCGGCCCACGATGTCGGATTTGAGCCACCCTTTCGGGCACGGATTTAGAACCGGGTCGCTGGTGAATAGAAGCCGATAGCCAGTATCGCGAGCGATGCGCGCCGTGTGGTTGTCGTAACGGCCATGGGGAAACGAGATCGAATACTCCGTCGTCACGTCGACATTCGCTGTCAACCATTCGCGAGCGGCGGCAAGATCCCTTTCCACGTGGTCGACTAGCGATAAGGGCATATGTGAAGACCCATGTGCTCCGATGCCAACGGAATCGTGGCGCAGGAGGCGAAGGTCTTCCGAGCTGAGCGCAATATTGGATCCATAGATATCCCTAAGGCTCGCAGCGTAGGGTTCCAATATCTTGTCTCGTCTTTGTGGGGGAAGAGCGCCAAACCGCAACAGGAGCGCTAGAGCGCGCGCCGAAGTAGTGTTGCTGGTACGATCCCCGGAAGCCGCCAACCATAGTTCGTCATAGCTGGCGCGACCCGATCGCAGTGCCCACTCCAAGACTTCCTGCCACCAGATCGCGGGTGCAGCCACAGCATCAGTTGCGGCAAACAACACCCATGGAACTCCAGCTGCCTGTAGGACCGGCTGGGCATAATCCAGATTGTCCCTCCACCCGTCATCAAAAGTGACAAGAACGGGGTAGGACGGCAGCGGACGAATGCCTTCTCTCGAGGCCAAAACGTCCTCCAACCCCACGGGCGAATAGTGGCGCTTGCAGAAAGCAAGGATATTGCCGAGCAGTTCCGGCGTCACTGCGTACTCCGGATCGGCGCAGAACCGCCCTGCCAGCTCCGCTGGAAGCACCCGGTGGAACATGAGAACAGTCAGGCACTCGCGGTTGCGCAGCCTGTGCAGCAGGCTGAAAGCACCTGTGCGCAGGGCCACCGTCTTCGCCACATCCTTAAAAAGGCTCATATCTGTGCCTTCGCCCCGGCAGCACAAATTGCGTCGCTTTCGGTGCAATGGGTCAAGACCGTGAAGTTCAACGCGTTACCGCCCTCTTTTGCCATTGCCGTTCTCTGTCGTCGCCTTTTCGCCAGAGTCCACCAGGTGAACAGTCGTGGCGGACTATGCGAACCCCTGCCAGGAAAGCCGGAGAAAGATTGGATTATAGTTAAACCAGTATGTTCTATTTTCTCCATAAGAATCAGTTGGTTGCAACAGACATCTGTCGGTTTTCCGCCCGAGCCTCCGCACTGGAAAACCCAAGGACATCACAACCTGCCTCTCAGAGACCGCGGTTTCTTCTGGCAGACGGGGGCCCTACTAGCGCCACCTAGATGGATCACCGCGGGATCGAAAAAAATTATTATTTTTTTTCAACTAGTTATAGCCATATCATCTATCTCGTTAACCATACCTAACTGGTGTCGAGCGTATTTACACTTTCTTTACAGGCGAGGCTTGGGGAGGGGAAAATCCGCAGAATCCCTGGCTTGGCACAACCCATGCTTCTCAGAAAGCAGCAGCCCGATGGGGCATGCGTTGGGTTCTGAAAGGGTAAAAAGATGGGTATTAAATCTCTTACGATTTCGGCGGTACTTACGGTTGGCATGGCACTGGCCACCACTCTGCCCGCAATGGCCTCTCCAATTAGCGGAAGCATGTCCATCCTGCCTCCGGACGATGGCGTCTGGCGCGCAAGCGGCACGACTGCGAGCTTCACCACTTACAACACGCTCGAATTCTCTCTAGCGGACGGAACTTACTCTGGTATCGCGGGCGATATGCACGTCAAGAGTGCGGACGGCGACTTGGCCTCTTTCGCGCACAGAGACGGCACTATTGCAAACATCGAGGACATGCTTCCGGGTAACCCTTTTACGGGCATCCCGGACTTCTACAATGTTGCCAATGCGTTGGGTCAGGTGCTGCATTTCGACATGACGTCGATTGCCTCGGATAACAGTGCGACAAATGGCTTCGTAAGTGCTAGTTCGTTCGCCCTTAAGGGTACAGGCACCTTCTATATCACGGACTCTGGCGGCGACACCATTCAGGGCCCGCAGTCTGCCGTGTGGCACCTGAACGGAAGCATCGATGGTACAGCCTTTAACTGGTCGAGCACTGCCACGGCAACGGTTCCGGAACCCGCCTCTATCGCTCTCCTGGGCGCTGGCCTGGCCGGTTTTGGCCTCCGCCGTAAGAAGCGCTCTGCGTAACGGAGGATCCTTTCAGATCCCGGGCAAAGGGCCGGTCGCAAGACCGGCCCTTTCCTTTTGTGTCTATCGGCCTTGAGCCGGCTGCAGTCGGTCACAGGAATTCGCCTGCCCTTCCCGCGCAGGCTTGCTTCCATAGAGGCCGGGAGTTACGGCAACGGCGTCCTTGCGAGGGTCAGTTTGTGAGCGTTCTTGTCACCGGCGGGGCTGGCTATATCGGCAGCCATATGGTCCACGCCCTGGTGGATCGGGGGGAACACCCTGTCGTCCTCGACAATCTCTGCACGGGGGTGCGTGGGCTGGTGGCGGAAGATGCCACCTTCA
>DASZYI010000036.1:0-5021 GCA_035545475.1 Rhizomicrobium sp.
GCACGCGGACAATCCCGGCTCGAAGAAGCCCGCACAATCCTTAACGGGGTCCGTAAAAATGAAAGCCAGCGCGTGATCGCAACGCCTGCCGACGTCGCCGATCCCATTGCCTTGGGCCGTGCGGTCGACGATGCTGTGGCGGCACTGGGCGCTCCCGAACTGGTGGTGGCGAGTGCGGGCATCGTCATTCCTGAGACCTTCGTCAAACTGCCGGCCGAAGCCTTCCGGCAGACGATGGAGGTGAATTATTTCGGGACCGTCGATCTCGTGCGCGCCTGTCTTCCGTCGATGCGTGCCAACCGCAAAGGGCGAATCGTTCTTGTGTCGTCGGGGGCTGGCTTGATCGGGTTATACGGCTATAGCGCCTATGCGCCGTCGAAATTCGCGGTTCGTGGTTTCGGCGAAGCGCTGCGCCAGGAATTGCGCCCCGAAGGCATTTCCGTCTCGGTGGTCTTTCCACCGGACACCGACACGCCGCAACTGCGTGAAGAGATGCGCGTCCGCCCCGAGATCACCAGCAAGATTGCGGGCGGCGCCAAGGTGAAAAGCGCCGACGAAATCGCCCAGGCCATCTGGGATGGCGTCAAACGCGGTCGGTTCGCCATCGCGCCCGGTTTCGAGATGACCATGCTCGCGCGGTTCGCGGGTATCCTGTTGCCGATCCTCAATCGATTCTCGTTCGATCCCCTGATCGCACGGATGCACAAGCGATGAATGATACAACCCTGCACATCCTCGTCATTGCGGCGACGTTCTTTCTTGCGGGTGCCGTCGCGATCCTGCTCGCGGGATTGAACCCGGCATGGAAGGAAACGGTGCGCGGGCTTTGGGCCGCTTACCGTCTCGAATTCGCCATCGTGGGCGCGATCCTTATTCCCGCCGCCATCGGCGGCTGGTTGTTCGTCGCCGTGCTGCTGCTCATCTGTTGGCGCGGCCAATACGAATTGTTCGAATTGTTCGACGTGAAAGGCTTGGGCGTCATTCAGCTCGGTGCGATGGCGCTCGGCGGATTGCTGGTGGTTGCGGGCGGTCTGGATCGCATTCAGCCGGGCGGGGCGTTGGCGTTGGCGGCCGTGCTCGCCGTCATGTGCGCCTTCATGCAGTTCGCAAGGTCCCAGATCGGTTTGGCCGGGTTCTTGAGTCTGCTATTGCCCGCATGGTGTATCGCGATGCTGGGTGAATTGCAGGTGGCGCACGGCTTCATCTGGATTCTGCTCGTATATGCGACCGTCGAGATGAACGATGCCTTCGCCTATGTCGGCGGCAAGCTGTTCGGGCGCACGCAAATCTTGCCGCGCTTAAGTCCGAAGAAGACGCTCGAGGGCTTGGCCACCGGCGTTGTCGTCGGCGGAGGGTCGGGCTTTCTGATCGGTTACGAACTTTTGCACTTGCATGCGGGCGCTGCATTGCGTGTCGCATTGGTGGCGTTGGTTGCGGGGCTTGCAGGCGATCTTCTGACATCGCTGTTGAAGCGCTGGCGGCAGAAGAAGGATTTCCAGCCGCTCATGGTGCTGCATGGCGGCGTACTCGATATCTACGACTCGCTTCTGATCGCAACACCGATCGTGTTTCTCACGCGGGAGCTTCTTCTGTGACCCGTCCCAGATAATGGGCGCGAAGTTCGGGATAAGCCGCCATCGGATAGGCGAAGCAGGTCGTGGCAAGCAGATATTCGCACGTCACATAAACGGCTTGCGCCAGCCATGCATCGGCGAAGTCGTGCCGGGCCACATAGAGGTAGAGGAACACCAGCGCCGTTACCATGGCGCCGATGCCGACACCAAGGCGCGCGCGTAAGGAACGGGCCTGCGCATTATTGGTCTGTCCCTTGCGCCGCAATACGGCGCAGATGCCATCGAGCAGGAAGGCCGTGACTTGCGAGCTGTAGAAACCTTCCGACAGCCAGATATGCCAGGTGTGCGAGAGATGGCCGGCATGAAGTTTGACCACCGAAAGGCTCGCGAGCAGCAAGCCGGCCAGAATGCCGACGCTGCAGGCCGCAAGGTTGAAGCGGCTGGCCGCACGAATGTTCTCTCCGCGTCCGGCCATCGTCGCCAGATGCGCCCGTGTGGCATTGAAGTTCAAAAGCCACGACACGACGATACATGGCGTTACGATGCACATCAGAAGCTGAAAAGCCGTGCTGCCGGGTGTCTTGGAAATCGTCTCGCTGATCGAGGGCAGCGTGTCCACGAACCCGTCCGGGTGATAGACGTAGAAAAGTCCCCAGGAAACGGCCAGCGCCGTGACGCCGATCACGAAAACCGCCGGCACGCACCAGAGAAGACGTGGGCTCGGCCCCGTTGTCATTTTCCGGCGATGAATTCTTCGACGAGCTTTTGGGCTTCCTGATCGTCGAACTGCTGGGGCGGCGATTTCATGAAATAGCTCGAAGGACCGGTCAGCGCGCCGCCGATGCCGCGGTCGATGGCGAGCTTGGCGCAACGCACCGCATCGATCACCACGCCGGCGGAGTTGGGCGAATCCCAAACCTCAAGCCGCATTTCGCAAGCGATCGGCACGTCGCCGAAGCCCGCGCCTTCGAGCCGGATGTAAGCCACCTTGCGGTCGCTCAGCCACGGAATGTAGTCGCTGGGGCCGATATGGACGTTGTCGCTGCCGATCTCGTGGTCGAGCTGGCTGGTGACGGCCTGGGTCTTGGAGATCTTCTTGGTTTCCAGCCGCTCGCGCTCCAGCATGTTCATGAAGTCGTAATTGCCGCCCACATTGAGCTGGTAGGTGCGGTCGAGCCGCACGCCGCGTTCGCGGAACAGGTTCGCCAGCACACGATGGGTGATGGTGGCGCCCACTTGGCTTTTGATGTCGTCGCCGATCAACGGAAGGTTCGCGTCTTCGAATCGCCTGCGCCAATTGTCGTTGGAGGCGATGAATACCGGAATGCAATTGACGAAGCCGACGCCGGCCTTCAACGCTTCCTCGGCGTAAAATTCTGTAGCTTTTTGTGAACCGACCGGAAGGTAGGAAACGAGCACATCGGTCCCGCTGCGCTTGAGAGTCTCGGCGACGTTGACCGGCTCCGCGGCACTCTCCTCGATCTGGGCACCGGCATATTTGCCGAGGCCGTCGAGCGTCGGCCCGCGCAAAACGGTGACGCCGTTCATCTTGGCGCGTGCGAAGCGATGAGTGTTGTTGGGATGGGCGTAAATCGCTTCGGCGAGATTGTGTCCGACTTTCGTCGTGTTCACATCGAACGCACTCGAAAATTCGATGTCGTCGATATGGTAGTTGCCAAGCCGAACATGCATCAAACCCGCGATTTTCTCGTTGTCGCCAACACCGCGATAATAGTCGATGCCCTGGACCAGCGCAGACGCGCAATTGCCTACGCCAACGATTGCCACCCGGACTTTTTCGCTCATGCTCGGTTAGAACTCTGACTGGAGCCGGGGATCAGGAAACGCATGCCGGCTGACATCCGCTGGTGGAGAGAAATCCGGGACAAGCACACCCCCGACAATTAAAGACTGGCCGCCAAGGCGCTTCGCCCTGCCGGCCGCGTTCTTGTTATCCGCCCCACAGACGTTGCGGTATACGCGACAGTTTCATAAAGGGTCAACGGGATGGCCAGTTTGCGGGACATTCCGCCGCCGATTCCATGAAGATAGCCCAAGTCTGCCCCTATGATATGGACCGCCCCGGAGGGGTCCAGGCGCATATCCGCGACCTGGGAACCGCCCTCATGGAAATGGGCCATGAGGTGACGATTCTGGCCCCGCTGGTGGGGCCGCACCAGTCGCCGAGGGGCGGGCCGGAGGTGGTGCGGTTGGGCCGCGCCCGCAAGATCGGCTTCGGAGGAACCGCTTACGAGATCAGCATTGCGCTGGGGGCGGAAAAGAAGCGGCTCGCAGCGGTGGTGGAGCAGGGCGGCTTCGACGTCGTGCATTACCACACAATGTGGACGCCTCTGCTGCCGTTCCAGGTTTTCCGCCGTTCCCGCGCCGCCAATGTGGCGACATTCCACGACACACCCGCACCGACATTCGAAGGACGGATGCTGGCCCATCTGTTTCGCGCCATCAGCGAGCGGCTTCTTCCCAAACTCGATGGCGTGATCACGCCGTCCGAAGCCCCGCAAGGTCATCTCGCCAAAGTGGGGCCGCCGGTGCATATCCTGCCGCCATCGACCGATCTCAGCCGCTTTGCCGCCGCACGCCTTTCCAAGCGCCCGCGCTTCGATGACGGACGAATCAACATTCTGTTTCTGGGACGATTGGAGACGCGCAAAGGTGCGGGGCTTTTGCTCGATGCCTATCGCAGGCTGGTCACCGATGAATTGCCGGTGCGCCTCATCATCGCAGGCAAGGGCGAAAAGGAAAACGCATTGCGAGAATTCGGCGCGGCGCACGCACTTCCTAACTTGGAATTCATCGGCGGCTTCTTCGACGATGAAGCGCCGCAACTTTATGCCGATTGCGACATTTTTTGTGCGCCAGCGCCTTATGGCGAAAGCTTCGGCATCGTCATCGCCGAAGCGATGGCGAGCGGCAAACCCGTGGTCGCGGCCGCCAATGCCGGATACCGCACCTTGCTGACAGGCGAAGGGGCGCGCTTTCTGACGCCGCCGGGCGATGTCGACGCCTTGACCGCTGCGTTGCGGACACTCGTCAACGATGCGGATTTGCGCGCCAGGCTGGGCGCCTGGGGCCGCGGTCACGCCATGAATTACGACACCCATACTGTCGCACCGAAGTTCATGGCCGTTTACGAAGAAGCAATCGCCCGATTCAAATCTCGAAAGGCGATTTGACGGGATAGGTCTTCTCTAAAAATTTTTTCACCATCGCCGGCAGGCGCGGATTGCGTACCCGCAGGCGGTTTTGATCGTCGACAAAATGATCGAGCGCCACAGGTGCCGCAAACATCATGTCGTCTTCCAGATAGATGAACCGGCGCGACAATCCCGGCAGCCGGTCGAGAAAGCAGTTGATCGCGTTGGTGTTGAAGGTCAGCAGCAGGTCGCTGTCGATGAACGGATCGCGGTCTGCAGGTTTGGTGGCGTA
>DASZYI010000037.1:0-50971 GCA_035545475.1 Rhizomicrobium sp.
GGCCCGACCATGGTGCGCAACACGTCTTCCAAGCTGAATGCCGATGTCATGCGTATTTCGGCGTCGGTTTTTACGGAAACCGGACTTGGGCTTGTTGCGTTGGTGGTGGGAATGCGCGACCCGGTGACGACCACCGTTTCAACGCTTTCTGTTTGATCTGCCTGGGCAAGAGCTGGCGTAGAAAAGACGGCTGCAACTGCGCTTCCGGCAAACAGAGCCGCGCGCAGGCCTAACGTGTTAGGTCTGGTCACGAGAACCCCCTATGTTGGTCGTAAAAGACGTTAACCAACGAGCGCCGAACGGCGACTGGGTCTTCAATGCGAAACTCATCCGACGTTCGGACCAGCTCGTTGGAACTACGCTAGAAGCGGGAATGTGCGCTGGTCAAAACAGTTTCAACGCGAAATCATATTCTCGTGATGCGAGTGTCTTTTACGCATCATATTTGTTTGGCGCGCGTAACAAAGAAACTGTCTGCCACTTTCTCTTGGAAACGAAAATACAATTAAGAAACTGAAAGACACGGGACGGACTTGTATTGCAGCGCGTGCTTTGCAGTTCGCCGACACCTTTTGCGATTCGAAGAATTGAGATTCCGACATTTGCGATCCGGTCGCAAATTGATCCGTAGCCGGATTTTCGTTCTTCGCCCGTGCTGAATGTCGGGTGAAGTACTACATGCAGGATGGCGGAGGGACATGGCCCGCCACCTGTCCGAAGCTTTTGTTGCAATGCTGTGCAATCGGCGGGGCGGTCGATAACGTGACGGCATGACAACCGCGCTCATCACCCATCGCGCCTGCATGGAGCATGACCCCGGCGCTGGCCACCCCGAATCGCCTGCGCGGCTTGAAACAATATTGCGTACCCTGGATGGCTCCGAATTCCGCTCTTTGATCTGGCTTGAGGCGCCCACGGTAGGGCGGGCGTTCTTGGAGCAGGCTCACCACCCCGCACTGGTTGAGACCATCCTTGGACCGCTGAATGAACTCGCCCGGCGGGATGGGCTGGCGGCCATCGACCCCGATACGGTCATGTCTGCCGGTTCGGCGGAAGCGGCGTTGAGGGCGGCGGGGGCCGTGTGCCTTGCCGTTGACGAATTGATCGCGGGCAAGGCTTCGAACGCGTTCTGTGCGGTACGTCCGCCGGGCCATCATGCGGAGCGCGGCGGGGCGATGGGATTTTGTTTGTTCAACAATGTGGCCGTCGGCGCCTATCGGGCGCGTGCCTGCGGATTTCAGCGCATTGCGATCGTCGATTTCGACGTGCATCACGGCAACGGCACGCAGGACATATTCTGGGACGATCCGGACGCCCTTTATATCTCCACGCACCAGATGCCGCTTTATCCGGGAACGGGAAGTGCCCGGGAACGCGGTGCGCATGACAACATCGTCAATCTGCCATTGCCGCCTGGGGCAGGCGGGCGCGAACTGCGCGCGGCGTTTGAAACGCGCGCGATTCCGGCACTGGAGAAATTCGGGGCCGATTTTCTCTTCATCTCGGCGGGCTTTGACGCCCATCTCAGCGATCCGCTGGCGAATCTGGCCTTCACCGAGGAAGACTTCGCCTGGGTCACACGCGCGCTTTGCATCCACGCATCCCGCGCCTGCGAGGGCCGCGTTGTTTCGACTCTCGAAGGCGGGTATGACCTCGCCGCGCTCGCCCGGTCCGCTTCGGCGCATGTGCGGGCGCTGATGGAGTTCTGAATGTCCAAAGGCAAGGCCGAGACCGCGCAAACACCCATCGAAACCTTAAGTTTCGAGGCGGCGCTGCGCGAACTCGAATCCATCGTCGGCCGCCTGGAGCAGGGCGAGGTCGACCTGGAGGATTCCATCGCGCTTTACGAGCGCGGACAGGCACTCAAAGCTCACTGCGAGCAGAAATTGAAAGCCGCCGAAAGCCGGCTCGAAAAGATCGTCCACGGGGCCGGGGGGCCGACGGGGTCAGAGCCGATGGATCTCGGCTAAAGCAGAGAAGACCTTAGAAAGTTTCCGGATATTGGACCCAACCCCCAGTATTCGCGTTGAAAAACACGCGGTGTGCACTTCAAACCACAGAGGCCGCCTTTGAGAGTCGAAGTTCCCTATCGCCTTGATTTGTTCGGCAAAAAAGCCGACTTTCGCGGCGCGGCGGCGGAGTTCGTGGTGACGCGCACATGGCGTCCCAACAATCGGATCATTTGATGAGTTTGCCCACCAAGACGCCCTTACTCGACCAAGTCAACGAACCCCATCAGTTGCGCGCTTTGGACAGGTCGCAGCTCAACCAGTTCGCGCAGGAGTTGCGGCAGGAGCTGATCGACATCGTTTCGGTCACCGGCGGCCATCTTGGCGCGGGTCTTGGCGTGGTCGAACTGACGACCGCACTTCATTACGTTTTCGACACGCCGCACGACCGGATCGTTTGGGATGTGGGCCATCAGGCTTATCCCCACAAGATCATCACGGGCCGTCGCGACCGCATGCGCAGCTTGCGCCAAGGCGGCGGACTTTCCGGTTTCACCAAGCGCGCCGAGAGCGAATACGATCCGTTTGGCGCAGCCCACTCTTCAACCTCGATTTCCGCAGCGCTCGGCTTTGCGGTTGCGCGCGATCTCAAGGGAGAGAAGAGAAACGCCATCGCAGTGATCGGCGATGGCGCGATGAGCGCCGGCATGGCCTATGAGGCCATGAACAATGCGGGCGCAATGGATGCGCGCCTGATCGTCATCCTCAACGACAACGATATGTCGATTGCGCCACCGGTCGGTGCGATGAGCGCCTATCTGGCGCGCCTGATTTCTTCGCGGCCGTATCGCAATTTGCGCGAGTTCGCGAAGCAGCTTGCCTCGCATATGCCGCGCCCGATGAAGGTGGCGGCGGGACGCGCGGAAGAATATGCGCGCGGCATCGCGATGGGCGGCACATTGTTCGAGGAGCTTGGCTTCTATTATGTCGGCCCGATCGACGGCCACAATCTCGATCACCTCATTCCGGTGCTGGAGAATGTGCGCGATACGGAGAACGGCCCGATCCTCGTCCATGTCGTGACGCAGAAAGGCAAGGGCTATGCGCCCGCCGAAGCCAGCGCAGACAAATATCACGGCGTGACGAAGTTCAACGTGCTCACCGGCGAGCAGAAGAAATCCAATTCCAAAGCGCCGGCTTACCAGAAGGTGTTCGGCGAAACCCTGTCGAAGCATGCGGACAAGGATCCGCGCATCGTGGCGATCACCGCCGCCATGCCGTCGGGCACCGGGCTCGATATCTTCGGCAAGAACCATCCCAAGCGGACCTTCGACGTCGGCATTGCCGAGCAGCATGGCGTGACGTTTGCGGCCGGTCTCGCGGCCGAAGGCATGCGTCCGTTTGCGGCGATCTATTCGACGTTCCTGCAGCGCGCCTATGACCAGGTCGTGCACGACGTGGCGATACAGTCGTTGCCCGTGCGCTTTGCGATGGACCGCGCCGGTCTTGTCGGCGCCGACGGACCGACGCATGCCGGTTCGTTCGACACCACCTATCTCGCCACGCTTCCGGGCTTCGTCGTCATGGCGCCGTCCGATGAAGTCGAGCTGATGCATATGATCGCCACTGCCGTGGAGATCGACGACCGCCCATCCTCCATCCGTTATCCGCGCGGCGAGGGCATCGGTCTCGAACGTCCCGAACTCGGCACGAAACTGGCCATCGGCAAAGGCCGCATCATCCGCGAAGGCACTTCCATCGCGATACTCAATTTCGGCACGCGCCTGGCGGAATGCCTGATGGCGGCGGACAAGCTTTCCGCTTACGGCTTGTCGGCGACGGTTGCCGACGCGCGCTTCGCCAAGCCGTTGGACGAAGAGATGATCAGGCGTCTGGCGCGCGAGCATGAGGTGCTCATCACGATAGAGGAGGGCGCTATCGGCGGTTTTGCGAGCCACGTTCTGCAATTCCTCGCGTTGAACGGATTGCTCGATCGCGGATTGAAAGTGCGCCCGATGGTCCTGCCGGATCGGTTCATCGATCAGGACACGCCGGAGAAGATGTACGAGGCGGCCGGTCTCGACGCCAACGGTATCGTCACCATGGCGCTGGGCGCGCTGGGTCGCGAACAAGACGCCGCCGCTATCAGCCGCATCGCCTGAGCACCACGCTTCGCATCGTTAAACTCGGCCACGCCGGCGACGGTATCGCCGAAGACGGTTCGTTCGTGCCTTACACCGCGCCGGGCGATCTGGTGCGCATCGAAGCGAGCAAGCCTGTCGAGATCGTCGAGCCGAGCCAGCACCGGATTTTGCCGGTGTGCCGTCATTTCGGCGTCTGCGGCGGGTGCGCATTGCAGCATCTGGACGACGAGACCTATCGAAATTTCAAGCGCGATCTCGTTGTGCAGACATTGGCACAGCGCGGTATCTCGGATGTGGCCGTCGATGCTCCGCTGGTGGTTGCGTCGCAGACCCGCCGCCGGGCCGCGTTGAAAGCGGTCAAGCAGAATGGCGAAACCAGGATCGGTTTCAACGCGAGGCAATCCCATGCCGTCGTGGACATGCACGAATGCCATGTGCTGACGCCGGAATTGTTCGTGGCCGTGGGCAAGTTGCGGGTGCTGATGCAAACGATCCTGCGCGAGGGCGAACAGGCCGAACTGCACCTAACCGAGGCCGATAACGGTTTCGATCTCTCGCTGAAGATGAAACGCGCCAACACACCTGCGGTCATCGCCCAGATCGCGCAACGGGCCGGGCAGACAGGCGTGATTCGCGTGACGGCGGCCAACGAACCGCTTGCGGAATTCGAGGTGCCGCACCTTAGGATCGCCAACGCCGATGTGCGCCTGCCGCCGGAGCCCTTCCTGCAAGCGACGGCCGAATCCGAACGCTTCCTGCAAACCTATGTGATTGAGCGTATCGGAAAGGCAAAGTTCGTTGCCGATCTGTTTTGCGGCATCGGCACATTTGCCTTACCGCTGGCGGCCCAAGCGAAGGTGCATGCGTTCGACGGCAATGCCGACATGATCGCAGCGCTGACGGCCGCAGCGCGTGGCGCCAAGGGTTTGAAACCGCTCGCAGCCGAACGCCGCGATTTGTTTCGCCGGCCGCTAGCGGCATCCGAACTCAATGCGTTCGATGCCGTCGTGCTTGATCCGCCGCACGCAGGCGCTGCCGCACAAGCAGAACAACTTGCAAAGTCGAAGGTTGGGCGCGTGGTCTATATCTCGTGCAATCCAGCCAGTTTCGCGCGAGATGCGCGCACCCTGATCGACGGAGGTTTCCGGCTTGCGGACGTTACCCCCGTCGATCAATTCCTGTGGTCTGCGCAATTGGAACTTGCAGCGCGATTCGAGCGCTGAGTTTCACGATGCCTGCAGATTCACCTTTCGCCACACCATGAAGGCGCCGTTCGCGCCGCGTGTCATCACCGAATCCTCGCGGCAGCGGAGCGGATTGTCCGCATCGGAAAGTTTGCCGCTGCGGCCATCGAGAAAAAGGTAGCTCATGGGCTCGTTCGCGCCATGCCGGGCAAGGATCACGGCGTCCTGCTCGCCCGAGCGATAGACGCCCGCCGCGCAGGCTTCGTCGCCTTGCGCGAAAGCGGACGAGGCAGCCATACAGGATGCGGCGGCAAATGCCGCAACGATAAATTTACGCATGCATCATTCTCCGGTTTTGCGATTTGCTGGCGCCCGACATAGACATCGCTTCGCCGCGAAAGAAGAAGAGAGCAGCGCGTTCCCGCTATGACGCATCCGCATGGCTGGCGATGCGCGATCTCCGGGCCAAAAAGTTCAAGCACTTCGCGTCGCAGGAGACTTGAATTGCCGTCCGCTTCGACGAATGATGTTTGTGCAGGGGGCCTATGCGCGTACTGGTTATCGGAGCAATCGTCGTTGCGGCATTTGTCGCCGCCGGATTCGGCGCGTATGCCTATTTCACCGCCGATCCTTATGCCAATTGGGCCGTGGTGGTGGCGTCCGGCGATTTCCACGCCCATGATGGCGGCCCCAGCCGTGCCTTCGACAATGCGCGCCGCGATGTGGTGACGGAACTGGAGCATGTCGGATTCCGCAAGGAGAACATTCGGCAGTATTCGGCCTGGGCGCGTTACTACGCCCGCGATGCTTCGGGCGAGACGAATGCGGAGACATTCAGTAAACTGCTACGCAGCGCGGTGCAGGACGCGCCCGATGGATGTCTGGTCTATTTCAGCACGCATGGCACGCCTTACGGCATCGTATTCGGCGACGAGATTTTGCGTCCGTCGCAACTCCGCGACGCGTTGAACAAGAGTTGCGGATCGAAACCGACGGTGGTTGTGATCTCAGCCTGTTTCTCGGGCGTGTTCGTGCCGAAGCTCAGGGCACCAAACCGATTCATTATCACCGCGGCCCGAAGAGACCGGACCTCGTTTGGCTGCGGCACGACGGATCGCTACCCCTATTACGATACTTGCTTCCTGCACACGCTGTCGCAGGCGCATGACTTCCGCGATCTGGCTTACAAGGCGCGTGCCTGTGTTGCCGAGATGGAAGAAGAGACCGGCATGGAGCCGCCATCGGAGCCGCAGATTTCGATCGGCAAGAATGTGATGGCCAATCTCAGAAACTGGTAGCTGCGCAGCTTTTACAAAGAGCGCGATGCCGCCTGCCTGTCGCCTATTGTTGCAATGTTTGGCTTATCCTCTACGCCGCAGTTTCATTCCCATACCGAGGAGTCCGCCGCCAAATAAGCTTATTGTAAGTGGCTCCGGCGTCGGGGCAGGTTCTGCGGTAGTGGTGGCAGAGAACGAAAGCTTGGCGGTAAGGGCGCAGCCATTGCGAAACTTCAGGCATTGGGTCGTCAATGAAAATTCCGCGGGCGTCCGATCGTAGCCAGTGAGGTCGAAGTAGCCGGAGCCGGTGAGCGTTAGCGAATTCCCGACCGTGCCGAGCGAGGTGGTCAGAGAGTCGATCGTATCCAAATCGAACTGCAACGTCTTTCCGGCATAGGTGATGTTGTAGAAATTCGTAATGGGTACGAACGCGGACAGATTAAGGTTCTGGATGTTTCCAATCGTCAGATCGGGAATAAACGAAAGGTCCCCGACGCCCGGATCGCCGAGCGGTACCTGAAATTTGTTGTTGACGAAGGTTAGGCCGGTTGGAGTTGCCCAACTGCCCTGCAGCTTTAGGGTCCCGGTCAAATCCAGAGAGCCGTCTATCTGTTTCGCCAAACCGGGGGTGATTCCGATCGTTAACGCCGCAATCGAAATCGCCGCCAAACTCCAAGACTTGAACATTTCCGTGCTCCGGACCGAGTTCTTTGCGCGAACAGCAGCAACTTGTGTGCCACGCACGCATTTCCGGCATTTTCATCCAGTAAATCGACCCGCATGTAATTGCACACAACACATTTTGTAGTACATCACTCTACACGCGTCGTAATACGCGAGTGTCGTACAAATCGCCGTGCGGATTGGACGCCTAACCGTTTTGTGCGCGATGTCTCAACGCCTGGTCGGCGAGTACGCACGCCAACATCGCTTCGCCAACGGGCACGGCACGAATACCAACACACGGATCGTGGCGGCCTTTGGTGAAAATCTCCGTTTCACGCCCCCCCACGTCCACGGTTTTACGCGGGTTCAGGATCGAGGACGTGGGTTTCACGGCAAAACGTGCCACGATCTGCTGGCCGGTCGAGATGCCGCCCATCACACCGCCTCCGTGGTTGGAGAGGAATTTCGGCCCGTTCTTGCCTTTGCGCATTTCGTCGGCGTTTTCTTCGCCGGTGAGGGCGGCTGCGGCCATGCCATCGCCGATTTCGACACCTTTGACGGCGTTGATGCTCATCAGCGCGCCCGCGATTTCGGCATCGAGCTTGCCGTAGATCGGCGCGCCTAATCCGGCGGGAATGCCGTCGGCTACCACTTCGATGATCGCGCCGCAGGACGAGCCTTTTTTCCGCAGCTTCTCCAGATAATCCGTCCACGGATCAACGGCTGAAGGATCGGGGCAGAAGAATGGGTTCTTTGCGACCTCTTTCCAATCCCATTTCGAACGCGAGATCTTCTGCGTACCGATCTGGATCAGGGCACCGCGCACCGTCACTTTTTTGTAGAGCTGGTCGAGAACCTTGCGCGCAATCGCGCCCGCCGCCACCCGGCTTGCCGTTTCGCGCGCGCTCTGCCGTCCGCCGCCGCGATAGTCGCGCACGCCGTACTTGGCAAGATAGGTGAAGTCGGCATGGCCGGGGCGAAATTTGTCCCGGATGTCGGTGTAATCCTTCGAGCGCGCATCGACGTTTTCGATCAGCAGCGCGATGGGCGTGCCGGTCGTCACCTGTTGTTTCATCCGCTCGTCCTGAAAGACGCCGGAGAGGATGCGCACCCGGTCGGGCTCCTGCCGCTGGGTGACGAATTTCGAGGTGCCGGGACGGCGCCGGTCGAGGTCGCGCTGGATGTCGGCTTCGGTCAACGGAATGCCGGGCGGACAGCCATCCACCACGCAGCCGATGGCAGGCCCGTGGCTCTCGCCAAAGGTCGTCACGCGGAAGAGGTGGCCGAAAGTATTGTGCGACATGGCCCGCTTCTACGGGCGTTTTGTTGCCACGTCCAGCCGCGAGACCTGATCGTCCACGACCCGGAAGACGCAGCCCTGCGGCTCATCCAGATTGGACATGGCCTTCCAGTCCAGCCCCGCGAAAAGCCCCCGCAGGATGCGGGTAAAAGCCCCGTGGCTGACCGCGAAAGTGTCCGCGCGCAAATCGGCGATCCAGCTTTGGGCACGGGCGGCGACTTCTTTGTAATTCTCGCCGCCCCCGGGGACGTGGACATTCCACTTGTCGGCCATGCGGGCATCGAACGCTGCCGGATCGCGAGCGCGCGCTTCGGCATCCGTCAGTTCGTCCCAATCGCCGAGGTCGATTTCGGTGATGCGTTCGTCGATGGCATAGCCTTCGCGCGGCAGTTCGAGGACTCCGCGAATGATTTCCATGGTCGTGCGTGCGCGATGAAGCGGGCTGGAGACAAAATGGAGTTTGGGCTGCGGCCCCAGCTCTTCGAGAAGTATCTCGCCAATACGCTGCGCCTGTTCATACCCGTCCGGCGTCAGCGGCGTGTCGATCTTGCCGGAGAAGCGATGTTCGACATTCGCTTCGGTTTCGCCATGCCGTGAGAAATAAAGCTCGACCCCCGCTGGCAGCCTAAGCGCCATCGGATTTCGCGACCGCGATATCCGGCGCGTCTTCGGCCTTCATGCCGACAATGTGATAGCCCGCATCGACATGCAGGCATTCGCCGGTGACGGCCTTGCCCAGATCGGAGACCAGGAACAGAGCTGCATTGCCCACTTCTTCGGTGGTCACCGTGCGCCGGAGAGGCGAGTTGTATTCGTTCCATTTGAGGATGTAGCGAAAATCGCCGATGCCACTGGCGGCCAACGTCTTGATCGGGCCCGCCGAAATCGAATTGACCCGGATCTGCTTCTTGCCGAGGTCTTCGGCCATGTAGCGGACGCTTGCCTCCAACGCTGCCTTGGCCACGCCCATCACGTTGTAATGGGGCATGACTTTTTCGGCACCATAATAGGTGAGCGTCACCATGCTGCCGCCGTTCGTCATCATCTTTTCGGCGCGTTGGGCGCACGCGGTGAACGAAAAGCAGGAAATATTCATGGTCATCGCGAAATTGTCGGGCGTGGTGTCAACGTAGCGGCCCTTTAATTGTTCCTTGTCGGAAAACGCGATGGCGTGAATTAAAAAATCGAGAGAACTCCATTTCGTTTGCAGTTCTTCGAAAACGGCGTCCAGGGAGCCCTGATTGGTGACATCGCAATCGAGCACGGCGGCGGGCTTCAACGGTTCCACCAATGGAACGACGCGTTTGCGAAACGCATCTCCCTGATAGGTGAAGGCAAGCTCGGCCCCCGCCTGGTGCAATTGCTGCGCGATTCCCCAGGCGATGGAACGGTCATTGGCGACCCCCATCACCAGCCCGCGCTTGCCCTTCATCAGCCCTTCGAACGCCATACGCATGTCTCCTGATTCCGGCGGATTCTAGGGGTCCAACCCATAAAGTCCATCCGACGACGGCCCGCCAACAGCCACGCTATACACGAGCAGGCAAGACACTTCCTCGTAAGAATCTGCTCTATTCGACGCATGCGAACCGCACTCCGGAGTGTCTGGCTGGTGATCGTCGCAGCCGGGCTGGTGCAGACCGCCAATGGGCTGCAGACCGATTTGCTTGGTGTGCGCGCAGGGCTGGAAGCGTTTCCGGCTTGGGCGCTCGGCGTCATCATGGCATGTTACTATATCGGCTATTCCGCGGGACCCCTGGCCAGCCATTCCATTGTCGCGCGGTTCGGCCACATCGCGCCGATCATCGTGTTCACACTGATCGGCGCGGTCGTTATTTTTCTTCACGGTCTGGAAGTCACGATCGTGGCCTGGTCGGCATTGCGTATCGCGTCCGGTTTTGCACTGGCGCTCGTCTTCATCGGTTACGAAAGCTGGATCAACGAGCGCGCCGAAAACCGCGTGCGGGGCAGGGTGTTCAGTCTCTATCTCGTGTCGCAGATGGTGGGACTGACATTGGCGCAGGCTCTCCTCAATGCGGGAAATCCGCGTGCACTGACATTGTTTGGAGTTTCCGCTGCAATCTTCGTGGCGGGTACGATCCCCATATGGTTCGCAAAGGGAAAGGCGCCGGCGAAAGCGCCGCCGGTGCCGTTCAGCATCTTTGCGTTGACGCGGCTTTCGCCGATGGGAGCGGCAGCGACAGTACTATCGGGAGTGTCATGGGCCGTCGTTTTCACATTCGGTCCTGTTTACGCGCAGCGTGCGGGCTTTTCGATTTCGGAGATCAGTCTTTATATGGGTGTCGCAATGGTCGGCGGCGCTTTGATGCAGTTTCCGCTCGGCTGGTTGTCCGACGCTATTGGACGGCGCGCCACAATCCTTCTCATGTCGCTCGGCGGCGTCGTGGCCTCGCTGCTGGGACTCCATTTCCACGCGATGCCTCACATCTATCAATATGTGCCGTTCGCGCTGATCGGTGCGTTGATATTGCCGCTTTATGGGCTCGGAGCAGCACACACCAACGATCATGTTGCGCCGCAAACGCGGGTGGCAGCGGCGGCCGGCCTTGTTCTTCTGTTCGGCCTTGGTTCCATCCTGGGGCCGCTAGCGGTGGGATCGGCGATCACCGCATTGGGAGCTGGCGGCTTTTTCATCGTTCTGGCGGGCGTGATGGGTTTGAGCGTGGCGGCCTGCGCTTTACCTCGCTAGTCTTTTTCCAAAGCTATCTCTGAGGGAATCATGTCCGAAACCAAAAAAGTTGCTCCGGCCGTTCCTGCCGCCACGATTTTGCTGCTGCGCGATGGGCCGGACGGGCTCGAAGTGTTCATGGTCAAGCGGCATCACCAGATCGATTTCGCGTCGGGTGCGCTGGTGTTTCCGGGCGGGAAGGTGTTCGAAGGCGATTCACATGCTGCCCTCGAAAACCTGACCGACGGCGTGTCCGACTGGAGCACCGAAATGCGCGCTCTGGGCGCCGCCGCCATCCGCGAGGTGTTCGAGGAATCCGGCATCCTTTTGGCGCGGGAAGAGGGCAGCACGGATTTCGTTTCCGCCGAACGCCTCGACACGTTGCAACATTATCGCGCGCCGTTGGACAAGCGCGAGGTCGAGCTTGCAACGATGTTGCAAAAGGAAAAGCTCCGGCTCGCTTGCGACAAGCTCGCGCGGTTCGCGCATTGGATCACGCCAGAGATGATGCCGAAGAGGTTCGATACGCATTTCTTTCTGGCCGCGGTGCCGGAAGGCCATCTGGGCAAGCATGACGGGCGGGAGTCGGTGGATTCGATCTGGATCAGGCCGCAGGACGCTATTGCAGATCGCAAGAAATGGACCGTGATCTTTCCGACCAAGCTCAATTTGATGAAACTCGCGGAATCGCGAACTGTTGCCGAGGCGATCGCCAGAGCGCGTGCCACGCCGCCGGTTCCTGTATTGCCATGGACGGAGCCTGGGCCGGACGGAATGGTGCTACGGATCCGCGACGATGCGGGTTACACCCAAACTTCGGCGTTGCTGAAAGACGATATGTAGTCAGGCGGCCGAGAACAGCCGCCGGAAAAGCGAGCGGTCTGCAAGGATCTCGCGCGCCGCATTGTGACCCGGAGCGCCGGTTACGCCGCCACCCGGATGCGCGCCGGCTCCGCACATGTAGAGTCCCTTGAGCGGCCCGCGATAGGCACCGTGGCCCAACACAGGACGTGCCGACCAGAGCTGATCCAGCGTCATGGCCCCGTGCATGATGTCGCCGCCGATGAGCCCGAATTCCCGCTCGAGATCGAGCGGCGAAAGAATCTGCCGCGCAATCACAGACGATTCGAAATTGGGCGCGTAAGCGTTGACCGTTCCGACGATGAGATCGGCGGCGCTTTCGCGCTCGTCGTCCCAGCTTCGTCCGTTGGGGAGTTCGGGAGCGAATTGCTGGCAGAACAGACTGGCCACATGCTTGCCGGGCGGTGCGAGGCTGTCGTCCACCGTCGAAGGGATGAGCATCTCCACAATGGGCTTCTTCGACATGCCGAATTGTTTGGCATCGGTATAGGCCCGGTCCATGTAGTCCAGCGTGGGCGCTAGGATGATGCCGCTTTGCAGATGCTCGCCGGGCTCGGGCAGGCAGGTGAAACGGGGCAATTCCGAGAGCGCGACGTTCATGCGGAACGTGCCCGAGCCGACGCGATAGCCGCGCATCCGGCGGCGGAATTCTGGATCGAGATCGCCGGCGGCGATCAATCGCTCATAAAGCAGTTTGGGTCCGACATTCGAAACGATGGCGTCTCCCAAAATCTCTTCGCCGGCTTCCAGACGGACGCCGATGGCCCGGCCATCCTCCACCAACACTTGCGCGACAGGTGCGTCCACGCTGATTTCGACGCCTAGTTCCTCACATGCTTCGCGCATCGCCTGGGTGATCGCGCCCATACCGCCTATGGCGTGGCCCCATGCGCCTTTTTTGCCGTTCACTTCGCCGAAAACGTGATGCAGCAAAACATAAGCCGAGCCTGGTGTATCGGGACTTGCGTAATTTCCCACCACGGAATCGAAACCGAACGCGGCTTTGACGGCTTCGCTTTCGAACCAACTATCGAGGAAACTTCGTGCGCTTTTGGCGAAAAGATCGAGCACGTCGCGCTGACGTTCCAGGCTGAGGGTTGCGAACTTTCGGCCTTGCCTGGCCGCCGCAATCAAGGAGGGCAGGCCGTCGCCCAGATTGGGCGGCGACTTGAGCGCGAGATCGCGCAGGACGTCGGCGACGGCTTCGAGCGTTTCATAATAGTTCGGCAGAACGTCGGCATCGTGTTCTGAAAATTTGCGGAATTCCGCTTGCGTGCGCTCCAATCCGCCACCGAGTTTCAGATAGCGGCCGTCTTCCTGCGGCAGAAAATTGGAGATGGGTCGTTCGACAACGCGCAAGCCATGTTCGGCAAGCTTCATATCGGCGATGATCTTGGGATTGAGCAGGCTGACGGTGTAGCTCGCCACCGAATTGCGGAAGCCCGGATGAAACTCTTCCGTCACGGCCGCGCCGCCAACGATATGGCGGCGCTCCAGCACCCGCACCTTCATTCCTGCGCGTGCGAGATAGAAAGCGCACACCAGCCCGTTGTGGCCGCCGCCGATGATAACTGCGTCGTAAGGCTTGGGGGTCATGCCGCTATTTTGGACTGGCGGCGCGGAAAGGCCAATGGAATATCGGCTTTGAAATCTTATCTCGCCGCTGCGGCCGGCGACAGCAATTCGGTCACCCTTGCGTCGAGTTCCTTGGCAAGCATCGTTGCGACCTGATCGCTGTCGCCCTTGATCTGGTCGCGCATGCAGACGCGGATCGCATCGACATGGGCATCCAGCAGGCTCACCGGAATATTCTGCACCTGCACGCCTTCCAGCAGGCGGCAAAGGGATGCCGCCACACGCGCCACGAAAGGGAAGCCGAAGGTCTGGCCCTGGCCTTTAAGATCGTGGCTACAACGGAACAGCGATTCGCGGGACAATTCGCTGTGATCCTTTGCGAACGCATCGCGCGCCGCCGCAAGTTTCTCCACGTCGTCGCCGATCCAATTCTGGAAATCCGACTTCAGCGTTTCCACAGCGGCTTCAGCGCGACGCAGCGCTGCCACGTCGATACCGGCGACCGTGCCGCCGACTTTTGCCTTCAGGATGTTGGGCGGCATGAAGATTTCGATGGGATGTTTCTTGCTCATGGCCCTGTCCTCATGCGCTCATTTTCTGTTCGTTCGCGTCGACAAAGGTTGTGTTTTCGTTGGTGCGGCGTTCGGGGCCCGTATATTCTTCGCGCACACGCCGCCTGCGGCAGGGGCCGAAATAGTTCGTGGTGCGGACATAAGGGCGCGGATGCTCGATCACCGAGAGCAGGCGCGAGAAGATGGCCTTTACCGAAACCGGTTTGGCAAGGAATTCGTTGACGCCTGCATCGCGGGCCTGAAGCACATGATCGAGTTGGGTATAGCCCGTGAGCATGACGATGGGCACGAACGGATTGGCACTAACGGGTGACGTGCGGATCAAGCGCACGAGCTCCAAGCCGTTCATGCCCTCCAGCATCCAGTCCACGAAGATCACGTCCGGATTGGTTTCGCGCGCGATCGCCCAAGCATTCTGCGCGTCAGCCGACTCGTAAATCTGCGCCGCACCAAACGCTTGCAGGATCGTCACGACGAGTTTGCGCATGTGCACATTGTCGTCCACGACGAGAAGTCTCAAACGGTCGAATCGGTAGCCGCTCATGCAACGCCCAAAACGGGCGCGGACCCCCACACCCTTTCGCAAAAGTTAGCGGAACCTGCTTAATGCGAAGTAACTAATCGGCGAATTGTTCGGCCAGAATGCGTTCGTCCAGGCTTCGTCCTTCGTCGAACAGCAATGTGACGGAAACAGACCGGTCTTCCGCAACTTCCACGATAGTCACATCCCGGACTTCCAGGTCGTCGGCCACTGCGCTGACCGGTCTTTTGGCCGCTTCCAGGACTTCGAAACGTGTCCGCGCCCGGCGGGGAAGAAGCGCGCCGCGCCATCTGCGGGGCCGAAAGGCGCTGATGGGCGTGAGGGCCAGAAGAGCCGCATCAATGGGCAGAATGGGGCCGTGCGCGGAAAGGTTGTAGGCCGTGGAGCCCGCAGGCGTCGAAACCAGCGCGCCGTCACAGATGAGTTCTTCGATGCGCACCTTGTCGTCGACCACGATGCGTAATTTTGCGGCCTGCCGCGTCTGTCGCAGCAACGAGACCTCGTTGAACGCAAGCGCCTCGCGCACATGATCCTTGGTATGGGCAATCATACGCAGGGGATGCAGCTCGGCGCTTTCGGCGGCGCTCAGGCGCTGTTCAAGATTTTCCTCGTGATATTCGTTCATCAGGAATCCGACAGAGCCGAGATTCATTCCGTAAACCGGCTTGCCCAGATCGCGGAAGGCGTGAAGCGTTTGCAGCATGAAGCCGTCGCCGCCGAGCGCGACGATGACATCGGCCTTGTCGCGGCCCGCGTCGGAATAGCGCTTTCGAAGCGCCTGCAGTGCGTTCTGTGCCTCAGCTACATCGGATGCAACGAAATGAAGTGAGTGTGCCAGCTTAGCCCCCCGTAAGCGACATGACGCGCGGAACCGAAGGGCTGCCGTGCCGCCTGTCGATGATGAAGTCGTGACCCTTTGGCTTGCGCATGATCGCTTCGTCAATGGCGGCGTTCAGAGTCGCGTTATCGGAAGACGCGCGCAACGGCTTGCGCAAATCGGCGGCGTCCTGCTGGCCGAGGCACATATAGAGTGTGCCGGTACAGGTGAGCCGTACACGGTTGCAGCTTTCGCAGAAATTGTGGGTCAACGGCGCGATGAAGCCCAGTCGTCCGCCGGTTTCGCGCACGCTTACATAACGTGCAGGTCCTCCCGTGCGATAGGCGCTGACTTCGAAGGTAAAACGTCGTTCGAGTTGCGCACGCAGAACGGATAAAGGCATATACTGTTCGACACGATCGCCGTCGATCTCCCCCATTGGCATCACCTCGATCAGCGTCATGTCCATGCCGCGGCCATGCGCCCATTCGAGCATCGAAGGAATTTCGGCATCGTTCACGCCTCTCAGTGCGACGGTGTTGATCTTCACGGAAAGACCCGCCGCCTGGGCCGCGTCGATGCCGGACAGGACTTTTGAGAGATCGCCCCAGCGCGTGATCTCGCGGAATTTCCTGGGATCGAGTGTGTCGAGCGACACGTTCACGCGCTTCACACCGGCCCGCGCCAGCGGCTCCGCGAATCTGGCAAGTTGGCTGCCATTGGTGGTGAGCGTGAGTTCCTTGAGCCCCTGACCCAGCCGCGCTCCGAGGCTATCGAACAGGCGCATCACATCGCGCCGCACCAGCGGCTCACCGCCCGTGATCCGGAGTTTTTCCACGCCCTTGGCGATGAAGGTGCCGCATAGCCGGTCCAATTCCTCTAGGGTCAGAATCTCGGCTTTCGGCAGGAAGGTCATTTGTTCCGCCATGCAGTAGACACAGCGGAAATCGCAGCGATCCGTCACCGAGACGCGCAGATAAGAGATGTTCCGGCCGAAGGGGTCGATCATCCCGCCTATGTAGCAGGCGGAACCGCCTGTTTCATCAGGCCAGGGCATGCAGCCGCTTCAGGGCGGCTTCCTTGTTATATTTGGCAAAAACGCCGTCCACTTCGGCGCGCTGATCATGGGACAGGGTAGCGTGCAAGCCGCGGGCGGCGCGGGAAAGGTTGAACACCGTGGGGAAGACGGAACGATCGATCCCAACGGCACGGCAGGCGAGCGCTACATTGGAGGGCCCCCCGTCATAGAGGGCCTTGCGGGCGTTGTTGAGATCCAAGCCCAGCAGTCGGGCGAAGGCTAGATCGAAAAGATCGGCCTGTCCCTGATGAAGGACGCGTAGCAGGAAGCCCGCCTTGAGCTGGCCCGCGCCGGAGAGCTTGTCGATCAGCTTCTGCGCGCCCTCGGCCGGCGTGATGCGCGGGGGTTGGGGAGCGCTGTTCAACGCGTTATCGACGTCATCCAGCGCTTCGGCCACTCTTGCAGCCGGCACGTCGAAATTTCTTGCGATATGGGCCTTCAGTGTATCCGATACCCAGGCGACCATGCGGGTCGCAAGGATCGGCGGCAGGTCGTTACGGTGGACGAGCGGTGCCTGCATGCTGGCGAACTGCCGCGATTTTTCCACCAGCGTTTCGTAGGTGTGCGAGGCGATGCGCGCGGTGGCGTTGTTCACCAGCGCGACGAGGACGGACTCGGCATTGGATCTGGAAAGTGCATCCGTCACGCGCTCGCCGATATTGGGACGCTGCGCCACCGCTTCCTGATGGGCGATGCTGGCTTCCGCGATGAGATTGAGCATGTCCGCATCGGACAGCAGTGCGCTTCTCAAAATCAGCGGGCGCGCGACTTCGATGCGATCGTCGGCAAGGAGAAGGATAAGATCGTGGGGCGCCGTGATGTCGTCGGCCAACCGTTCGGCGAGCGCAATGCGGATCGTCATTTCGACGTTTTCGGCAAGGCGCTCGAGGATATCGCGCATCAATTCGCGTTCGCGCGTCGTCAGATGCGTACCTTGGACGCGATAAAGCGAGGCGACGGCGAGGAAGATTTCTTCCCGGCTGGTGCCTTGCGGGTTGGCGGCGAGCTGCGCCAGCCTCCCCATATCGCTCATGTCACGCGCGGTTAAACCCACGGTCCCAACAATGCCCCTCTTGGCCGCCCCTTATGCGAACCGTCCCAAATTTAGGCGCCTTAGCGTTAACAGCGTGTTAAACTTGTTCCGCTCGGAACGGCTCGATTCCCGCAAAACGTGAAACAGGCAGGATGTTTGCGCCAGGCAGAGGCGAATTCAACCGCGCGCAATTTTTGTGTGTGATCGGGTTATGCTAGTGGTGGGATATGACAGAGCGATAGTCCCAAGCCGTTGCGCCGGGCTTCCTAAAAAATCGTGGAAACGCTCTTTTCACCACGCCAGCAAAGAACGCGCTTAGCCCAGATTGACGGCAGTCATCTGCATCAGGAGGCGCACCAATTCGGCCTGACGGCTGGTGTGTGTCTTGCGGAAGATCGACGCCATATGGACGCGAACGGTGTTCACACTGAGGTTCAGGTGCTGCGCGATTGCCTTGGGTTCTTCTGCGGCGAGCAATTCCATCGCAACCCTGGTCTCGGCCGGCGTGAAGTCGAACAGATCGCGGATCAAATGCTGTTGCGGCAGGGTTGCGTCGCGGTCCGGATCGACCACGCAAACGAGCGCGAGCGGTCCGTTGTGGAACGGTGCTCCCATTTCTGCGTTGAGCGGCACCGCGATCACCGAGAGCGGGTGTTGGCGCGAAAGCCTTGGCAACAACATCGAACCGCCGGTGCGCTGTGCCCGTTCCGGTGCCGCGGCGGCTGCGAGGATCGCTTCCAGTTGCTTCGCATGAGCGCGGCTGGTAGCGGCGAGCATGCTGTCTTTGCCGGAAAGTCCGTCATTCCTCGCCACGATCTCGTTGGCCGTCTCGTTGGCGTAGCGGATTCGCCCTTTGGCATCCGTGAGGAAAATACCGTGTCCGGACTTCTGCAGAACGTCACCCAATGCATTGCCGACTAGCTGGGCGGAATTCAGTTTTTCGCCGATTTTCAGGGCCCGGATAAAATGGCGCTGCAAAGCCCCGGCGAGTTCGATTTCGCTCTGTCCGAAATCCTCCCGTGAAGGCGGCCGCGTAATCGCGATGGATGTGCCATCCGTACCGTCGAACGCCAAGCCGATCATCAGAGTCGACTCCATACCGAAACGGCGCATGAAGTCGTTGTAGTATTCGGTACGCGCCAACTCGCTGCGCGCCATCACTTCCTGATCGGTGAACACGCCAAGCTGCGGTGGCGAATTCTTCTGGAAAGCCTTGAGATTGTTCTGCTGCATCGGATTGCGTGTGGCGAAATATCCGAAGAACTCTTCGATGGCCGCTGGATCGATATTGGCGAGCACCGCATCGCCCTGTCCGGTGAACTGGTTCTGAAGGATCAATGCACCCTTTTCGCCGCCCGTTTTCTGCGCGACGTCGTGCAATACCTTTTGCCACAAGGCAGGCTCAAGAGCCGCGTCGTAGATCAATTCCAGCGTATCGGCTGGCACGCTATTTCGGGACACCACGCAATTTCCCCACCGACCGGCCAAGCATAGCGTATTTTAAGTACGTTTGCACCGCGCAACGCGCAAGCTCCCTCAATTTCTTCAGTTCCGGCTGGGGATATGGTTACCGTTGGAGTTGCGTATTTCCGCGGCCGGCCAGAGTTGCGACCAGAAGAAATAGACCGGCGCCGGTCACCGCCAGTGCGGCATCGGTGAAGAGGATGGCATCGGATCCCCAGCGCGGCTGAACCCAGCCGTCGAGTTTCGTCATATAGAAAGCGGGCAGGTTGGCGAGCGAGGCCATGAGATTGAACTTTGTGGCGGCGGCTCCTGTGCCGATGGTGTCCAGCACGAGCGCAGAAAATCCGGCGAAGACAAAACCATTGATGAAAGAATAGGCACAAACAAACAACGAGAAGTTGCCGGAGGTGTGCGGGGCGAGTGCCATTGCCATGGCGCAGGCGGCAAGCCCCATGCCGTAGACGAGAAATGCGAGGCGCCGGTCGATCCAGTCGCTCAGATAGCCGCCCAGCAGACTCCCGGCGAGCGCGAGCACACCTCCCAACACGCCCCGCGCCAGCGCGACCGTGTCGGCATCCGCTTTCCAGTCGCCGGCGATAGCGGCGACGAGTTGCGGCGCGCCGCCGGATCCGATGGGCAGGACGAGAAGCAAGAGCGTGAGCACGCCCGCGCGCGACCGCGCAACGGACCAGACATCCCGTCCGAGTTCGGCGATGTTTTGCCGCGCGAAGCCAACGTGCTCTTCCACTCGCGGCTTGGCGACGAAAAGGAGTGCCGCACAGCACAGAAGGCTTGCCGCCGCCAAGACAACACCGGCGCTCCAGACCGCATAGTGTGCGGCGAGCCACAACACTGCGCCGCCACCGATGCTGGTGCCCGCGACATTGCCGGCTTGCGCCCATCCGCTCGCTCGGCCTTTGTGGTCGTTCGCCACGGTGTGGGCCATCAGCCGTTCGGTCGCCATGCCGATGAATGTGCCTGCGATCGACGCCGCGAGGATAAGGGCCTCCAACAATCCGGACGATCGAGTGTGCACTGGCATCGTCGCCAAGACGGCGAGGCAGGCTGCGGATGCGGCGGCCGAGATCATATACCAGCGGCGGGCGGAGAGAGTGGTGTCGACAATCGGTGCCCACAGCACTTTCCAGGTGTGCGGCAGTACGGCGAGCGCAGTTAGCCCGGCGACGGCTTCTATGTTCATGCCCGCCTGGGCCAGCAAATAGGCCAGTGTCACCGTGACGTAGCCGGGGATCGCCCCGAATGGCAGGAACAGGAAAAAAAAGACGGCGGGATGTGTATGTCCCCGCGATTCTCCCTCGCTCAAAGCCTGCCCCTCAATGCCCCGGCACCGGCAATCTAATGAAGATCGCGATGGCGTGTTAGCATGGTTGGAGTTTCTCCGCGCGAATCTCCGATGAAACCGCCATACATCCTCGCCATCGACCAGGGAACCACCTCCAGCCGCGCCATCCTGTTCGATTCCGATGCGCAGCCCGTGGCATCGCGCGCCATCGAGATACGGCAGATCTATCCCGACAATGGCTGGGTGGAGCATGACGCTGCGGAGATATGGCAGACGACACTCACCTGTTGCCGCGAGGTATTGAAGGGCATTGCCGCGAAAGATGTGGCCGCCATCGGTATCACCAACCAACGCGAGACGACCGTGGTATGGGACAGGCGCACGGGCGAGCCGCTTTACAATGCCATCGTCTGGCAGGACCGGCGCACCTCGGATCGTTGCCGCGCGTTGAAGGCGCAAGGGCAAGAAGAAAAAGTTTCGGCGCGAACGGGATTGCTGCTCGATCCCTATTTTTCCGCGACCAAGCTCGAATGGCTGCTCGATCACATTCCCGGATCGCGAGAGAAAGGCGCGCGCGGCGAGATTGCGTTCGGCACGGTCGATGCGTGGCTGATCTACCAACTGACGGGCGGCAAGGTGCATGCGACCGATGTGACCAATGCGTCGCGCACGATGCTCTTCAATTTGAAATCGCTGGCATGGGATGACGACATGCTTGCGCTGTTCAACGTGCCGCGCGGCCTTTTGCCGGAGGTGCGCGACAGCTCCGGCGATTTCGGCACGACGGATTTTTTTGGCGCGCCGATCCGCGTTCTTGGTGTGGCGGGCGATCAGCAGGCGGCGCTGTTCGGGCAGACCTGTTTCAATCCGGGCGACGTGAAGTCGACTTACGGGACGGGGTGTTTTGCATTGGTGAATACCGGCGCCGTGGCCACACCCTCGCGGAACAGGCTCATTTCCACGGCCGGTTATCGCGCGAAGGGGCAGACGGCATATGCGATCGAAGGCAGCATCTTCATCGCTGGTGCGGTCGTGCAATGGCTCCGCGATGCGGTCGGGGTCATCCGCACCGCAGCCGAGATCGAAGCCCTGGCTCGCACGGCGAAGACGGCAGACGGGCTCTATTTCGTGCCTGCGTTCACCGGACTTGGCGCTCCCTATTGGGATCCCGATGCGCGTGGTGCCATCGTCGGTCTGACGCGCGACGCCGGCGCGGCCGAGATTGCGCGCGCCGCGCTCGATGCCGTCTGCTACCAGACCCGCGACCTGCTCGACGCCATGGCGCGCGATATGAAGGCGGCTGGGTTGGGAGCACCATCAGCGCTTAAGGTAGATGGGGGCATGGTCAAGAACGACTGGTTCTGTCAACGCCTGGCGGACCTGACGGGGCTTCCTGTCGAACGTCCTCAACTCACCGAGACCACGGCGCTGGGGGCGGCCTATCTGGCTGGCCTGGGGGCCGGATTGTTCGAGGATTTTGGGCAGATCGCCGCGGCGTGGGTGTTGGATCGCCGGTTCGAGCCTACTTTTTCGGCAACAACCCGCGACTCGCTTTACGACGGCTGGACAAGAGCCGTCTCCCGCATCCGCACCGTGGTTTGACAGGCCGGGGGCGGGCGGGGACACTCTCGAACCGTCTGTCCCTGAAGGAACGTGCCATGAACGCGCTCGATATGACTTTAAGAAAGCCGCCGAATCATTCCGCTCTGCATTCCCTCGAAGGACAGGTGAGCCCGGAGGAATGGCAGGCGCGCGTCGACCTCGCCGCAACCTATCGGTTGGTGGCCCATTACGGTTGGGACGACATGATCTTCACGCATATCTCAGCGCGCGTTCCGGGGCCGGAGCATCACTTCCTGATCAATCCATACGGCATGTTGTTCGAGGAGATCACTGCATCTAGCCTCGTGAAGATCGACGTGGACGGCAACAAGGTGACGGAGTCGCCCTATCCGGTGAACCCGGCGGGCTTCACAATCCATTCCGCGATCCACATGAATCGCGATGACGCGCACTGTGTCATCCACCTGCATACGACGGACGGAATTGCCGTATCGGCGCAGGAGGACGGGCTGCTGCCGCTCGATCAGCACGCGATGATGGTGACAGGCGATCTGGCCTATCACGACTATGAAGGTATCGCACTCGATCTCGACGAGCGCGAACGCCTGGTGAAGGATATCGGCGACAAGCACATTATGATGCTGCGCAACCACGGCACTCTTTCGGTCGGCCGCACCTGCGCCGATGCGTTCCTGCGCATCTACTATCTGGAACGCGCCTGCTCAATGCAGGTGCGCGCTCTCGCGGGCGGTGTGAAGTGGAACCGTGCCAATCAGGGCGTGCCCGAAAAAACCGCGATGCAGGGCATGATGGCCTTCGAAGGCATGATCAGCGGTCTTGCGTGGCCCGCCTTGTTGCGCAAGCTCGACCGGATGGACCAGAGCTACAAGCATTAGGTTCGCGGGGATTCAGATGAAATTCGGCAGCGGCCAATCGGTACGGCGCACGGAAGACATCCGGTTCGTGACCGGGCATGGTCAGTACACCGATGATCTGCATTTCGATGGCGAAACCTTCGTCGCCTTCACCCGCAGCCCGCAGGCGCATGCAAAGATAAAATCCATCGACATCTCGGCAGCAAAGGCGGCGCCCGGCGTTGTTGCAGTCCTGACGCAAGCCGATATCGAAGCCGCGGGTGCGCAGGCGATGCCCAGCATGACGCCAATGCAAAGCCGCGACGGATCCATGCCGAAAGCCGTCGACAAGACTTTGCTTGCCAAAGATCTGACAACCTTCGTGGGCGAAGCCATCGCGATGGTGATCGCCGAAACCTATGCGCAGGCGCGAGATGCGGCGGAGCTCGTCGTTGTAGATTACGACGAATTGCCCGCCGCGGGCACGCTTGATGTCGCGCCGAAAGCGGCGGCCATTTTCGAAGTCGCTCCCAACAATGAGAGCTTCGATTGGATCAGCGGCAAGGAGGCCGAGACCAACGAAGCCTTCGCGAAGGCGGCATATACCGCCGAGATCGACGTGGTGCAGAACCGCATCGTCGTGAACTCGATGGAAACGCGCAACGCCATCGGTCTCTACGACAAGGCGAGCGACAGCTACGTGCTTTATTCCGGCTCGCAGGGTGCGGGCGGATTGCGCGATCGCGTGGCGCGCATCGTGGGCGTGGAGAACACAAAGGTTCGGGTCGTCACGCCGGATGTCGGGGGCGGCTTCGGCATGAAGGCGGGGGCTTATCCCGAGCAGGCGCTGGTTTTGATTGCCGCAAAGATTGTGGGACGCCCGGTGCGTTGGTCGTCCGACCGCACGGAAGCCTTCCTTACCGACCAGCATGGCCGCGACACCTGGACAAAAGCGGAAATCGCGCTCGACAAGGACGGAAAGATTCTGGCGGTGCGTGTCACCGGCACTGCGAACATGGGCGGCTATATGACGTTCTTCGCACCGTTCATTCCGACGCTTGCGGGCGGGCGCATTCTGGGCGGCGTCTATCGCGTGCCGAACCTGTTCGTGAACATCAAGGGCTATTTCACCAACACCGCGCCCATCAATGCTTATCGTGGTGCGGGCCGGCCCGAAGCCGCGTACATGATGGAACGGTTGATGGATGCAGCCGCCGCGAAATCGGGCATCGATCGCGTCGAATTGCGCAAGCGTAATCTGCTGACGCCGGAGGAACTGCCTTACAAGAACTGGTGGGGCATTCCGTTCGACTCTGGCAATTATCCGCACATGCTCGAAGAGGGCTTAAAGCGGGCGGGCATGGGCGATTTCGAAAAACGCAAAAAAGAATCCGCCGCGCGCGGGAAACTGCGCGGCTTCGGTTTCGGCTATTATGTCGAGATCACCGCGGCCATGGGCAACGAACCGGCGGCAGTGAAGTTCACGGAGAATGGCGGCGTCGAACTTTATGTCGGCACGCAATCGAACGGACAGGGGCATGAGACCGCTTACGCCCAGCTCGTCGCCGAAAAACTTGGCGTCCCTTTCGAGAGCATCACGGTCAAACAGGGCGACTCCGCATGGGTGAACGGCGGCGGCACCGGCGGCTCTCGTTCGCTCAACATGGCGGGTGGCGCGTTGCTCGCGGCCTCGGATGAAGTCATCAAGAAGGGCAAGGCGGCCGCGGGGCAGGTTCTGCAGGGGGGCAGCAGCGAAGTGACGTTCGATGTGGTGGAAGACATTGGCCGCTTCCGGGTGGCCGGTACGGATCGCAGCATTTCTGTTGGCGAACTCGCTGTCACATTGAAGCGCGAACAGGTTCCGGGTTTTGAAACGGGATTGGACAGCGATGCCGTTTACAACGGCGCGGCATCAACCTTTCCCAATGGCTGTCACGTCTGTGAGGCAGAAGTCGATCCGGATACCGGCGAGGTAAAGATCGTCTCCTATCATGTGCTCGACGATTTCGGACGCGTCATCAACCCCATGCTTGTGGCCGGGCAGGTGCATGGCGGCGTCGCACAAGGGTTGGGGCAGGCCGTTCTTGAAAACTGCGTCTATGATCCGGAAACCGGCCAATGCCTGACGGCGAGCTTCACCGACTATGCGATGCCGCGCGCGGAAGACGTGCCGGACATCGATTTCGCCTATGAGGAAATCCCCTGCAAGACACATGCGCTGCAGGCCAAGGGCTGCGGGGAAGCTGGAACGGTGGGCGCCATGCCAGCCGTCGTCAGCACGGTATGCGACGCCATCGGCGTGCTGCATGTCGACATGCCGCTCACGCCGGAACGCGTGTGGCGCGCGATGCAAGGCGGCAGGGCAAAGGCGGCTTAAACCTACTGCCTTTTTGTGCTCGGCAACTGCATGAGGTGCGCCTTGAGTGCCTCATCCGGCATCGGCTCGGTGCAGGTTTGGGCGATCAGGTCGATGAGCTGCACCAGCCAGTAGCGCATCAGCGGATTGCCGATGGCCTTGAGCGCTGCCACGGCCTGTTCAATGTCTTCGTCGTCTCCTGAACCCTGAGATGCACGCACGCGAAGTTTCCCCATGAAATTGTCCCCCGGTATTGGCTAGTCTTATCGCCTCCAAACTAGGGGCGGACATGGACAGACAGGAACCTCCAGACGATGCATTACCCCATACGGATTTGGCGGTACCGGGGTGGGACGATTTTCGGCTTTTGATGGCGGTTCTACGATCCGGAAGTCTTACCAAGGCTGCGCGATCGCTTGGCATTTCCCAGGCGACGGCCAGCCGGCAGATGGACAAGCTGGAGCGCAGCGTTGGGATCAGGCTTCTCGAACGGTCCACCAGCGGAGCCGAACTCACGCCTGACGGAATCCGGCTCGTCGAGGAATTGCGTGAGGTCTGGGAAAAGTTCGGCCGCGCGATAGAACATATGAGATCGTCGTCCCGCGAACGCGCGCTCGCAAAGATGGTGACGACGGACGGCGTGGCGACGTTCTGGATTCCGCGCTTCCTGCCCTGGCTTAACGACGATGTCGAATTGCGGCTGTTTACTGCATTCGAAGCAGGCCAGGACAAGTTCGAGAATTTCGATCTGTCGATCCATTACATGCAGCCGAACAATCCCAATGCCATGGTGGTGAAATTGGGGATGTTCCATTTCATGCCCTACGCCTCGCCGGACTATCTCGCTCGCAAAGGCGTGCCCAAAAGTCCACGGGATCTCGCAAATCACGATTTGCTCGATCACTCAATCTATTTGATCGACAAAGGCACCTGGCAAACGCGGCTGCCTTCCGACGCCGGCGATGCGCGCATATTGCTCTATACGAATTCGAGCACGGTGTTGGGCGAATGCGTTCGGAACGGACTGGGAATTTGCTGGCTTCCGACCTACGCCTCGCTGGTAGACGACAGGTTCGTGGCCATTGATGTGGGGCTGCATCTCTCCACGCCGGTCTTCCTCTGCTATCACCGCGACTCCGAAGCCAAGCCCGGCGTGCGCGCGCTGATCCATTTCCTCAAGCACATTTTCGACCGCAGGCGGATGCCGTGGCTGCGGGATGAATTCGTGCTGCCCTCCGAATTCCCGGCGATGACGACGCGGGACATCATGGCGACGTTCACGCCATTGAAGATCGATTAGGCTCGAAAGGCTTCAGTTGGACGCGGTGGCAGAACTCATCTGCACATTCACGCCGGACGTATCGCCCGACACGATGTTGTAGTTGCAGGTGTAGCTGAAGCTTTGCTTATTACCGCCCACCGTGAAGTTGCCCTTGCCCTTCACGCTCGTATTGGTCTCGGCCTGATTCATCCGCTCGCCGCTATAGGCGATATCCGACGCATCGGAGTGAGAAGCCTTGATCTTTTCCTCGACCGCCTGTTCGCAGGAATTCTGCGCCATCGCGTCAAAAGCCCCGGCCCTTGCCGCCGAAGTCAGAGAGAGAAGTGTAAGAACCGAAATCGCAAACGCCGACACTTGCCGCATGACACACCCCCGGTTGATTGGTGACGCCACTGGAGCCGAAGTTATTACTCCGGCTCCGACGCGACAATAAAAAATGCTTTGTGCGGTGCAGCGGAAAGGGCCGGCTAACCCGTCGTGGTGGACGGCGGCTGCACTATGGTCGGCGCGGAGGGCGGCGGAGTGGCCGTTGCGGGCGCGCCCGTGGGGTTTGCTGCCTGGTATTTGGCGATGGAGGCGGTCAGCGTGTCCTTCTCCTCGCAGCCGCTGGGACAAAGCTTGTTCAGCGTCGCGAGTTCGGCCTTTGCCTTGTCCAACTGGTTTGTCTGCAGATACAGCTCGCCCAGATACTCGTGTACGCCTTTGTGATCGGGATCGATGGCTAGCGCGCGGTTGTAGTAATCGAGCGAGGCTGTGTAGTCGCCGACCATCCGATGGGCGAAGCCTTCGTAGTTCAGGATATTGGCGCTGTGCGGGCGCGCCTGGAGAGCCGTGTCGAGATAGGGAATCGCTTCGGCAAACTGTTCGTGTTTGATCAGCCGCAATGCCTGGGAATAGGCCTCAAAGCCGGGGTCGCTGTTGCTCATCCCGCCCATGCCATAACCGCCTCCACCCGTACCCATGGCGAAAACCGGCAGGGTTAAAAGGCTGATCGCAGCCGATAGAATCGCTACTTTACGCATGAAATCCTCCGATGTCGGGCGCCCCGCCAACCGGGATTATAGTGCAAACACACGTTGCTGGGGATGCCATACGCGCGTTGACATCCCGTCAGCGGTCGGTTGAATGTCCTTTACATGAGCACTTCCAACGGCACGGTCCTTGCCGATAACGACCAGCGCGGGGCCCGCCGCAAGCCAGAAAGTTTCTCCAAGCTGAAGAGGGCGGCGCGCAAGTTGTTCGTCGAGCGCGGCTATCATGCCACCCGCCCACAGGACATCGCGCGCGAAGCGGGCCTTGGCCACGGCACCTTCTATCTGCATTTCCCCGACAAACGGGCCTGCTTCCTCGCCTTCGTGGAGGATGCACGCTCCGAACTTGACGCCTATCTGCGCAGCCGCGTTTCGCACGACACCTCGCTTGAGAAATTCCTGGCGACGATGCTGCACGCGATTTACGAATATTCCGAGATACATCCCGGCGTGTTGAATGCCGCGATGACCGACGAGGCGGTGATCGATGCGGAGGGGGCGCAGGCCGTACCGCTCCTGCAGCGCTGGGGCAGGGACTGGGCTGAGATCATCCGCACTGCCGTTGCCGCCGGAATGGCGTCCGCCGACTACGATCCCGATATCATCGGGCAGGCGATTGTCGGAGCCTTGCACCAGACGGGAAGCGAAGGCGCCGCCTCGCGCCGCAACCGCGAAGAAGTCGTGGATAATCTGACGCGATTTCTCGTAAGGGCGCTGAAGCCGTAACTTTGGCTTATTCCCGCCACCGCCGCCCGAAGCGGGCGATGACGGGAACAAATGGCGGCGGACTTACTGCTGTCCCAAATGATACGTCACGCCAGCCATGATCACATGATCCGAGAAATGCTGCGTAGCCGTATCGGGAAGCGATGGATCGCTCATCTTCACAGATTCCGCCTGGGTGAAGCGATAGCCGCCGAATAAAGAGAGCTGATTGCTGATATCGTCACGCAGGCCCGCTTCCAAGAGATAACCGGGCTTCCAAGCGCGGCCGTAGTAGCCGTCCACCTGCCCACCGAAATTCACGCCGCCCAAACCGGCGCCGACATAAGGCGTCAGTCGTGAATTCGGAATGAGATCCATCTGACCATTTAGCATCAGCGTGGTCGAAGAAAGATGTCCGAATGCATTGCTTCCATCGACGCCGGAAAGTTGCTGACCCGCATGTTGCGAATCGAGCTGCAGCCGCATTCCGTTGCCCATGTCGTAGCCGACGGCGCCGCCGAAATTGTATCCGGCGTCATAATTGGTGAGCGAAGTTCCCGTGGCCGCGCTGTTGAAGTGAAGATCGGGTAGAAGTGAAACGCCTGCGTCGCCAGACACATATAGGCCCGGCGTCGACGCGAACGCTGCCGTTGCCGTGAACAAAGCCGTCACCCCCGTGGCCAGCAAAAGTCTTGTTTTCATAGTGACTACTCCTCGTTTTTTACGCGTGGGACCGCGGATGCGGCCCCGGATCAGGCTATGCATCCCCTGTCGCAAGACTTTGTCGGAAGGGTCGCAAGATCCTAAAAACGCTGACAGATTCCCCTTTGATCCCGTCCGGCAGATTAAAAAACTTTGGGCCTCAGCGATTGACTTGTGCGTTGCGCTGACAAAAAATCAGTTCCAGTTCGAATGCGCGGTACAACGCGTGCGTTGCCTGGGAGGGCTTCCATATGGCCAAGCGCCTTTATTCCCGTGAAGAACTCATCGCCGATCACGATTATGCAAAGCCGCAAGTGGAAGCAGGCTATCGCTTGCACGGCGGATTCGATTCCGATGGCGTATATGTTTCGCCGCGCACGTTGAATCGCTGGCCCGCCGTGGAGGCATGGCAACAGGCGCTGAAGGAACGCGGTCACGATGTGATCGACGCGAGTGTGCGTCTATTGAAGCGCGGACCTTATCCCACCGCCGAGCAGCAGAAATTTCTATTGAATGTGGGAGACGGGGAATCCTTGTGGAATGGACTTACTATCACCGGCATTATCGAAGCGCGTGGCGCTTTGCTGGCGACGGTAAGCGCGCCCGACTTCCAGAACATCGTCGTCGAGAATTTGAGCGAGACCTGCCTCGGCCATCTCAACAAGGGATTGCTCGAAGCGCATGGCTGGGACGAGGGCGGCACGAAATCCAAAGGCATCGGCGGACATGACGACATGTGGTTTGCCGTGCGCGACGCGCTGTTCGGCAAGAATGCCTATCCGATCCCACCCGTGCCCGAGAGCCTGGCGCGCCCTGAAACCGGACGCCGTATGCCGCAAATTCCGAAGGAATACGAGGATTGGATATTGCTGCTGATGAACGTGCTGATGATCGAGGTGCGGGCGGAGAACTTTTTCTCGTTCTGCATCGAAGTGATGCGCGATCCCGCCAATTTTCGCGACCGCCGTCCGGCAGCGGAGCATGCCGCAGAACTGGTGAATCGCATCCGCACGGACGAAGCCATTCATGTGGGCTATTTGCAGACCGTCATCAGCGAACTGCGTAGCTTCACGATCAAGACGATAGATGGCAGGCAGGTGCCCGGCCACATCATCATCGATCCGGTCTGGGAGCAGATGATCGAATGGCATTCCGTCACCAATGCCGATTTCACGCGCATCCAATCGCGCGACAACGTAACAGAGCGTTTGCGCAAGCGCCCGCATGGTGAAGCATTGGTCGCGCAGTTTGATGCACTCGAATTGGAGAAAGCAGCATAATGAAGGATTTCAAAGGGAAGACCGCTTTCGTCACGGGCGGGGCGAGCGGCATCGGGCTTGCCATGGCGCGCGCTTTCGGCCGCCAGGGTATGAATGTGGTGATAGCCGATATCGAAGACGCGCCTGCCAAGGTTGCGGTGGAACGGCTCGCCTCCGAACAGATCAAAGCTGTTTCGGTGCATTGCGATGTCGGTGAACGCAATAATCTGCGCGCCGCTGCTCTTCAGGCGGTTTCCGCTTTCGGCAAGGTGCATGTCGTCTGCAACAATGCAGGCGTCGGCGCGGGCGGGGAGATCGGCAAGGTTCCGGAACGCGATTGGGACTGGATCGTCGATGTCAATCTCAAGAGCGTCTATTACGGCGTCGAAACCTTCCTCCCGCTGATCCGCAGCCATGGCGAAGGCGGGCACTTCGTCAACACGGCATCGATCGCGGGCCTCATCAGCGGCCCCGGCATGGAGCCTTATTCGGCCACCAAATATGCCGTCGTGGCGATGAGCGAGGGCTGGGCGATGCAGCTTGCCGGCAGCAATATCGGTATGTCCGTTCTCTGCCCCGGCTTCGTGCGCACGCGCATCCATGAAAGCGCCCGCACGAAGCAGGCACGTTTCGGTGGCACTGCCGGGCCGGAGAGTTTCGATCCCGATCGCCGCGAAATGATCACAAAAGCCATCGAAACCGGCCTTGATCCCGATGTCGTGGGCGCGCGCGTGGTGGAAGCCGTGCGCGACAATCAGCTCTATATCTTCACCGATCCGCGCTTCAAGGACGTGGTGGAGATGCGTTTCGCGGCGATCCGCAACGGTTTCCAGCAGGCAGAGGAAAGCGAGGCGCTGAAATCGGTGAAGAGTTGGCCGCCATTGTTCTCATCTGCTCTCGGAGGATGATCTTATGAAGTTCGGCATCTTCTATGAGCATCAGCTACCGCGGCCATGGCATGAAGGTGACGAACTCAAACTGTTTCAGGACGCGCTCGATCAGGTAGAGCTTGCCGACAGGCTCGGCATCGATCACGCATGGGAAGTCGAACATCACTTCCTTGAAGAATATTCGCATTCTTCTGCGCCGGAGGTTTTCCTCGCGGCGTGCTCGCAGCGCACGAAGAACATCCGCCTGGGCCACGGCATCGTGCTTATGCCGCCGGGCTACAATCACCCGGCACGCGTGGCGGAACGCATCGCGACCCTCGACCTGGTCTCAAACGGTCGCGTCGAATTCGGAACCGGTGAATCTTCTGCGTTGCTCGAGCTCGGCGGTTACAAAGTGCCGGTGGAAAAGAAGCGCGAGATGTGGCGTGAGACAGTCGAGCAATGCCTGAACATGATGGTGATGAATCCGTATCCCGGATTCAAAGGGCAATTTTTCGATATGCCCTGCCGGAACGTCGTTCCGAAGCCGGTGCAGAAACCGCATCCTCCGGTATGGGTGGCGTGTTCCAATCGTGAAACGATCAAACTTGCGGCGCGTCTTGGCATTGGCGCATTGACGTTTGCCTTTGTGGATCCCACGGAGGCAAAGCAATGGGTCGATGATTACTACCGGATTTTCAAGGAAGAATGCGTGCCCATCGGCCATGCGGTGAATCCGAATATCGCCATGGTGACAGGATTTTCGGTTCATCGCGATGCCGAAGAAGCCAGGCGCCGAGGCCTCGACGGATTCCGCTTTTTCGGATACGCGCTCGGTCACCATTACATTTTCGGCGAACACAAGCCGGGCCGCACGGATATTTGGGCGAACTTCGAAAAGGCGCGCGATTTCCTGCCGATCAACCCTGGAGCCGGAGGGATCGGCACGCCGGACGATTTGCGAAACCATTTGCGCAAATTCGACGATGCCGGTGTCGATCAGGTGGCTTTCATCCAGCAGGGCGGCAAGAACCGTCACGAGCATATTTGCGAAGCGCTGGAACTGTTTGCCGCCGACGTGATGCCGGAATTCAAGGAGCGTGCTGCGGAAAAGCGGAAACGCAAAATGGAAGAACTTGCGCCCTACGTCGAAAAGGCTTTCGCTCGCAAACAGAAGATGCGCGAGCTATCCGACGATGAGATTCCGAATATTGTCGCGCTGGGTCGCATGATCACCCAACCGTCTACTCGAGCCGGCGAACAGGCGGCGAGCCGTTTCAGCGACGCCAATGCTGTGCCGCTGGAAGATCCGCTGAAGAAAAGGCCCGCAGCAAAATAGGCGATGTTGCCGGCAAATACTCAACCCATGGTTATGCGTAAGTATATTGCGCAACCTTATCCCTGCAACTAGGGTTTTCATTGTCGTTGGGCAGGTATTTCTTCGTCTTCCGGAATATTGGGAAGTATAGCGTGTAGCGCTATCTTTCTGTTTATACCGTTTTATTTGAGCTTTCGGACTTCGGAGACGTTGGGAGGGGCGTCGTGGTTGCACCACTGGAGTTGGCTTGGGAGTTCATGCAGGCCGGTTTTGCAGCCGCGAATATGCGGGAGATGCAAGCGGCGTTCGGCAAATCGGTTGGCCGGTTCGGCTTCGACAAATTCTCCTTTGTGCACGCCCTGGGCCCAAACCGCAGCTTCATCGTTCCGGAAATGAAATTCGGATACCAGCATGACCGCTGGTACCGCCGCTATGCGGAGCAGAACTACTATCAGGACGATCCCAGCCTGAAACGATTGTTGACCAATCCCACGCCATTCGCTTGGTCGGACATGCCGCTCAATGCGCTGACAAAGCCGGAACAGCGTGTCCGCTTGGGCGCCGCAGACGCCGGGGCCCTGAATGCTTTCGTTGTGCCCATCGATGGGCCGCAGCGCGAATTATTCGTCGTGAGAATGACGTCGCCGGAGAAGATGTTCGATCCACAAGCGCGTCAGACTCTCTATATGCTGGGCGTCCTTTATTCGAGCATCGGCCTTCACAAGTTCAAGAAGCCAAATCAGCGATTTGGGCAATCGCCGCTGACCTTCCGCGAAGCGGAATGCCTGCGATGGGCATCGGAGGGAAAGTCGGATTGGGACATTTCCGAAATCCTCGGCATTTCCCAGCACACGGTTCACGAACACCTCGAGCGCAGCAAAGCCAAGCTCAAGGCGCGTACTCGCACACAAGCTGCAGTACACGCTGCCGTCAACGGCTGGTTGAGCAATCCCCCCGATAAGGGGACTCGGATCAAACATTAAAAGACCAAAACATCCGCCCAGGGTGAGAACGCGGCAGGGGCGGGGGCCAGTGGATTTTAAAGCGACTTCAGATATTCGGATCGACGCTACGACTCGCAACAGCAGGCCACTGCCATGTGTCCCTGCTAACATCGACCCGGAAGAAGCGTACAGGATCCTTCTTGAGGAAGGATTCCTGATCATCGAAGGCGCACTCCAAGCGCACGTTTTGTCATGTCTCAAGGCCGAGCTGCGGCCATGGTTCACTCGCGCGCGCACGGGCGAGGGCATGTTTCTCGGGCGCGGGACAAAACGCTTCTCCGCGCTGTTCGCCAAATCGGCGATGACAAAGCTGCTCGCGCTCGACCCGCTCATGCTTGCACTTGCCGACAAGGTGCTGAAGGCAAGCGGCGCCTGCGAAAGCTATGAGATAAATCTCACACAGGCTATCGGCATCGAGCCCGGCGAACCCGCGCAGATATTACATCGCGACGAGGACATCTGGCCCATCTCTTACGACCGCGAGCTGATGCTCAACGCGATCTGGATGCTCGACGACTTCACAGAGGAAAATGGCGCCACGCGGCTGATCCCTGGCAGCCATAAATGGTCACGCGTGCGATATCCCGAGCCAGGGGAAGCGGTTTACGCCGAGGCGGCCGCGGGATCGCTCCTGATCTTCCTGGGAAGCACCCTGCACGGCGGAGGCGCCAACCGTTCGAAGACAACACGCCACGGAATCCTATTATCCTATCGTGTGGCCTGGCTTGCGCCTACGGAAAAGCTGCTGCTCTCCATTCCCCAGGATGTTGCGCGCACCTTGCCGACGCAGTTGCAAAAGCTGATCGGGTATCAGCTCCACCGTCCAAATCTCGGCTGGATCGAGTGTCGCGATCCGATTGAATGGCTGAACGGCGAATTCACCGACATCGCGCCAGCCTCCGACAATTTGCCTGAACGCTACAGGCTGTTGCTCGAAGACATGGAGCGCAATCCGCAGCATTACACAGGTTACTTGACATAATCCCCAGAGGAGAAAGAACATGCCATCTCGCAAGAACAGTTCTTCCAGATCGTCTCAGGACGAGGACATGGACGTAGAGCATATTGCCGAAGCACTCGGACGGGTAAAGAACCCGGCCGTTCGCTATTTCCTGTCAATGATGATCGATGCGCTGACAGAAGATCTGGCGGAGATCGAGGCGGGCCGTCCGCCCCGCTTGTTGACGCGTTCGCGTTCGAATTGAATTTCGCCGGGTTGCTGGCGAGGGCGAAAACGCTCCGTCTGCAAACCGGTTCACGGGGCTGACGTCCATAAGACAGGCGCATGCCTGTCTTCGGGGGATGCCATAACAACGTCTGGGGATAAGCGTGGGGCCCAGCGTCGATTGCGATGTGATAAGTCCTGCGTCCGCAGCGCAACCCGCTGCGGACGCAACGAACCTGCACGACTTCAGGGGCTTTCGCTGGGTCGATTTAAAGCGCGATCCGCCCGATCCCGCGCTCTCGCAGGTCGCCCATATCGACGCTTATTTCAGCCGCCTTTTCGTTCCCTGGCGGCGCGAAAAGGGAAGGCTGGTGGTCGCTTGCGCCGAGCCGCTGCCATCGCATCTAAACTATATCCGCCGGGCCTATCAGGAGCCGATCCTGTTCGCCAAGGCGGGGCGAAGCGCATTGCTCGATGCCGTTGAGTCGCAATATCGCGAAAAGCTTTCACACGACGCGGTGTATGCCCTGACCGATGCGCAACCGGCGCTCAGCGCCAATCGCACGCTCACAGGAGGCCAGGCGCAATTGTTCTTCTTGCTGGGTCTCGCCGCCGTTGCGGCCGCCCTTATGTGGCCGCGTAGCACGCTTGCGGTTGTAGCAGTCGGACTCGCGGCTGCCTATCTCGCGAACATCCTGTTTCGCACAGTGCTGGTTTGGTTGGGTGCGGCCGAAATACTCGATGCGCCCTCGGCACCCGCTTCGATCGGCGACGGCGACTTACCCCTCTACACCATATTGGTGCCGCTTTATCGCGAAGCCAATGTGCTGCCATCGCTCGTTGCCGCGCTACGGGCGTTCGACTATCCGCGAGACAAGCTTGAGGTCAAGTTGATTGTCGAAGCAGACGACGATGAAACACGCCAGGCAATTCGGGCACTTGATCCTGATCCATGGTTTCACATCGTTGTCGTTCCGCCAAGCGATCCGCGCACAAAACCGAAGGCATGCAACTATGCGCTACGCTTCGCGCGCGGGGAATTCATCGTCATCTTCGATGCCGAAGACCGCCCGGAGCCGGATCAGTTGCGCAAGGCCGTCGCGCAATTCCGTTCCGGTCCCCAGAGTATCGGATGCCTGCAAGCGCGTCTGAATTTCTACAATCGGAACGAGAACTGGCTGACGCGGCTGTTCGCGCTCGATTATGCGTTGTGGTTTGATTTCCTTCTGCCGGGACTGGATGTGCTACGCGTACCGATGCCGCTCGGGGGTACCTCCAATCATTTTCGCACCGATGTCCTGCGCGGGATTCACGGTTGGGATTCGTTCAACGTCACGGAAGATGCCGACATCGGCATACGGCTTGCCCGCCTCGGCTATCGAGCCACAACGCTCGACTCTACCACCTACGAAGAAGCCACCAATCGTCCGAGCGATTGGCTGAAACAACGGACGCGATGGTTGAAGGGCTATATGCAGACATGGCTTGTTCACATGCGAAATCCGCTTGCGCTGTGGCGGCATGCGGGAACGCGCGGCTTCTTCGCGTTTCAGCTTTTCATCGGCGGAACATTCGTTTCCTCGCTCGCCAATCCGCTGATGTGGTTGATGTTCATTGCTTCGCACATGACCGGCATCACATTCTTTAGCGGCGCGTTCGGGGAGGCGCTGGCGCGTGCGTCCCTGTTCAGCCTTGTCGCCGGCAACCTGCTTTTTGTTTATCTCGCCATGCTGGGCCCTTATCGCCGCGGCTGGCTTCAGCTCGCGCCTTATGGCCTGATCGCGCCTCTCTATTGGCTGATGATTTCCGCCGCCGCCTATCGCGCGGTGTGGCAGCTTATCCGTCGTCCGTTCTACTGGGAAAAAACGCAACATGGTGTCAGCCGCTTTGAGGCGACGGTTCCATGACGTTTGCAGAGGTTTCATCGCTTCGCCGCGCACGCTCCACGTTTCCCCTCTTGATTGCCGCTTTGGCGCTGAGCCTTGCCGTTTTGTTTCCACTGTTGCCGCCATCGGTTGTTCTTGCCGGTGCGGATGCGTTGTTTGCAGCGTTGATCTTTCATGGCGTGTGCGCTGCGGGTTTCACCGTTCTCCATGCTGTGATGATCACCATCCTTACGTTTGCGCAGGCGGGCGTGTTTGATAGCGCGACGGACAAGGGCGGGTCGATTTGGATTGGTCTGGCAGTCTATTGCGTCGCGTCTGCCGCTGCGAATTTCGTGCGTTATCGCGATGCGCGACGTGTGATGGCGCTGGGCGCCGCATTGTCGCTTGCGCAATTGCTCGATCCTATGGGCGCTGTACTGGCGGTTTTCCTGTTACCGGTTTGCGTCGGACTTCCGCGCGCAGGCGAAGCCGCGCACAAGGCGGGTTTGCTGGCGCTGTTGCTGTTCATGCCGGTCGCAACCGCGATGGTGCTCGCCTATGCGCGCGGTGTTTTGGGGGTCAACTTCACGCGGGCCGCAAGTGGCGCGCTCGTGGAGACGGCGCCGATATATCTTCTTTTGCTCGCTGCATTCGCGGGCGCGCCGGTTCTTTGGTTGACGACGTTCGTGCGATCCCTCCGTCGTGCAGACGGATTGATCGCGGTCTATACCGGACTCGTTGTGCTTGTGGCGGCGGTGCTTGCTTATCTGCTGGGCACCGGCCGCGATGTGGCCTCTGTTCTCATCGCGGTAAGCGCCGCATCCGTTGCGGGCCTCTGCGCGTGGCCGCGCGCCGGCCGCCATGGCGATCTTGCGTTAGCGGCGGTGGCGCTCGCCGCGGTCGTTTCGTGGCTTCTCGTCAATATTCCATCAGTGGTGAGCTAGATGCGCATCGTGGCGAAAATCGCTGGTTTGTTGCTTCTCTTGTGCGCAGGGCAGGCACATGCGGGCGCCTGGACACAAGCCGAAGACACGGGGCAGACATTTTCGACCTTCACCTATAGTCGCGCCAGCCATTCTTATGACGCTCATTCGAACGCCACGATCCCGATCCGGTATACCAAGCTCCTGACCCAGACCTACATCGAATACGGTGTGCGGGACTGGTTAACGCTTACCGTCGATCCCGAATACGCCAAGGCGCAGTCCGGCCCGCCCGGTGGGCCCATCGAGATCGCCAACGCCTTTGCGATAGGGGCGGGCGCACGGGTCCGGCTGCTGGATAACCATGGCGTATTCTCCCTCGAAGGCTCCTACAAATCGGCTGGTGCGTTCGATACGTCAGTTTCCGTAAACCAGGAATCCGCTCGCCAGTTTGAAATTCGCGCACTTTACGGCACGAACTTCGATCTTTTTGGAAAACCGGCCTTTGCCGATCTCGAATTGGGACAACGCTTTATCGCCGGTGCGCGGCCAAGCGAGACACCCATCGATATATCGGTCGGCCTGCACATCACGAAGCAGACAATGGTACTGGCGCAGAATTTCAACGTGATAGCGGGCGGCGATTCAAAGCCGCCCTATAGCTATTACCGCTCGCACAAGGTGCAGCTTTCCATCGTGCAGCACCTCTGGAGACATTTGTCGCTGCAGGTAGGCGGTTTTGTTTCGCCATTGGGACAGAACGCACTGAAGGAGCAGGGACTCTCCATCGCATTGTGGGACAGCTTCTAGTCAGTCCGCATCAACGAACATGTTATCGGCACTGAAAAGGGTTTCGCATGACTTTATTGAAGGAAGTGAACGGCAAGGAGGGCATCGCACCGCGAGCCTCCTCCTGTTGCAATCACGACAAGGATTGCGCCGTTCACGACGAGCCGCACGACGCCAAGGTCACCGCCTGCACTTGCCCGGAGTATTCGCCGTTGTTCCGGCATCGCTATCGCGCGCCGAAACCACCTAAGGTTCGTTGAAGGCACCAACCTTCAGGCGAGAGACAGATCTTCGTCCTGCTCTTCGTCTTCGTCGCGGTTGCGTGCGATGACAAAGGCCGTGATTGGAATGCTGAGGACGTAGAGAACGATCCCAGCAGCCAGTACCGCCCACGGACGTGCAATAAGTGCGCCCACTGTGAGCAGCGCAATGAAGCCCGCGATGGCGCGGCTGTGCCGTTCGATATGGAGATATTTGATCGACGGCGTGGGAAGGCGGCTCACCATCAGGATCGAGGTGGCGATCGCAATTGCGCAGCTATAGAGCGGAAGCTGGAACGCCGGGTTCTTGAACTGGAAGCTGAGCAAAAGCGGGAGCAACATCAGGCACGCGCCGGCGGGCGTCGGCATGCCGGTGAAATAGGGATTGGTTTCGGTCGCACCTTCGTCGCGCAGCGCCTGGATGTTGAAACGCGCAAGGCGAATGGCGCAGCACACGCAGAAGATCACCGCCGTGATCCAGCCGATGACGCCGAAGCCGGAAAGCGTCCAGTTATAGGCGATGAGGGCAGGCGCCACGCCGAAGCTCACGAGGTCGGCGAGCGAATCGAGCTGCGCGCCAAAACGGGTATCGGCGCCCAACTGACGCGCGGCGCGGCCATCGAGCATGTCGAAAACCATTGCGAGCATGATCGCGCCGACGGCGAACTTCCATTGATGTTCCATCGCAAAGCGGATGGAGGTCACGCCGCTCGCAAGGCCCATCAGCGTCAGGGCGCTGGGCACGAGCTTGGCGAGAGAAATCTCTTCCACGCGTTCGCGCACGAAACGCGGGGGGAATCTTCTGTTTTGCACTACCCTAATCCTTGATACCCGCCAGGACGGTCTGGCCAGCCGTTACGGTCTCGCCTTGCGCGGCGTATATGGTGGCATTCCCCGGTAAATACAAATCGACCCTACTGCCAAAGCGGATAATGCCAAATCGCTCGCCCCGGCGCACCCTCTGGCCGGGGGTCAGGCCGCAGACGATTCGCCGCGCCACCAGGCCCGCAATCTGGACCAGGGCTATGTCCTTTTCTGGGCCGGTCGCCCCCTCCGGCCGTATCCGGATGGACATGCGCTCATTGTGGACGCTGGCCTTGTCGAAGGAGGCGTTGAAGAACTTGCCCGGGCGGTAGGAGAGGCCCACCACGGTCCCATCGCAGGGAATTCGGTTCACGTGGACGTTAAACACGTTCATAAAGACGGAGAGGCGGGTCAGTGGTGCGGGCCCCATGTCCAGCTCCTCCGGCGGAGGAACCTTAACCACCGGTAACATTCTCCCGTCGGCGGGGCAGATAAAAAGGTCCGGCTCCAGCGGGGTCCGCCGCTCCGGATCGCGGAAGAAGGCGACCACCCAGATTGTGATGGGCAGGAACACCCACCCGGCGATAGGGGCGAGCACGAACAGGATCGCATTCACGGCGCATGCGATGGCGATGAACAGCCAGCCTTCGCGGTGGATCGGAACTCTCAAATGATGGTGTCCTGATGCTGGATTACGGCCCTCGTCGCTATGGCAAGCCCTGGAACTTCGTGGCAGCTTCCCAACCGCGAGGCGCCATAAGGTCGCCCTTAGGGAGGTTCTTCATGCGGAGTTTGACCCAGATTTCCATCCTTGGCGCAGCGGGAATTGCCGCAGCTTCGTTGCTGATTGCCATTCCGGCCCTTGCGGGTCACGGCAAGGCGGGGCTGTGGAGCATCACGACCAGGATGGATATGCCCGGAATGGGACAGATGCCCGATATGTCGCAATTGCCACCGGCAGTGCAGGCGAAGATCAAGGCGATGCACATGTCGACGAGCGGCGGCGGGATGAAGGTGCAAACCTGCCTGACGCAAGCCGAAGTCGATCAGAACAAGCCGCCGATGCAGAACAAGGAATGCAAGCTCATCAGCTCGAAGGTTGTGGGCAAAACCTATTCCGGCGACGTGGCATGCAGCGGACAATTCAACGGCACCGGTCACATGCAAGTGACATACGACTCCGACGAACATTATACCGGCAGCATGGACATGAGGGGCACACACGACGGTCAGCCTATGAATATGCATTCAAGCTTCGAAGGCCAGTGGGTCTCCGCGAGCTGCGGAAACGTAAACTGAGCGGCGACAGCGAAGACGACCACGGCGAAAGCGTCGCCGCGCTCACGCTGTTTCTGCGTCAGGCGCGACGCGCGGTCGTTTTCACCGGCGCAGGGATTTCGACGGAATCCGGCATTCCCGATTTCCGCTCGCCGGGCGGTTATTGGACGAAAAATGCGCCCATCGATTTCGGCCAGTTCGTTTCCGATCCGCAAGCGCGGCGCGAAGCCTGGAAGAGGCGGTTCGCAGGGGACGACATGTATGCCTCCGCCAGGCCGAATGCCGGGCATCTGGCGATTGCCGATCTCGTGAAGCGCGGCCTCGTTACCCATGTCGTCACGCAGAACATCGACAACCTGCATCAGGAAAGCGGCGTGCCGCCCGAACTTGTGATCGAATTGCACGGCAACACGCGTTACGCCAAATGCCTGCGTTGCGGGGCACATTCACCGCTCGAACCGATACGCGAATATTTCGAAGCGCATGGCGATCCCCCCGGATGCACGTCCTGCGGCGGATTGATGAAGACAGCCACGATTTCATTTGGCGAACCCATGCCGCGCGAGGCCATGGTACGGGCGGAACGGGCCACACTTGCCTGCGATCTCTTTATCGTTCTGGGGTCGTCTTTGCAGGTACAGCCGGCCGCGAGTTTCCCGGTGGCGGCGAAGAAAAACCGTGCAAAACTTGTGATTATTAACCGCGACCAGACGCCCCTGGATATGCTCGCGGATCTTCTGATTCAATCCGAAATCGGCCCATTAATGAGTGGTGCGGTATCCGCACTCTAGTGGGTGGACGCCGCCCCCGGCACATCTTAAGTATGGTGCCAAATCACCGCATTCGGGAGTTTCCTTTGGTTCGCCTCGACGAAGAAAAAGAAGAGCAACACGAGAACAAGGGCGAAATGCAGCCCGCGCCGGTAGCCCAGGCGCTGTTCAAGGCGCGCACCGTGATGATCTTCGGCGAGATCGACATGAAGCTCGCTGAGCGCGTGACCGGCCAGTTGCTGGCCTTTGCACAGGAAAGCGAAGAAGACATTCGCGTGATCGTCAATTCGCCCGGCGGCCATGTGGAGTCGGGGGACACGATCCACGACATGATCAAATTCGTTGGTCCGAAGGTGAAGATGATCGGCACCGGCTGGGTGGCAAGCGCCGGCGCGCACATCTATCTCGGCGCCGCCAAGGAACGCCGTTTCTGCCTGCCGAACACACGTTTCCTGCTGCACCAGCCGCTGGGGGGCGTGCGCGGTCCGGCGTCGGACATTTCGATCGAAGCGGAAGAGATCCTGAAGATGCAGGAACGCATCAACCGCACGATCGCGCGCGAAACGGGACAGCCTTACGAAAAGGTCGTCGCCGATACGGACCGCAATTTCTGGATGAGCGCGGAACAGGCCAAGGAATATGGCCTCGTTTCCAAGATCGTCACACACGCCAACGAAGTCTAGACCGCTTCCACAATCTTGGCCGCCGCGCCGCCGATCCTCGGTTTGTCGGCGACCAGCGAGTGCACCCAGGCGCGTTGCGCGCGTCGGCCGGTTTGGGCAAAGCGTTTGCGCGCGAAGCGGCTTGTCAACGACCGCGCTAAATTGAATGGCATTGTTACGAGCGGAAACCACGGGATGTAGCGCCGGGGCAGCCCCAGATTTTCCATCCCGCGCAGGCCAAGGAAGAACACATTCACACTTAGATGCGCTTCACGCGCGAAATGCTTGCGCAAAAATCCGTAAGGCCGCGAGAGGGGTTCGTTTGCGAGCGAATTGGCAAGCTGACGCCCCGCATCGTCAGGCCGGCCGACCACGCTTAAAAGCATGTGATAGAGCATCCGGCGGCCTTCCTGCTCCGTCCATGGCAGCAGTTCGTCCTCGATACCCATCAAATGTCCCGCGTAACGGATGAGATGCATCACAGCGCGGCCTTCGTCGCGCGTAATGATCATGCCGAGCGTTCGCGCACCCAGAAGATAAAGTGGCCCAAACGCAAGCTGCGTCGCCGCCATGTCGAGTTGGTTCAGCGGGATGCCGTCTTCGGTCACATCCCAATCCGGTGTCTCTGCGACGTGGCGGCGGACCAGCGCATGAATGAGACGAACGCGCAGCGTGCTCTTGAAGCCTTGCCCGAAACGCGTCATCGCACCCGCTTCGGTGCAATCAAGCCACCATTGCGCGGTTTCGGCGAGACGCTTTGCCGGTCCTTTGTTCAAAGCGCCGGTCATCACCAGCACCTTGTTGAAGCCCGGCGCCTGATAGCCGCCCATCAACGCGCCGTCGCGCAGGATATAGGTGCCCATATTGCCCTGTATTCGTCCAACTTCGGCGCCGCGCTCCAGCAATGCCATATCGAGCCATTCGGGCGGCGTATCGTACAGGGCGAAGAATTCCTTGAGCGGTGCGGGCGCGTTCGGCAGGGATGCGATGCCGTGTTCCAGCGCTTGCTCAAATAGCGCGCGACCTTTGCCGATGCCTTCGCTCGCCATCCAATTGACGAGCGCATCCATCTGTGCATCGCCGCGCAACAGCGCGCGCCCAAGACGCTCCCATTCGAGGGGGGTTGGTTCGCCATTGCGGAGAAGGGCGGCGCTGAAGCGCGCACCGATCTTCCTGGCCCGTTCGATCTGCTGGCCGTGGCGAGCAGGGGGCCCGGCGAGGTTTTGGGCAATGGACAGAAGGATTTCGAGCGACATCCCAGGCTCCTTGACTGTTCGCAGGGGTATGCGAATATTTATTCGCTTTCAATTCGCATTGCCGCCAGTGAAAAAGACGCCGACTCAGGAGCGCTCGCGGCAAACCGTGGAAGCGCTGATCGAAGCGACTGCTCGCACTGTGGCGGAGCACGGCTGGGCCCAAACCACGACCAATCACATCGCCGAATGCGCCGGCGTCAGCGTGGGTTCGCTCTATCAATATTTCGAAAATCGCGAGCAGTTGTTCGCGGCCCTGATCGAACGCGAGATCAGCGTCGTTACCCAGCGGCTCGACGAGCAAATCCCCATCATGCTGAAAGCGGATGCCGCCACGGCCATTCGCATATCGTTGGAGGTGGCGTTCGCCTATTTCGAATCCAACGAAAAACTGTTCACCGAACTCGCCAATAACTGGCAGGCCACCGGCCGTCAGGATTTTGTCGATGCCTTCGAAGGATATATGCTCGACGCCATGCGGATGTTCATGGCGCAGAACTATGCCGCCTATGAGCAGCTCGACCTCAACACGCTCTCCTTCATCATGTCGAACGCGACGATGTTCGTGTTGTCTCGCTTTGTGAGCCGCAAGCCGAAAGGCGTGACCAAGGACGCCCTTATCGCACACGTCACCGAACTATATGCACTTTATTTCAAGAGCAAGGAGCGCAAATGAGCGCCCCGTGGTGGCAGGGAGCAGTTGTTTATCAAGTTTATGTGCGCAGCTTTTGCGACTCCAACGCAGACGGGCAGGGCGATCTGCCGGGCGTGATCTCCAAGCTCGATTACATCGCCTCGCTCGGCGTGGATGCGATTTGGCTTTCGCCGATCCACCCATCGCCCAATCGGGATTGGGGCTATGACGTTTCGGATTATGAAGGCATTCATCCCGATTACGGCACGCTTGCGGATTTCGGGGCGTTGCTGGAAGCAGCCCACGCCCGCGGTCTGAAAGTGCTGCTCGACGAAGTGCTGTGTCACACATCCGACGAACATGACTGGTTCACCGAAAGCCAGAAGAAGGACAGCCCAAAATCCGATTGGTACGTCTGGGCCGATCCGAAACTGGATGGCACCGCGCCCAACAACTGGCTGTCTGCTTTTGCGGGTCCTGCATGGGCCTACAAGCCGAGCCGCCGCCAGTACTATCACCACAAATTCCTGCGCCAGCAGCCCAAGTTGAACTGGCACAATCCCGACGCGCGCAAAGCGGCGCTCGATGTGCTCGATCTCTGGCTCAAGCGTGGCGCGGATGGATTCCGTCTGGACGTCGCCAATGCCTATCTCCACGACGCTGCGCTAACCGACAATCCCCCAGTGCCGATGTCAGAGCGCAACGCACTGAGTTGGGAGCACGCGCCTAATCTTCAAGAGCATCTGCACGACAGCAATCTCGTTGAGAACATCGAATGCCTCGATGCGATCCGTCGCACCGTGGACAAGCATTCCAATCGTTTCGTGTTCGGCGAATTCTCCGAACTGGCCGAACGCTCCGGCTGTTACGCGGCCCCCGATGAAGGGCTTCATTCCGGCTACAGCTTTCCGATGCTGCTGCAGCGCAAGCTCGATCCCAAATTCTTCCGCGACTATTTTGCGCTGCTTGCGAAACACCCGGCGCACTGGCCGTGCATGTCGTTCTCCAATCATGACGTGATGCGAACGGTTTCGCGTTTCGGCGGTCGCAATCCACCACGGGAACTGGCGAAGATGCTATTGGCGCTGCTGTTCACGCTCAAGGGCACGGTGCTGATGTATCAGGGCGAAGAACTGGGTCTTCCCGAGGCGGATCTTCGCCGCGATCAACTGCGTGATCCCGTTGGCGATCTCTACTACCCGCAGCACAAAGGCCGCGACGGCTGCCGCACTCCGATGCCGTGGGATGGGAGCGCACCTAATTTGGGTTTCACGAAAGGTACGCCATGGCTGCCGCTATCGCCGCAGCACAAGCCGCTGGCGGTCTCCGCACAGGAAACCGATCCAGGCTCGGTTCTGAAGTTCGCCCGCGAAATGCTTTCACTGCGAAAGAAGCATCCGGCGCTGAAATTTGGCGATATCGAATTCCTCGAGGCGCCATCACCTGTTCTGGCTTTCAAGCGCAAACACGCGGCGGGCGACGTGACGTGCGTGTTCAATATGAGCGCCGATTTGGTGTCGTTAAACGGCACGAACCTCGCCGCCTATGAACACAAGATCACGCCGGCTTGAGCAAAAGAAAAAGGCCCGGATCGCTCCGGGCCTTTCACCAAAATTTTCTGACTTAAGCCGCCTTTTTCAGCAGCACGCCTTCGACGCGCTTCACGGCTGCCTGTTCGTCGATCCGCTCGATGGCGGCGACTTCGCGCGCCATGCGGGCAAGGGCCGCTTCGTAAAGCTGCCGTTCGGAATAGCTTTGTTCCGGCTGGCCGCTGGCGCGGTGCAGGTCGCGCACCACTTCGGCGATCGACACGAGGTCGCCCGAGTTGATCTTCGCTTCGTATTCCTGCGCGCGGCGAGACCACATCGTGCGCTTGATGCGCGCGCGGCCCTTCAGCGTGTTGAGGGCGGTCGCCACGACGTCGGGGGACGACAGCTTGCGCATGCCGACCGACTTCGCTTTCGCGACGGGGACGCGCAAGGTCATCTTGTCCTTTTCGAACGTGATGACGAACAGCTCGAGCTTGTGGCCTGCCACTTCCTGTTCCTCGACCCGCATGATCTTGCCCACGCCGTGGGTGGGGTACACGACATGGTCGTTGGCCTTGAACTCGTGCTTCTTGTTGGAGTTCGCGGGGGCCTTTTTCTTTGCTGCTGCCGTCGCCGTCATATCGATATCCATCAGTTCCTCACAAACGCCCGCACCCGTACCGGTCACTCAACCGATGCCCCTGCCACTTCACACATCCTGTAACCGCCCTTTCGGGCATTGTTGCGGCGCAATAGCGCCTCGCGCATGCGGCGGATCGGTGCAGCGCAATTTCCTCAATGGAAACAACGGGCGAGCTTTTACCACAAGATGTGGCAAAAGGGAAGGAAAATCTCTCAAATGATTGAAAATGCGTAATTTATTGCGATTCGCTGAGAAAAAGTCAGCTCCGGTTCCAGCGGTGCAATAATATTTTTACGATCCGGAACCGGGTTTATCGGAGAAATACTTCTCGAATTTGTCCGGCACGCCTTCGAATTCCTTCGCGTCCGCGGGAGCCTCGCCCTTCTGACTGATGTTCGGCCAGACCTTGGCGTACTCGGCATTTACCTGCAGCCACTTCTCCATTCCTGACTCAGTGTCAGGTTTGATGGCTTCCGGCGGGCATTCCGGTTCGCAGACGCCGCAGTCGATGCATTCGTCGGGGTGAATCACCAGCATGTTCTCACCCTCGTAGAAGCAATCCACGGGGCAAACCTCCACGCAGTCCATGAACTTGCACTTTATGCAGGCTTCGGTGACGACGTAGGTCATGCTCTGGCTCCAAAAGACGGGCCTCACTTAAGGCGCGTCGGTTCCCCGATCAAGCGGCGTTTCGTCCACGATTTCGTAGAGCGCCTGCGCTTCCCGCGCGGGTCCGCGCCGAATGGCCTCGCCCCGAACCCGCACCACCAGCACTTCGCGGCTCCGCGCCACCGTCAGCACGTCGCCCGGTTTGATGGCTTGATGGGCCTTTTCGACTCGAAACCCGTTGAGGCGGATATGGCCCGACGAAGCGGCCGAATGCGCCAGGGCGCGCGTTTTGAAGAAGCGGGCGTGCCACAGCCATTTGTCGATCCGCACGCTCATTTGCCGACAAGCGCCGCCAGCTCTGCAAAAGGCGAGTCGGCGCGCGCGGCGGAAGGCTTCTGCAAGCGGTGAGGACGATGCCTGCGTTGCGGTTGCGCCTTGCGGCGGAGAACGGTGACCGGCGTTTCGCTTTCGACCGTGACCTTCTGCCAGCCCAGCGCCGATAGCACGCGGTCCAGGCTCTCGCGGTCGCATCCCAGCAGGGAAACGAGTTTGGTGAGCAACGCGTCGGCAGCAGTTCCATCCGCCGCGCCCTTTTCCAATTCTTCTTCAAGCCGTTCGAGCATATCCAAACGGATCGCCCGACCGCCAAAGGCCCGAAAGCCCGCCGCATGAAGAAGATCGGCGCGCATTCCATCGTCCATGGCAAACGATGTGATGCCGGGAAGCGGCGCGGGTGGAAATTGTTCGATGCGCTGCGCAATGCCGTGCAAGAGATAGAGCAGGCGCGCCGCTTCCGGTTTGAGCAGCGCCGGCATGTAGACGTTGCGGCGGCCAAGCCAGACGCCAAACGGACGAAGCCCGCGAATGAGCGGGCGCAGATCGCCCATCTCTTCGCGCGAGCGCGGCAAAGTGCCGAGGTTTTCGCAAATCTGATAAGCGATGCCGCGCGCATTTGCCGGAATGGCGTTCACGCTGCCAGCTTTCGCTTCCGTGCCGTTGCGCAGGGCAATGAGTGGTTCGAGACGCGTGGCAATTTTCTCTTTCAGCCATTTGTCGAGGCGGGCCTGAACCTCTGCGCGTCGTTCGCCCCGCAGTTGATCGTCAGCGAGCAACTGCACGACGGGATCAAGCGCAGTAGGTCCCGCGGCAAGCTGCGCGACGATGGCGCCATCCCACCACAGGCGACCATGTTCGCTCAGCGTGATTTCGGAATCCGTTGCGCGGGCAAGTCTGTTGGCGCGTGCGAAGAATTCACCTTCAAGACCCCGCAACGCGGCGGCGCGCAAGGTGCGTCCATGAATGCCTTCCGCGCGGGGATCGGCTTCGAAACGGAAGCCTTCGAGCTTGCCAACGCTTTCCCCACCGATGATGACGGCGCCGGAGTCATCCAGCTTGAGATCATCGAGATCGTCTTCTCGCAGGCGTTTCATCAACACAGATGTTCTACGGTCGATAAAGCGCTGTGTCAGCCGTTCGTGCAGCGCATCGGATAAGCGGTCTTCAACCGCGCGCGTGCGCTCTTGCCAATGGCTTTGATGTTCGATCCATTCAGGCCGGTTGGCGGCATACGTCCATGTGCGGATTTGTGCGAGCCTTCCCGAAAGGGTCGCGACATCGCCTTCGACAATATCCACGCGTTCGATCTGTCTGGCGAGCCAATCTTCCGGCAGCGCGCCGCGATCGCCCATCAGATGATTGTAGATCGTCTCCACCAGACGGACGTGTTCGTCGATGGAGAGCTTGCGGAAATCGGGAAGCTGACACACATCCCACAAGCGGCGCACGGCCGCAGGCGAAGTGGCACGCTCACGGATCGCATCATGGGCCGAAAGCACGCGCAGCGAGAGGAAATCGGTGGCGGGCCGCCCCTTCACAAGCCCGCGCATCGGCGCCGGCGCATCGAGGCTTTCCAACAACCCGTCGAGCGAAGTGAAGTTCAGTGAGGCATTGCGCCATTGCAGCACGCGCACAGGATCGTAGCGATGCGCTTCCACGCGATTCACAATGTCTTCGTCGAACGGTTCGGTTTCGGCGGTGACGCCGAACGTGCCGTCGTTCATGTGACGCCCGGCGCGCCCCGCGATTTGTCCGATTTCGTTGGGCGTAAGGGGGCGCATGACGAAGCCATCGAACTTGTCGCGCGCGGCGAACGCAACGTGATCGACGTCCATGTTCAGGCCCATGCCGATCGCATCGGTCGCAACGAGGAAATCCACTTCGCCAGATTGATAGAGCGCCACCTGCGCGTTGCGTGTACGCGGGCTGAGTGCGCCCAGCACCACGGCCGCACCGCCACGTTGGCGGCGGATCAGTTCGGCGATGGCGTAAACGTCTTCGGTCGAGAACGCGACCACCGCCGACCGGCGGGGCAGGCGGGTGAGTTTCTTGGCGCCTGTGTACGCAAGATCGGAAAACCTCGCGCGCGACACGAACCACGCGTGCGGCACGAAGCGCTGGATCAGCCCGCGCATCGTATCGGCGCCAAGGAACATCGTTTCCTCTTCGCCGCGCGCAAACAGCAGCCGGTCGGTGAAGACGTGCCCGCGTTCGGGGTCGGCGCAGAGTTGGATCTCGTCCACCACCAGGCACGCGACCTTGATGTCCAGCGGCATGGCTTCGACGGTGCAGACGAAATAGCGCGCGTTGGGCGGAACGATCTTCTCTTCGCCGGTGATCAGCGCCGCAGCCGCCGCGCCCTTCAGGCGAACCACCTTGTCGTAGACCTCGCGCGCCAGAAGGCGCAGCGGCAGGCCGATCATGCCGGACTTGTGGGCCAGCATTCGCTCGATGGCAAAATGGGTTTTGCCGGTGTTGGTGGGACCTAGGACCGCGGTGATCCGCCCGGATTCGTCCAGGCGGCCGCGCCGTTCACGCGCTGGAGCCATGTCCTTCCCAAGATGGGGAATTCGCCCGCGCCGCGCAAGCGAAGGGATTTGGACGGAATCGGGGTTGTGGATAGGTCTGCAGACGCAAGAACGTGACCGGTACGAATCACGTCCGAATCACTAACCGAATCAATATCATCCTTTGTTCTCACACTATTGGATGTTTGTCAATTGGGCTGAGATACCAAATGTTGAGCGGGTGGGAATCAGTGGTGTGCTGTGGATTGTCCGGGAGCGGATTTTCCGTGGGCGGAGCGATTTCGGGCTTATCTTCCCAACCCTTGCCTCGGGTTTCGCAGGTGCAATAGTGATGGAGAAAATAGCGAGGGCAGGATGAGCGGCGAGTCTTGGAAGCACGGTTCGAAGGACCTGGAAGCGTGGGCCAAGCTTGCCCAGAAGGAACTGCGCGACCGCCCGCTGGACAGTCTGACCTGGGCCTCGCCCGAAGGCATTGCCATCAAGCCGCTCTATACCGCCGCCGATCTTGAAGGGCTGGAAGCGGCCGACACGTTGCCCGGCCTGATGCCGTTCATGCGCGGCGTGCGCGGTACGATGTATGCGGGCCGTCCGTGGACCATTCGCCAATATGCGGGCTTCTCCACCGCTGAAGAATCCAATGCCTTCTATCGCAAGAACCTCGCCGCCGGTCAGATGGGTCTTTCCGTGGCGTTCGATCTCGCCACCCATCGCGGTTACGACAGCGATCATCCGCGCGTGGCGGGCGACGTCGGTAAGGCAGGCGTCGCCATCGATTCCATCGAGGACATGAAAATCCTGTTCGCCGGCATTCCGCTCGACAAGATGAGCGTGTCGATGACGATGAACGGCGCGGTCATCCCGATCCTCGCGAACTTCATCGTGGCGGGTGAGGAGCAGGGCGTTCCGACCGAAAAACTCTCCGGCACCATCCAGAACGACATCCTCAAAGAGTTTATGGTGCGCAACACCTACATCTATCCGCCGGCGCCTTCGATGCGCATCGTCGCCGACATCATCGAATACACGGCGAAGAAGATGCCCAAGTTCAATTCGATTTCGATCAGCGGCTATCACATGCACGAAGCGGGCGCGACCGCCGTGCAGGAGTTGGCCTACACGCTGGCTGACGGCATGGATTATGTGCGCGCGGCGCTGAGCAAGGGATTGGAAGTCGATGCGTTCGCGCCGCGGCTTTCGTTCTTCTTCGGCATCGGCATGAACTTCTTCATGGAAGTGGCGAAGCTGCGTGCGGCGCGCCTGCTGTGGTCGCAGATCATGGAGAAGTTCGGCGCGAAGAATCCCGAAAGCCTCATGCTGCGCACCCATTGCCAGACATCCGGCGTGTCGCTGACCGAACAGGATCCTTACAACAACGTCGTGCGCACCACGATCGAGGCGCTGGCGTCTGTCTTGGGCGGCACGCAATCGTTGCACACCAACTCGCTGGACGAAGCCATCGCGCTGCCGACGGAGTTCTCCGCCCGGATCGCGCGCAACACCCAGCTCATCCTGCAGAACGAGGCGCAG
>DASZYI010000038.1:0-4951 GCA_035545475.1 Rhizomicrobium sp.
GCCTCGCACACGCGCACATAAACATCCTGACGCAGATCGGCGGCATCGCCGCTTTTGCCCAGATTGTGGTGCAGGTACTGCATCAACGCGGTTTCCAGCGGCAGAACCTCGCGGACGAACCAAGCCTTGACCCCAGCCGTGTTCATGCCCGCGCCCGCATCGCGCAAAGCTTCGGTTTCACGGTTTGAATCAGGTGTCTTGCTCATCCCCCTGAAGCTTCCGCCTTTCGAGGGTCATTGGGTGACTACACCCGGTACAACGAGCGACCCTTGCGAAGATTAAGCACGGAGCACAGAGATTTCTCCGGCAATTTTGTTGCGGAAAACGAAAAGGGCGGCGGATTGCTCCGCCGCCCTGCGACAGCCAATGGGGTATGGCCTACCAGTTCTTGGTCAATCTGATGCCGAACAGACGCGGATCGGTGACGAAGATGTTGGTCGCCAGCGCTGTGTCGTCGGAGTTCAGGAAGGCGCCGGTGATCGCCGTGGTATCCCGCAGGTTCTTCACATAGACCATCGCCTGCCAGCCTTCCTGGTTGGTGAAGATCAGGGCCATGTTGATATTCGTGTAACCGCGAATTTCGTCATAGGGACGGTCGTTGAAGACGCGGGCAAAGGAATCCGACTGCCAGTAGAAATCGCCGTGCAAGGTTCCTGCCCAGTCGGAAGACAGCGGCATCGAGAAATCGCCGGTCAGCGACAGGGTGAAGTGCGGCGCGCTGGGCAACATGTTGCCGGAGATATCCTTCTCAAAACCTTCGCCGTGATTTGGCGCGGCGGCGGGATCGAAGCCGGCATATCCGGTAAGGGTGTGCCCATTGATGCTGGTTGTCGGATTCGCGGTGTAGGTTTGGCCTGTCACAGGGTCTTCGTTGAAGGTGTAGGCGTCGATGCAGCCGAAAGGCAGCGTGTCGCCATTGTGAGCGAGCATTTCGTTGATCGTCGCGGTAGGCAGGATGCAGTTCGAGGTTTGCGTGACGAACGGCTTGATAACCATCCAGTCGGTGTGACCGGCTGTGCGATCCATGATGTCGATGGCCGACTGGCCATCATCTATGACAGCGTCTTCATAGCCGCCGGTGAGGCCGAATTTCAGGCCGGGAAGCGGTGACCAGGTTGTTTCGAGTTCCGCGCCCTTTACCGTAGCGTTCACATTCATGTTCACAGCGGTGCGGTCGATGATCTGGGAGATCTGATAGTTCTGATATTTGTACAGGAAGACGTCGCCGTTGAGGACGAGATCTCCGTCCCACAACATGTTCTTCGTGCCGAGCTCGAAGGCGTTGTTGAATTCGGGCTTGAAGGTTGAGGTGTGGGTCTGGTTGCTGGGCGAAGTGATATAGTCGTCGGTGCCGAAGCCTTTGCTGATCGGAATAACACCCGGAGGATTGGCGCCGCCGCCTTTATAGCCGCGTGCATAAGATGCATAGACCATCGTCTGATCGGTGAAATCGAGTTTCGGGGTCCAGGTGATGTTGGCGCGGCCGGTAACCTCGCGCCATTCCTGATTGATGACGCCGGTGACTGGATAGCCCTTGTAAGCGACGAGAGTCCAACTTGGGATGACGTCGAAATGTTTCTCGTCGTCGGTGTAGCGGATGCCGCCAGTGAGTTTCACGTCTTCGGTTATATTGTAGTAGACCTCTGCGAAACCCGCCCACGACGTCAGCTTGTAGGGATTCTGGCTGCGGAAATAATTGTGACCTTGGCCGTCGATGCTATCCAGGGGGTTGGGGTCGATATAGGCGCAACCGAGGCCGAGAAACGTGGTCTGTCCCAAAACCGTATGATCGGTGACTGTGGGCTGCAACGGACAGGAATTGGCGATGGCAGGATCGAACGGAACGTGGTCCGGATCGGGCAGACCGAATATTCCGCCGGAATAGCCGTTGAAGGTCTCGGTGGCCAACGTGATCGCGTTGGACAGGATCATGTAATTCTCCAGCGTGCGGTAACTGAGATAGTTTCCGCCGGCAACGAAATTGAGGTTGCCGCTGAAGGAAGACGTCAGGCGCACTTCCTGGTAGAATTGATGCGCGGTTTCATCGGAGATGTCCTGCGCCACCAGGCTGGCAGAACAGCCGAGTTGCGGGTCGCAATATTGCAGATCCTTTCCGACCAGAGTCAGCCCGCCGGGATCGCGGAAGATGCCGGGCTTGGTGTTGTAGCGGTTGAAATCCTGCGTCGAATAGAGGCTGTCGGTATTGTAGCCGGTTTGGGACGTGACCTTGAGCGTCGGGGTTATCTGGTAGTCGACATTGAGCTGATAGGTATCGTTCTTTGCGCGATATTTCGGATCGATCAGCGAACTGATGACGCGCAGGTCGGAAGATTGGCTCACGCCCTCATACGGGTTGGTTCCGGGATCCATATAGGGAGGGCCCAGAAGCTGGAGGGCGGCAACGAACGGAATCGACGACGCGTTCGGCGTTCCGAACGATTCCGGCGAATAAAGGGACGCTGCGTGGCAACCCTGCTGCAGCCAGACCGCGCCGTAGTTGCCAAACTGGTCGGCGTCCGGCACTTGCGGACCGGCGGGGCCATCGACAACCGCAGGTGCTTCGTCGCGCGCGCAGAGCTGCTTGCCGCTGCGCAGGCGCGCATCGTCTTCGTCAAAATGTTCCCAGACGGCTGTCGCCGTCAGAGCGGATATGGGACGGACCGTCAACGACACGCGCGATGACCACAGATTGCGGCCGTCGATCTGTTGGCCGGTCTCTTCGTTGAAGGAATAGCCGTCGCGCTTGGTCCACTCGCCCGCGACGCGCAGATCGATCTTGTCTTCATAGATGGGGACGTTGATCATCCCTTCGAGGCGGCGGTTGTTGTAGTTGCCGACATCGACGGAAGCTTGCGCTTCCCAATGATCGGTCGGAAGCGCGGAAATCACGTTAACGACGCCGGAAGTCGCGTTGCGGCCATAGAGCGTGCCTTGGGGCCCGCGCAGAACTTCGACCTGCGACACGTCGAAGAATTCCTGTTCGAAGAAATGATTGCGCAGGAACGGCATGTCGTTGAACGAGACGGCGACGGCGGGGTCGGTTGTCACCGAAATCGCCTGCGTGCCGATGCCGCGGATCTGGATGTTGTAGCCGGTGAAGTTGGTTTTCGAGAATGTCAGGTTCGGCACCTGTTTAACGAGGTCGGGGCCACCGGCGGTTTGCGTGGCCGTGAGTTGCTCCTGACTCATCGCGGTGATGGCAATCGGAACGCTCTGCACATCGGCGCCGCCGAGTTTCGAGGAGGTGACCGTTACGGTTTCGACGGAAGGCCGCGGTGCGGCTTGGGCAAGCTGCATGGGCTCCGGCAATTCGAGGGCAGAGGTATCGCGCACGATGCCGACTGCGCCGGACGCATCGTGGCGGACACCGAAGCCGGTGCCTTTCAGCAGGCGGTCGAGCGCATCGTCGCTGGGCAAATCGCCTTTCACGGCGTTGGCGCGTGTGCCTTTGACGGCATCGCCGGAGAAGATGAGCGGTATCCCCGATTGCGACGAATAGGCGTTCAGCGCGGCTTTCAGATCGCTCGCGGGTATGTCGAAGGCATGTGCATAAGCGCCCGTGGCGAGCGCTACTGCGCAAGTGCCACCCGACAAGATCGCCTTCAGGAATTTCCGGTTCGACATTCAATCCCCCCAATATGCGGCGCAAGCCGCGTGTGAACAGATGCTGCTATTTCGAAATCAGAATCTCGCCGCCGCGATCATCGACCGTTAGCCCCAGAACGGCTTGCGCAAGCCGCATGAACGCCCGCGAATTGTTGCTTGGGAACGTGCCGTCGATGGTGAGGCTTGCGGTCTTCGGATCCGAGATGACGATCTTGGTGGTGCTGTAGCGGTTGAACTCGGCCGCCGCTTCGGCGAGCGATGTGTGGTCGAAGACAAGCACACCCCGCTGCCAGCCGATGGCATCGGTCAGCTCCTGCTGTGTTTGGCGCACGATTTTGGTGCGGCTGGGACCGGCGACGGCGACCTCACCCTTGGTGAGTATCTTGGGTGCGTTGCGGCTGTCATCCAACCGCACCACGCCCTCAAGCACGGAGACCTTGAAGCCGTTGGCGTCGCGACGCACGACGAATTTCGTGCCGATGTCGGTGATGCGATGTTCGCCCACCATCACGACGAACGGCTTCTTCTCGTTGTGCTTGACCTCGAAATAAACCTCGCCTTTGTCGAGCCAGATCTTGCGCTGGTTGGCGGCGATTTCCGTGCGGACCTGGCTGTCGGTGTTCAGCTCGATCTGCGAGCCGTCGGCGAGCGTCAGCCGCTCGCGTTCGCCCACCGCGGTTGCATAGGTTTTTTCGGCCGCCTTCCCGAATTCGAACCACTGCGCGGCACCCGCAAGCGCGCCGATCACGACCAACGCGGCGACGGCACGCAAAATGTTCGGCCATGCGCGGCGTTTGGGTTCGGCGCGGCGCTGGAAGTCCGGACGGCGCATCGCGGTGAGCAGATCCGCCCTGCCCCACGCGGCATCGAGGCGCCAATATGCGATGCGATGTGCCAACGATTCGTCCATCCATGCGTCGAATTCGGATTGACGCGCATCGTTCCACTCGCCTTCGCGGCGTTCGAGCAGCCAGTCGGCGGCGCGGGTTTGGATTTCGGTTGCGGCGCTCATGCCGAACCCTCCGGTCCATAGAGAATGTCGGCCAATGCACGCACCGCTTCGTTCAGGTGCCATTTGACCGTCTTTTCGGTGACGCCCATGCGCTGGGCGATTTCCTTGCGCGAAAGGCCATCGACTTTTTTCATCACCACCGCTTCGCGGCTGCGCGGCGGCAGGCGATCGAGCGCATCTTCCAGGCGGCGCAGTTCGTCGCGCGCAATTGCACTGCGGTCAGGACCGGGCTCTTCGGCGGCAACGTCCACCGCATCGGGATCGGACACCGATTCAATGGAGACGACGTGCTCGCGGCGCACATGGTCGATCACGAGATTGCGCGCCACCGCG
>DASZYI010000039.1:0-5021 GCA_035545475.1 Rhizomicrobium sp.
GCGCACATAAAGTTCGCACGCCCAAACGCCAACGAAACTCGCGACAACAACGCCCGCGATCAACGCGGTGGCGCCGCCTACCCATTGCAACGCAAACGCAAACGGCAACGAAACCAAACTCGCCGCCGTCCCCGGCGCAAATGGCGCAAATCCCACGCCGAACAAAGTGGCGAACCGGCGCGACCAGAGTTTGAGATGCGGCGGCATCAGGCGGGCAAACGAATGGTCGCCACGGCTTGCGCCGCAATGCCTTCGCGCCGCCCGGTGAACCCCATGCCTTCGGTGGTCGTCGCTTTCACGCTGATGCGCGAAATATCGAGCCCCAGAATCTCCGCCACCCGCGCCCGCATCTTCTCGCGATGCGGCCCGATCTTCGGTGCTTCGCAAATCAGCGTCACATCGCAATGCACCACGCTTCCGCCTGCTTGGCTCACCAGATCGGACGCATGCTTCAAAAACTTGTCCGAAGACGCCCCGCGCCAGCGTTCGTCCGTAGGCGGAAAATGCTGCCCGATGTCGCCATCGCCCAGCGCCCCCAGAATGGCGTCCGTCAAAGCGTGCAATCCCGCATCCGCATCGGAATGTCCGATCAATCCGGCGCTATGCGGAATCTTCAATCCGCACAGCCACACATGATCGCCCGGCCCAAACCGATGCGCGTCGAAGCCCATTCCCGTGCGCGAATGCCCGTTCAACAAACTTTCCGCCAAGGCGAAATCCTCCGGCGCGGTGATCTTCATGTTGCGTTCGTCTCCGGCGACGGTGGCGATTTTCATTCCCGCGTTTTCGGCGATGGCGATGTCATCCACCGCCTCGCGCCCGCGTTGCGCGCGGTGCGCCGCCAGTATGGCATCGAACCGGAATCCTTGCGGCGTCTGCGCGCGATAAAGCCCATCGCGGGAAACCGCCGCCAGCCCGTCACCTTCAACGCGTTTCAATGCGTCGGTCACCGGCAACACCGGCACCACAGCCTCGGCCCCGTTCTTCAAAGCGTCCGTCACCCGCCCGATCAGCGCGGGCGAGGCAAGGGGCCTGGCTGCATCATGAATAAGCACGAACTCCGGCCCATGCGCCGAAAGCGCCTCCAATCCAAGCCGCACCGATTCCTGTCTGTTGGGTCCGCCGGTCGCCGGCGGCAGCACTTTTTGCCTTACAGCCGCCGCCGCAAATGCCTCGCCATCCGCCGCCCCGATAACGACCTGAACCAGATCGGCCTGCCGGAACGCAGCCATGGTCCAGGCCAAAACCGGCTTGCCGAGCAAGGCTCTATATTGTTTGGCGACGCCGCCCCCGGCGCGCTCGCCCCGGCCTCCGGCCACGATCAAAGCAGCAATCTTCCCCATGGGCCCTCAATACGTCATTGCCCGGCTTTTGTCCGGGCAACCCATTTTCTTCAAGGAAAGAATTGCGTCACGCGGAGGCGCGGAGGTTCTTGCCCTCTCCGCGTCCTCCGCGCCTCCGCGTGAAACAAAGAGGGTGTCGGGACTGCGCGCCATTGCGCACGCCGCACTTCACCGCTAAATTGCCTATGAAATATGCAAAAATCGACAGTGATTAATTTATGGGCAACGGTGCCAACAAATTAGCATCCCGGTCGGGTCTTGGCGAGGCCGCGGCCCAGATTGCCGCCGCCTTGCCCATGCCTGTCCTGATGGTGGGCCCCGGCCACGAGGTGCTGTTCGTGAACCCGGCAGGCGAGCAGTTCTTCGACATGGGCGCGGGTCTCCTCGCCCGGCGCAGCCTCGAAGAGATCGTGCCCTTCGGCAGCCCCATCCTGCAACTGATCGCGCAAGCCTGCGAACGTGGCGCATCGGTCGGCGAACGCGACGTGGATCTCACCACGCCGCGTCATGGCGAGCGCGTGGCCGATGTCACCGCCACACCCATTGTCGAACCCGAAGGCGCGGTGATCGTCACCTTGCAGGAACGCAGTCTCGCGCAACGCATCGACCGCCAGCTTCTGCATCGCGGTGCGGTGCGTTCGATGCACGGCATGGCGGCGGTGCTCGCGCATGAAATCAAGAATCCGCTCGCAGGCATCAGGGGTGCCGCGCAATTGCTCGAAGAAGCAGTGCCGCCGAGCGAACGCAATCTCACCGAACTCATTTGCGCGGAAGCCGATCGCATCCGCACGCTGATCGACCGCATGGAAGACTTCAGCGACACGCGCACCCTGCCGCGCGCGCCGGTGAACATCCATGAAGTGCTCGATCGCGTCCGCCAGGTCGCCGAAACGAGCTTCGCGCGCAACGTGCAATTTCACGAACAGTTCGATCCGTCCTTGCCGCCTGTATTGGGCGACAAGGATCAGTTGATCCAGGTGTTCCTCAATCTCGTGCGCAACGCCGCCGATGCGTTGCCGGAATTGGGCGGCGAGATCACGCTGACAACAGGCTATCGTCCCGGCGTGCGCGTCAGCGCGCCGGTTTCGGGCGAACGGCTCAGTCTGCCGCTTGAAGTCACCGTGCGCGACAACGGTTCGGGCGTTCCACCCGATCTCATGCCGCACATCTTCGATCCCTTCGTCACGACGAAGACGCGCGGTTCTGGCCTCGGTCTTGCATTGGTCGCAAAGATCATCGGCGACCATGGCGGTGTGATCGAATGCGACTCGATGCCGAGAAAAACGATCTTTCGCGTTTTGTTGCCGAAAGCGGCGGCAGATGGAGAGGAACTGTAATGCCCGAGGGAAGCATCCTGATTGCCGATGACGACGCGGCAATCCGCACAGTTCTTAATCAGGCCTTGGGCCGTGCGGGTTACGACGTGCGCTCCACCGGAACCGCCGCCGGCTTGTGGCGCTGGATCACGGCGGGCGAGGGCAGTCTCGTCATCACCGATGTGGTGCTGCCGGACGAAAACGGTTTCGATCTCATTCCTCGCATCAAGAAGATGCGTCCCGAATTGCCCGTGATCGTGATGAGCGCGCAGAACACGCTGCTCACCGCCATCACTGCGGCCGAACGCGGCGCGTTCGAATATCTGCCGAAGCCGTTCGACCTGAAGGAGCTCACTTCGGTCGTGCAGCGCGCGCTCGCCGCCCCGCCGCCCAAACGCACCGATGGCCCGGCCGAAGCGGGCGACGAACGCTTGCCGCTCATCGGCCGTTCGCCAGCGATGCAGGAAATCTATCGCGTCATCGCACGGCTGACGCAGACCGATCTCACCGTAATGGTGATGGGCGAAAGCGGCACCGGCAAGGAATTGGTGGCGCGCGCTCTCCACGACTATGGCAAGCGCCGCAACGGCCCCTTCGTCGCCGTGAACATGGCCGCGATCCCCAAAGAACTGGTGGAAAGCGAATTGTTCGGCCATGAACGCGGGGCATTCACCGGCGCCACCAATCGCGGCGTCGGCCGTTTCGAGCAGGCTGAAGGCGGCACGCTGTTCCTCGATGAAATCGGCGACATGCCGCTCGAAGCCCAAACGCGTTTGCTGCGCGTATTGCAACAGGGCGAATACACCACCGTCGGCGGACGGATGCCGATCAAGACCGATGTGCGCATCATCGCCGCCACCAACCGCGATCTGCGCCAGCTCATTCAGCAGGGCCTGTTCCGCGAAGACCTCTACTATCGTCTGAACGTGGTGCCCATGCGCTTGCCGCCCTTGCGCGAACGCTCCGAAGACATTCCCGATCTCGTGCGCCACTTCCTGCGCAAAGGCGCGGAAGCGGGATTGCCGATCAAGAGCCTCGACACCGACGCGCTGGATCTGCTCAAGCGTTATCGCTGGCCCGGCAATGTCCGCGAACTGGAAAATCTCATTCGCCGTCTGGCGGTCCTGCATCCCGGCGAAGACATTCCCGCGTCTGCCATCGCGTCCGAGTTGCGTGAGCCGGTCTTGTCGGAAACCGGCGGTGCGGAAGAGGGCGCCTCACTTGCCACCGCCGCAGAACGCTACCTGACCAACTATTTCCGAACTCATGGCGACCGCCTTCCGCCACCGGGCCTTTACGACCGCATATTGCAAGAGGTCGAACGCCCGCTCATTTCCATCTGCCTCGCCGCCACACGGGGCAACCAGATTCGCGCCGCCCAACTTCTCGGCGTCAATCGCAACACATTGCGAAAGAAGATTCGCGATTTGGGTCTGGAAGTCATCAAAGGCCTGAAGACCGACTAGCAAGCGCTCACTGTTTTGGCGCGCCGGGATGCAACGCAACCCGCATGTCGATGGCAGGAACCATCGGCTTCATTCTGCATTACTTCCCCAGGGCAGAGTTACGACTGACCATTGAAAGGTGATGCATGAAAAAGTTTCATACTGCGCTGGGACTGGGTTCGCTTCTCGCTATTGCGGGCGCAACCATGATGGTTCCCACAGTTTCCAGTGCCGAAACCACTGTCGATAAAACCTATATCGCCTGCAATCAGTACAACGACTGCTGGCGGGTGCATAAGCGCTACGCTTATGGCGAAGCAGCGCCGATCACCTACTACAACGCCGATTGGTATGATGCCCATCAAAACGATGAGCAGATTCATTGGGTCGCCGATCCTGACGATGATCGCGGCTACTACGATCGCGACAGGCATTGGCACGCCGATCCCGGCGCGCGCGCCTTGGAAGGCGGAGCAGCGGGTGCGGGCATTGGCGCCGCAATCGGTTGCGTCGTAACGCTTCCGATCGGTTGCGCACCTGGTGCAGCAGTTGGCGCGGCCGTGGGTGGTGGAACCGGTGCCGTAACCGGCGCAGCAACGACGCCGCACGACTAACAATCGCAACGAGTGACGCGATGGCCAGGAAGCAAAAGCTCCCTGGCCATTCGTGTATCCAGCCCCCAGCCGCCGGTTCTGCGCTATCGCTCCGAACCGTCGGTCCGCACGCTGTCGCTACGGACCCCCGCAAGGGGGAGGTAAGTGTGGCGCCGCGCCCTGATTTCTTACCTCCCCCCACGCGGGGGTCCGTAGCGACAGCGTGCGGACCGACAACGCGCCTCAGCGCGTTGGCGGGTGGGGCCCGCGCAACAAACTCCGACCCCAACCCCTTGAATCCAAATAGGAATAATTTTTCTATAA
>DASZYI010000040.1:0-15094 GCA_035545475.1 Rhizomicrobium sp.
ATCGAACGAAGCGCAGGCGGGCGACAACAGCACCACCGGCGCTTCGGCGGAAGACCGCGCGGCATCGCGCGCGGCGGCGGCGACGGCGGCATCCATCGTGTGAACGATCTCGTGCGAAACATCGCCCAGCGTATTCGCGAATTCCTCCGCCGCATCGCCGATCAGATAGGCTTTGCGGATGCGCGGGAAATAGCTGCGCAGGGATTCGATGCCGCCTTCTTTCGCCTTGCCGCCCGCGATCCAATAGATGTCGGGGAACACGGCGAGCGCGCGCGCGGTGGCATCCGCATTGGTGGCTTTGGAATCGTTGACAAAGCGGACATGGCCGAGACGGCCCACATCCTCGATGCGGTGTGCGAGGCCGGGGAAGCTCTGGATCGCAGACACGATGGCGCGGGTGTCGTTGATGTAAGGCTTCACCGCCGCGTAGGCGAGTGCCGCGTTCTGCCAATTGTGCGTGCCGGGAAGATGCTGCGCCGTGTTGAGATCCATCAACTTGATCGCGTTCTGGCGCTGCGCATCGTAAAGCGTGCCGTCGAGCACAAAGATGCCGCGCCCCAACACCTTGCCGACCGATACGGGAACGGTTTCGGCATCCGAAGTCGCCGAAAGCTGGGTGTAGATCGAGGCGGAATGCTGGTCGTCCACACCGATGCAGATCGCGCCGCCCGCAACCGTCTGTTTCAGCAAGCGCCGCTTGACGGCGACATAACCTTCCATCGAGCCATGGCGGTCGATGTGATCGGGCGAGATATTGGTCAGCACCGTGACATCGGGCGCGAGCGATGGCGAAAGGTCGATCTGGTAGGACGAGACTTCCAGCACGAAAACCGGCTTGCCGTTGCGCACGGACAGTTCGAGAACCGACTTGCCGATATTGCCGCCCACCTCCGCCTGATAACCGCACGAAGACAGAACGTGCCCGATCAGCGCCGTGGTGGTGGATTTGCCGTTGGTGCCGGTGACGGCGATGAGCGGCGGCTTCTTCGCCATGTTGCGCAATTCGCGGGCGAACAATTCCATGTCGCCGATCACTTCCACGCCTGCGTCGCGCGCGGCGCGCACGGCTTCGTGCGGCGCGGGATGGGTGAGCGGAATGCCGGGGCTCAACACCAGCGCCTTCAATTTCTCCCACGGCCAGGTGCGGAAGGAACCGATGATCGCGCCGTCGTTCTGTGCCGCCGTGTTCGCGGCTTCGCGCTGATCCCAGGCGTAGACGTTTGCGCCGCCTGCTTTCAGCGCACGAATGGACGCAAGGCCGGAACGCGCCAGGCCGAAGACGCCGACATCCATGTTCTGAAAGCGGGTGACCGGGATCATCGTCACCTCAACTTCAAGGTGGAGAGGCCGATAAGCGCGAGCACCACCGCCACGATCCAGAAGCGGATCACGATGGTGGGCTCTTTCCAGCCGATCTGTTCGAAATGATGATGGATGGGCGCCATGCGGAACACGCGCTTGCCGGTGAGCTTGAACGAGGCGACCTGCACAATCACCGAAACGGTTTCGAGCACGAACAGCCCGCCGACGATGGCGAGCACGATCTCATGCTTCACCGCGACGGCCACCGCACCCAGCGCACCGCCGAGCGGCAACGAACCCGTGTCGCCCATGAACACCATGGCGGGCGGCGCGTTGTACCAAAGAAAGCCGAGACTCGCGCCGATCAGGGCGGCCAGAAACACGGCCAGTTCGCCTGTGCCCGCGACGTAATGCAGTTGCAGATAATCCGCGAATTTCACATTGCCGACGAGGTAAGCGATCAAAACGAATGTCGCCGCCGCGATCATCACCGGCACGATGGCCAGACCATCGAGACCGTCGGTGAAGTTCACCGCGTTCGATGCGCCCGCGATCACGAAACCGCCGATCAGGATGAAAAACAGGCCGAAGGGGATCAGCAGGTTCTTGAGGAACGGCACGCTCAACGTTCCGGCAAGTGCTGGTTCTTCCAGCTTCATCAAAAACCATGTGGCGACGAACCCGACGCCGAATTCCACGAGCAGGCGCAACCGCCCGCTGATGCCATCGGATGTGCGCTTGGTGACCTTGTTGTAGTCGTCGGAGAAGCCGAGCAGCCCATACGCACCGACCACCAGCAGGATGACCCACACATAGGGATTGGTCAGTTCTGCCCACAGCAACGTCGAAACGACCAGCGGAATGAGAATAAGAAGTCCGCCCATCGTCGGCGTGCCCTGCTTCTCCACGATGTGGCGTTGCGGACCGTCGGTGCGGATGGGCTGGCCTTTGCCCTGTTTCACTTTCAGCCATTTGATCAGCGACGGGCCGATGATGAAACCGAGCAGCAGCGCCGTCAGCACCGCACCGCCCGCGCGGAAGGTGATGTAGCGGAAAACGTTGAGCGCCGAGAAATGTTCCGACAGCGGCACGAGGAAATAGGGAAGCATCAGACGCTTCCTTTCTTCAGCGCATCGACGATCACCGACATGCGGCTGCCGAACGAGCCTTTGATCAACACGACATCGCCGGGCTTGAGCGCGGCCAGAACCTTTGGCGCCAGTTCGGCGGAAGTGAGCGCGTAACCACCGCGCCGCGAAATGGGCAGCGCGTCAAAAAGAGCTTGCATGTTTGGGCCATTGGCAAAGACGAGATCGGTTCGGGCCGCATCGATGTTCGGTGCGAGGCCCGCGTGATGGGCGGCGGCGTTTTCGCCCATTTCCAGCATGTCGCCCAGAACGGCGATGCGGCGGCCTTTGGGTTTCGATGCGGCAAGAACGGAGAACGCTGCCGCCATGGAAGCCGGATTGGCGTTGTAGCTTTCGTCGATCACGTCGATGCCGTTTGCGGTTGTGAAGCGTTCGCCGCGGCCTTTGAGCGCCGTGAAATTCGCAAGCGCTGCGGCAGCCGCGTTCACATCGCCGCCCGTCATGGCGACGGCGAGAAGGGCTGCGAGCGCATTGCTCGCAATATGCTCACCCGGTGCGCCGATGGTGAAGCGGATTTTTGCGCCCAGGACTTCCGCTTCAATGGTTTCGCCAAGCGCAACCAGTTTTGCATCCGCGCCTTTGCGGCCGAAGGTGCGAATGTTCGCGACACCGGCCTGTTGCGCGCGTGCGATGAGACGATCCGCATAGGGGCTGTCGGCGGGGATGATGGCGGTGCCGCCCGTCTCGATGCCTTCGAAGATTTCGGATTTGGCGTCGGCGATGGCCTCGCAGGTGCCGAAGAATTCCAGATGCGCGGGCGCGATGGTGGTGATGATCGCGACATGAGGTCGAACGATGCCGACCAGTGCGCGGATTTCGCCGAAATGGTTCATGCCCACTTCGAAGATTGCGTTGCGCGCATCTCGCGGCAGCGACGCCACGCTCAACGGCACGCCCCAATGATTGTTGTAGGACGCAGCCGACGCATGTGTCTTGCCCAGCGCGCCGAATGCGAGACGCAGGATTTCCTTGGTGGTCGTTTTGCCCGCGCTGCCCGTGACGGCGACGATGTTCGCATTGCTGCGGGCCCGCGCGGCGCGCGCCAGGTCTTCAAGCCCCCGTTGCGTGTTGGCGACTTTCAGCGTGACGCCTTTGACATCGCGCGAAACCAGCGCCGCACTCGCGCCCGCCTTGAATGCGGCGGCAAGGAAATCGTGACCGTCGCGATTGTCGCCCTTCAGCGCGACGAACAGATCGCCGGGTTGCAAGGTGCGCGTGTCGATGGAAAGGCCGCGCACGCCGAATGGCGCGTTCGCTTCGCCCAAAGTTGCGCGCGCGGCTTCGGCGGATGTCCACAACGCATTGTCCGCGCCTTCCGCCATGCGGCCGCCAAGCGCGCTTGCCGCCGCGATGGCTTCGTCGCGATCCGAAAAGGGCCGCGTTTCGTTGCCGACGGTCTGGCCTGATTCATGGCCCTTGCCCGCTATAATAAGTGTGTCGCCTTCGCCCAATGCCGCGATGGCGGTTTTGATCGCTGTGGCGCGGTCGCCGATGTCCTGAGCGCGCGTGCAACCGGCGAGTGCTTCCTTGCGGATGGTGGCCGGGTCTTCGCTGCGCGGATTGTCATCGGTGACGATCACCTGATCGGCAAACGCGCACGCGGCCTTACCCATCAGCGGACGCTTGCCCTTGTCGCGGTCGCCGCCGCAGCCGAAGACGACATGCAGCCTGTTCTTCACATGCGGACGGATGGCGGTGAGAACCGTTTCCAGCGCGTCGGGCGTGTGCGCGTAATCGACATAGATTGCCGCCCCCGATTTCGCGTATGCCACTTTTTCCAGACGTCCCGGTGCGCCTTTCAACTGCGGCAACGCGACGGTGAACACGTCCTGCGCCTTCGCGCCCATGCCGATGGCAAGTGCTGCCGCGACCAGCGCGTTCGACGCCTGGAAACTTCCCGCCAGCGGCAATTCGAAATCGTAGGCCTTGCCTTCGTAAGCCACGCGCAAACTTTGCCCGCCTTCATGCGGCGTGCGTGCGACAAGTTTCAGCGTTCCCTTCTCGCCCACGGTGATAAGGCGCAGGTTCCGGCGTTGGGCGGCTTCGATGAAGGGCTGTGCATGATCGCTGTCGGCATTGACCACGGCCACGCCGCCCTCGCGCACAACATCCGTAAACAGACGAAGCTTGGCGGCGAGATAGCTTTCGAAATCCTTGTGGTAGTCCAGGTGATCCCGCGTGAGATTGGTGAAGGCCGCCGCCGAAACGTTCACGCCGTCGAGCCGGAACTGATCCAATCCATGGCTGGAGGCTTCGAGCGCCAGATGTTCCACGCCGTCATGTTTCAGTTGCGCCAACAGGCGATGGATCTCTACCGGATCGGGCGTGGTGTGTTTCAGCGCGATTTCGCCCGTCGGTGTGACCACGCCGATGGTGCCGAGGCTCGCCGCGCGCATTCCCAACGCGCTCCATATCTGGCGCAGGAAAACCGCTACCGACGTCTTGCCATTGGTGCCGGTGACGGCGGCAATCGTTTCGGGTTGCGCGCCGTAGAATTCCGCCGCCGCGCGCGCCAGACCAAGCCGCGGGTTTTCGTCGGCGATGAAACGCACGCCCAATTCCTTGGCGGTCTGCGCTGCGTCGGGACGCGCGAGAATGGCAACCGCGCCGCGCTTCACGGCGTCGGCTATGAATTCCGCACCGTTTGCTTTCGTGCCGGGAAGGGCCGCGAACAGATAGCCGGGCTTCACCTCGCGGCTGTCGCTCGCAAGGCCCGTGAAATTTTTCACCGCCTCCATCTTTTGCGAACCCGCCTTACCCGTTGCAACCATCGTCTCCGAATGTGGTCCCATTATGAATTCTCTTTGGCATCCGCGAGGACAGGCTCCTTTGGAACGCCGAGAATGGGAGCTATGCGCGCGATCACGCGGCCCGCGAGCGGCGCCGCCGTATGTCCGGCGAGCGACATGATCCCGCCTTTGCCGCCATGCGGCTCGTCCAGCAGCACGAACACCAGATAGCGCGGTTTGTCGATGGGAAAGACGGCGCAGAACGACACAAGCAATTTGTGTGCGACGTAGCGGCCGTTGACGTTCTTTTCCGCCGAGCCCGTCTTGCCGCCGACATTGTAGCCGGGAACATCGGCGAGCTTGCCGGTTCCGTTGGTCACGACATAGCGCAGGAGCCCGCGCATCGTATCGCTGGTTTCCGGCTTGATGAGCTGTTCGCCGCGTGCGTCGCCATAATGTTTGAGGAAGGTGGGCGTGATCTTGCGCCCGCCATTGACGATGGCCGCGGCGGCGGTCGCGAACGAAAGCGGCGTCACCGAAATACCGTGGCCGAAGCCGACCGTCGCCGTCTGGATCTGGCCCCAGTTGCTCGGATATTGCGGCCGCGCGGTTTCCGGCAATTCGGTTTTCACCGGGGAGAGAAGTCCCATGTGCTGCAGGAACTGCTTCTGGCGCACCGGCCCGGAGCGCAGCGCGATCTGCGCCGTACCGGCATTGGAGGATTCGCCCAGCACATCGCGCGCCGTCATCATCGCGGGCATGCGTTCGGCATCATGGATGGTCCATTTGCCGACCTTGAAACCCTTGCCGATGGGCAGCCAGTCGTCGAGGCCGATGGTATGATCTTCCATGGCGAGCGCGAACGACATGATCTTGAACACCGAACCGAGCTCGTAGGTGTCCTGCGCCATGATGTTGCGGCGGGAATCGTGTTCGCCGAACTTGCCGTTCGGGTCGTAGTCCGGCAGCGACATCATCGCGAGCACTTCGCCCGTGCGCACGTCGAGCACGATGCCGCCCGCCGCTTTCACATCGAGCGTCTCCTTCGCCATCGCCGCTTCGTGCGCCAGAATGTATTGCACGCGCATGTCGAGCGAGGTGGTGACTGCGGCGCCCTCGTCCTGATTGCGCAACCTGTTCTGCAATCCGAGTTCGAGGCCGGAGATGCCGTTGCCGTCGGGATCGGTTTCCCCGATCACCTGCGCCGCACCGCGGCCTTCGGGATAGAAGCGCTTGGCGTCTTTCTGGAATTCGATGCCCGGCAGGCCCAGGCTCATCACCCGGTCTTTCACATCCGGCGTGATCTGGCGCGCGACCAGAACATATTCGCGCTTGCCATTGAAGGCGCGCTTCAGCCGCGCTTCGCTGGCGCCGGTGACGCGCGAAAGATCGTGAGCGGCCTCCGCCTTGTCCCAGAACGTATGCGGGCGGGCATAAAGATCGTCCACCGGAAGATCGCGTGCAAGAAGCCGTCCGTTGCGGTCGAGAAGATCGGCGCGTGCAAAGTCCGGCCGGTCGGCGCTGTGGCTTCGTTCGCTGCCTGCGTGCAGCACCGTAACGTCGACAAGCCTGATCCCCACCAGCGCAAACGCCGCGACGCTGAACGCCGCGGCGATGACGATACGCCGTTGAAATGTTCCGGCGGGCGGGGATTTGTTCATGCGCTTACATTCCGGTGCGGGCGGAAGCCAGACGGATGCGTGGATCGGGTTTCGGTGCCGGAGCCGGCACCACCACATTGGCCTTTCGCACGGGGGATGTGCTGAGCGGCGCCTGATCCTCGCCGCGGCGCGGCAGCATTTCGAGCGACGCCAACTGGACGCTGGTGGAATCGTCCAGGCCCAGCCGTGTCGTTGCCAGTTGCTGGATGCGGCTCGGATCGGCGACCTTCGCCCATTCCGCTTCCAGCACGCTGTTCAGTCCGCGCTCCTGCGCGATCTGGTGATTGACATGCGCCAGTTCCACGCGCGCGACGCGCGTGCGTTCCGACACATGATAGAGCGCAAGGCAGGAAAAGCCCGCCAATGCCACGCAGAGAAAATTGACGACGCGGATCATGGTGACCTCCATCAGGCTGCCAGACGCTCGCCGACACGCAGGCGGGCGGAGCGGGCACGGGGATTGGATTCGAGCTCGGCCGGGCCGGGCTTCACGGCTTTGGTTTCGATCAGGCGGAATTGGGCGCGCTTCACGTTCGTCGTCTCGGGTGCATGACGCGAGGCACGAGGCTCCCGGTCGCTGCGCTCGACGAGGAAGCGTTTGACGATTCGATCTTCGAGAGAGTGAAACGACACGACGACGAGTCGGCCATTCGGCGCAAGCGTGCGTTCGGCCGCTTCCAACCCGCGTTCGAGTTCGCCGAGTTCGTCGTTCACCTGGATGCGCAACGCCTGGAAGGTGCGCGTGGCGGGATGGATCGCAAGACGCTGGGCGGCGGGCCCAAGCGCGCGGGAAACGATCTCGGCCAGTTGCGCCGTGCGTTCGATGGGGCGCGCCGCGATGATGGCGCGCGCGATGCGCCGCGCCTGACGCTCCTCGCCATAGGTCGAAAGGATGCGGGTGAGTTCCTTCTCGTCGGCCGTGTTCACCACATCGGCGGCGGTCGGACCCGATTTGCTCATGCGCATGTCGAGCGGCGCATCGAGGCGGAACGAGAAACCGCGCTCGGCCTGGTCGAGCTGGAACGACGACACGCCGAGGTCGAGCACCACGCCATCGGTCTTGCCTTCGACCAACGTGTCCATCTCGGAGAAATTGCCCTGCACGAGTTCGAGCCGGCCTTCATATTCGGCCGCGAGTTTCTGGCCGCGCGCGATGGCATCGGGATCGCGGTCGATGGCGACCACCTTGCAATCGGCGGCATCGAGAATGGCGCGGGTGTAACCGCCGCCGCCGAACGTGCCGTCGACATAACGGCCGCCGTCGCGCGGCTGGAGCGCATCCAGCACTTCGGCGAGCAGCACGGGGGCATGACCTTCAGCCAACGGCGCCTCCGCTCGCGTTGACGCGAAGCCCGCGCGCATTGGCGATCCAGGTGGAACGCTTGGCTTCGAACGCGGAGGGCTCCCAGATCTGAAACTTCGCGCCCATGCCCACGAAGGTGACGCGATCCTTCAGCCCCGCATGGGCAATGACCGCATCGGGAAGGCGCACCCTGCCCTGTTCGTCCAGGACCAGATGCTGGCTCGACGACAAAACCGCGAAGGCCTGGTCGTCATGCGCCGCGCTGAAAAACGGATCGAGTTGCGAAAGCCGCTGGTGGAAAGACTGCAGAACGTCCTCGCCGAATGCTTCGAGCGCCGCTTCGACGAAGGACGGGCAGACATAGCAGCCCGTCGTGTTCTGGGCGGCGAGGATCTGGCGGTAGGTCGCGGGAATGCAGACGCGGCCCTTGGCGTCGAGCGTTCCCTGAACCGTACCGATGAAAGGCTGATTTGCCCCGCCCATCGCCATCCCAGCCCTTGCTCCGATCGCCTCCGACCCACCATGGGTCCCTGGGATCAGACAGTCCCAGGCGAAGCAGCCATGGGACAGCATGGGATAGCATGGGAATTAACATTCCGTCAAACGAAAAGCCAGTAATTAGAGTGACTTGCGCTCTACGGATTGACGGGGCGACTCTACGGCTAGGGCTCCTCGGAACGAAGCAGAAACAGATTAAACTTACGTTTAACAGTGTTAAGAATGTGCTAACAGGGCGCGCAACTGTCCGCCCCTGCCCGTACAGAGGTCAAATTGGCGAACACCATTCAGATGAAATCCATAGGCGTGGTCCGCGCCGGCAGGAATGAGCCCATCGACGACAACTGGGATTCCATCGAAACCCGCATCGAACTGGACCCCGCGCAATTCGCGGCGGACGCCACCGCAAGTCTCGGCGATTTTTCGCACATCGAAGTGATCTATCATTTCGATCGCGTGCCCGACGCCGAAGTGCAGACCGGCGCGCGTCATCCGCGCGGACGAAAGGATTGGCCGCTCGTCGGCATCTTCGCGCAACGCGGAAAAGGCCGGCCGAACCGCATCGGCGTGTGCGTGTGCCGGTTATTGTCCGTAGACGGATTGAAATTGTCCGTACAAGGATTGGATGCGATAGACGGCACGCCCGTGCTCGACATCAAGCCCGTGATGAAGGGGTTTCTTCCGCGTGGAGAGGTGCGCGAACCTGCCTGGGCCGGCGAGATTATGAAGGAATATTGGTAGGTATTCGCGGGCGCTGTTAATCTTCCTCCATCGAAACTGGAGGAACGCCATGGACTACGAACATCTGATCGTTGCGCGCGAAGGCGCGGCCGTGTGGGTGACGATGAACCGGCCCGAGCGGCTGAACGCGCTCAACCCGCGTTTGATCGAGGAATTGCGGCACTTTTTCACTGACCTCTATTGGAAGCACGACATCCGCGTTGTGGTGCTGAAAGGTGCGGGGCGCGGCTTTTGCGCCGGTCTCGACTTGAAGGAAAGAAGCGGCGAGAACACGCGGCGCAATGTCAGCGAATCCCTGAAAGGCCAGCGCACGATCAGCGAAATCGTGATGGCGATGCGCCGTTGCCCGCAACCGATCGTGGCGCTGGTGAACGGTCCGGCAAGCGGCGGCGGATTTGCCTTTGCGCTGGCGTCCGACATTCGTATCGGCACGCCGGAAACGCGCATGAACGCAGCCTTCATTCGCATCGGTCTCAGCGCCTGCGATATCGGCGTGAGTTATTTCCTGCCGCGGCTGGTGGGAAGCGCTGCGGCGTCCGAATACATGCTGACCGGACGCTTCATCGACGCCGAGCGCGGATTGAAACTGGGCCTGCTTTCGAAAGTCGTGGCAAACGACAAGCTGGATGAGGAAGCGCGCGCCTACGTCAAAGACATGTTGCATGCCACGCCGCTCGGTTTGCGGCTGACGAAAGAAGCGCTGAACCACGCCATCGACGCGCAAAGCCTGGAAGCGGCCATCGCAATGGAAGACCGAAACCAAATTTTGTGCGCCCAAGGCGAAGATTTCCGGGAAGGGATTTCGGCGTTTCTAGAGAAGCGGGAGCCGAATTATTCGGTGTAATTCGCATCACTTACCTCCCCCTGGTGGGGAGGTCGAAAAATGCCGAGCGCAGCGAAGGAATTTTTCGGGTGGGGGACGGTGTTCGAACTCGGTCCCCCACCCGAAATTTGCTGACGCAAATTTCGACCTCCCCACAAGGGGGAGGTGAGATGCCCTTCAGCTCTCTTCAAAACGAATTTGCGTCAGACGGCCTGTAAGCCGGGTTCTGTCCTCCACCTATGCCGAAGCTTCGGTGGATGTATGGCCATTCCTCTGGGACGGCAGTTACCTGCCGCCTCGCGCGACCTACCCGGACGACGATCCGGAAACGGATCATGTGCCATCCCTATTTGGTCTTGCTCCCGGTGGGGTTTGCCGTGCCGTCTGTGTTGCCACATCCGCGGTGCGCTCTTACCGCACCGTTTCACCCTTGCTGCGGCTTTCGCCGTTTAGCGGTTTGTTTTCTGTTGCACTTTCCCTGGGGTTTCCCCCGGCGGATGTTATCCGTCACCGTGTTTCCGTGGAGCCCGGACTTTCCTCGAAGCTCTGCTTGCGCAAAGCCCCGCGGCCATCCGGCCATCTGACGCGGGCGCGTTCTACGACATCGCGCGCGCCTGCGCCAGAAGGCTGGCAAGGCGCAGCGAACATTCCACATCCCACAATCCGTCCAGCTTTTTCGGGCGGAAACGGCGCTGGAAAGCCCGAACGACATCTTTCTCGGTCCACTCCACATCCGGCGGCAAGCCGTAACCGAATTGCCGAAGCGCGTTTTGCGGCGCGGTTTGCACGCCGCCTTCCGGCCAAAGACCGATGCCGTATTCGGCAAGCGCCCGCCACGGAAACAACTCGCCGGGATCTTCCTTGCGCGCGGGCGCGACATCGGAATGGCCGACGACGCGCGTGGGCGGGATGTTGTGACGCGCCATGATCTCCTGCGCGATATCGATCAGCGCCGCGATCTGTTCGTCCGTAAACGGAACATATCCGAATTCATGCCCCGGATTGACGAGTTCGATACCGATGGAGCGCGCATTGATATTCCGCGCGCCCGCCCAATACGAAACCCCTGCATGCCAGGCGCGCCGTTCTTCCGGCACATGGCGATAAACGCGCCCGTCGCGCCCGATGGTGTAATGCGCCGAAACCTTCGCAGCCGGATCGGTGAGCCGCGCCAACGCCTCGTCCGCCGTCTTCATGCCGGTGTAATGCAGCACCAGCATGTCCACATCCGCATCGCGCGCATCGTGGTTGGGCGACGGGCATTCGACGAGGCGATAGGCCATCATAGGAAGATCTTATACGCCACGGTTTCGCCGGAAGGCTGTTTCAGCGCGAATTCCGCGCCTTTGGAATGTTCTTCCACCAGCGCTTCGAACAGGCGCAGCGCGTTGCGGATGACCTCCGCATAAGAAGCGGCTTCCGTCTTTTCCTTCAGGCGTTGCAGCCGTTCCATGGCCTGCGGCGGCATTTCAAGCTGCACGCGCGTGGTGCTGCGTTCGCCCGAAGCATCTTCCTCGCGGCCATAACGGCGGCGGTGATGATGGTGATGACCTCTATGCATTGTTTTGATCTTTCTTCTGGTTCTTCATGCGCTCGCGGAAGGCATGGAAGCGTTCCCGCCATTCCTTCCTCCAACGATCGCGCATTTCATGCTGTTCGCGCTTCCATTCCCGCCACATCTCGCGGCTGAACTCTGCGCAGTCCGAGGCGATATCGCCTTCGAGGGGAAATTCATCCCCGACATTCACGTTCAGTTTGCTCAAGCCAATCTCCTTTCGATCAGCGAAGGCACACTAATCAAGGAGTACTCATATGTCAATCAATATTTGATGATTACGTAAACCCTTGTTCTTTCTTGATTTTCTCATAGGCCACGTTGATGACCGCCAGCTTGTCGGTCGCCAGCCGGACGAATTCTTCCGGCACGCCGCGTGCCATCAGCCGGTCGGGGTGGTTCTCGCGCACCAGCATCCGATAGGTGTGTTTGATCTCTTCTTCTTTGGCTTCGTAAGTGAGGCCCAGCACCGCGTAGGGATCCCCCGCCGCCACGCCGAAATGCGAGGCGCGGATGCGGCGGAATTCGTTGGGCGCGAAGCCGAAGATTTCGGCCACCGTTTCCAGAAACTTCTCTTCGCCGGGATGAAAGAACCCATCGGCCTTCGCGATTTCGAACAGCCCGTCGAGAATGTCTTCCAGCATCGCGGGATTGCCGCGGAACATGCGCGCGATCTGGCCGGCATAGGCCTCGTATCCCGCCACGTCCTTGCGCGCGAGATCGAACAGGCGGCGCACATTGGCCTGTTCGCCCGGCGGAATCTGGAAAATGCGTTCGAAGGTTGCGATCTCGTCATCGCTAACGATGCCGTCGGCCTTTGCCATTTTCGCCGACAACGCAATGATCGCGATGGTGAACGCGACGCCCGGATTGCGCTGGTCCACGTCCTCGTCGCGGTCGAACAGATAGTGCCCGGTCGCAGCCCCGATAACCGCGCCGACCGGCCCGCCGCCAAACAGGAACCCCGCCGCGGCGCCAGTAATTTTTCCCCAGATGGACATGGGGCAAACCATTAGTGGAAACTCGTCCGAAATGCGACACACTTTTCGGTGGGCACGCGGAGGCGCGGAGGACGCGGAGGGGATGGAGACAAGAAAATCTCTTGACGATGTGACCGGTGAGATCGTGGACGCAGCATTGCGCCTGCATACAGGTCTCGGACCCGGGTTGCTCGAATCCGTATATGAAGCAGTGCTCGCGCGCGATCTCGAACGGCGAGGATTTGGAGTAGAGCGGCAGAAGACAATCGCTTTCGAATATGACGGCATGCAGTTCGGCGATGGCTTGCGCATCGACTTGATAGTCGATGCGCGAGTCTTGGTAGAAATAAAATCCGTCGAGAAATTGTTGCCCGTTCATCACAAACAGGTGCTCACTTACCTTAGACTTATCAAGCAGCCCGTAGGGCTGCTTATCAATTTCGGTGCACCGACACTCAAGGAAGGCCTGCATCGGATTGTAAACGGCCTCCACCCCTCCGCGTCTCCGCGCCTCCGCGTGAACCAAAACAGACCAAGTCTCGATGGCTGACCCGCGCTGGAAATTTTTTATCGATCGCGGCGGCACGTTCACCGATGTGGTGGCGGAAGCGCCGGGCGGGGCATTGCAGAGATTTAAGCTTCTCTCCGCCGATCCGCGCTACGACGACGCGGCGTTGGAGGGCATTCGCCGCGCGCTGGGAGTGGCAACGAATGCACCCATTCCCGCCGAACGCATCGCCGAAGTCCGCATGGGCACGACGGTCGCCACCAACGCGTTGCTGGAACGCAAGGGCGAGCGCGTGGCGCTTGTCACCACGCGCGGCTTCGCCGATCAGTTGCGCATCGGCTATCAGAACCGGCCCAAACTTTTCGCGCTGAACATCGAACTGCCGGAAATGCTGTATGCGCGCGTCGTCGAGGCCGATGAGCGCGTGACGGCAGAAGGCGAGATCCTTACGCCGCTCAATGAAGCCGTGCTGAAACGCGATCTCGAAACATTGCGGCGCGATGGCTTTGCGGCTTGCGCCATCGTGTTCCTGCACGGCTATCGCTTCCCCGCGCACGAACGCCGCGCGGCGGACCTCGCGCGCGAAGCGGGATTCACGCAAATCTCGGCCAGCCACGAAACCGTGCCGCTGATGCGTTATGTCAGCCGCGGCGATACCACGGTTGCGGATGCCTATCTTTCGCCGGTGCTTTCGCGTTACGCGAGCCGTATCGCGCAAGCCATCGGCGCGCGAGACGGCGGCCCTCGCCTCTTCTTCATGACGTCGAACGGTGGATTGGCCTCGCCCGATTTCTTTCGCGGCAAGGATGCGATCCTTTCCGGCCCGGCAGGCGGCGTGATCGGCATGGCGGAAACCGCGCGCGAAGCGGGTTTTTCGCACGTGATCGGTTTCGACATGGGCGGCACCTCCACCGACGTGTCGCGCTTCGACGGCGAATACGAACGTGTGCAGGAAACCGAAGTCGCCGGCGTGCGCCTGCGCGTGCCGATGATGGCGATCCATACGGTGGCGGCAGGCGGCGGCTCCATTCTTTCTTACGACGGCGCACGCTTCCGCGCCGGACCTGAATCCGCAGGCGCAGATCCGGGACCGAAATGTTATCGCCGTGGCGGCCCGCTCACCGTCACCGACGCAAACGTGATGGTGGGAAAACTCTCGCCGGATTTCTTTCCGCGCATCTTCGGCACAAATGCAGACGAACCGCTGGATGCCGATAGCGTGCGCGCCGCATTCGGCGAACTCGCCAAACAGATCGGACGCGCACGGGAAGACGTGGCGGATGGTTTCATCCGCATCGCCGTCGAGAACATGGCCAATGCCATCAAGCGCATTTCCGTTGCCAAAGGTTATGATGCGCGCGATTACGCGCTCAACTGTTTCGGCGGCGCGGGCGGGCAACATGCGTGCCTGGTCGCCGATGCGCTGGGTATTTCGACCATCTTCATCCATCCGTTCTCGGGATTGCTTTCGGCATACGGCATGAAACGCGCGCGTGTTCGCGCTTTGCGCCAGATGGCGGTGGGCCAGCCGCTGGCCGACGAAACGATGATGGCGCTGGTGCGTCGGGCGAACGCACTCGCCGAAGACGCCGAAGCCTATGTCGACGCACAAGGCGGACTTGCGCCACACTCAACGACGCGCGCACATCTGCGTTATGACGGCAGCGACACCACGCTGGCCATCCCGCTTGCCGATTACGCCAGCATGGCCGCGCAATTTGCGGAGAAACACGCGCAACTGTTCGGCTTCGGTTTCGAAGGCCGCAAGCTGATTGTGGAGTCGCTCGAAGTCGAAGCCATGAGCGGCGAAAGCGGACGCGTTGCGCAACCACCCGGCACCGCAACG
>DASZYI010000041.1:0-28556 GCA_035545475.1 Rhizomicrobium sp.
CGGCCGCAACGACGCCGCTCGAAAAACGCGGATCGGCCCAGGCCATGGTCCAGCTATCGCCCGGCGCGTAATTCGGCGACAGCGGAATCACCAGAATGCGCCGCGTCTGGGCCATGACGTAGGAAATATTGTTCGCGCGCAACAGCCGCTCGACGGCGGGCTGGCTGAACACATAGGTCACCTTGGCGACATAGCGCGTGGTGGAGCGGCGCTCGTCGCTGACATCGAAGCTGCGGATCAGCCGTCCGATAGCGGCATCGTCGAGCTGGGGCTGGCGGGGCCAGTCCTCCTGCCGGGTGAGGCGCTTGTAGAGGATGTTCCAGGCCTTGGGCCGCCCGCCATTGATGGCGATGGTCTGGGCCTCGACCGAGGCCGCGGCGGTGGCATCCACCGGCACGTTCTTGACCGTGAAGAGGTTGTCGGCGCGGGCAGGCAGGGCCGCGGCCAGGGCGAAGGCGAGGCAGAGAATAAAGCGGTGCATGGGTGACCTATAGCGCACCCTGAATATAGAGGCCGGGCCGGAAAGGCGAAAGCGCAGCTTGGCCTTAGCCCCTGCCTCGTTTAACAGGGGCCAAACGAACGGATTCCCGGCCCATGACAACGGACCAAGGCCGCAACAGCCTGACCTACAAGGACGCTGGCGTCGACATCGACGCGGGCGAGGCGCTGGTCGAGCGAATCGGCCCTGCCGCCAAATCGACCCGTCGCCCCGGCGCCGATGCGTCCCTCGGTGGGTTCGGCGGATTGTTCGATCTCAAGGCCACGGGCTTCAAGGACCCGGTTCTGGTCGCCGCGACCGACGGGGTGGGAACCAAGCTGAAAGTCGCCATCGACACCGGCCTGTTCGACGGGATCGGACAGGACCTCGTGGCGATGTGCGTGAACGACCTCGTGGTGCAGGGCGCGGAACCTCTTTTTTTCCTCGATTACTACGCCACCGGAAAATTGAACGTCGATGAAGCCGCCCGCGTGATCGAAGGCATCGCGCGCGCCTGCAAGGAAAGCGGCTGCGCACTGATCGGCGGCGAGACGGCGGAAATGCCCGGACTTTACAAGCCCGGCGATTTCGACCTCGCGGGATTCAGCGTCGGTGCGGTGGAGCGCGACGGCATTCTTCCCAAGACGGACCTGATGCGCGAAGGCGATGTGCTGATCGGCGTGGCATCGACCGGCGTGCATTCCAACGGCTATTCGCTGGTGCGCCGCGTGGTGGCCGACAGCGGGCGCGCCTATGACAGTACTGCACCCTTCGACGCCACAAAGACTTTGGGACAGTCGTTGATCGCGCCGACGCGGCTTTATGTGAAGCCTGCGCTGGCCGCGATTGCGACGGGCGGCGTGAAGGGATTGGCGCACATCACCGGTGGCGGCATCACCGAAAACCTTCCGCGCGCTTTGCCGGACGGATTGGACGCGCTGGTCGATCTTTCGTCGTGGACGCCGTTGCCCGTGTTCGGCTGGCTTTCGAAATCGGCAGGCATCGCGGCCAACGAAATGCTGCGCACCTTCAATTGTGGCATAGGCATGATCGCGGTCGTCGAGCCGGAAAAAGCCGACGCCGTGATCGCCGCGTTCGGTGACGGCGTGCGCATCGGCACGCTCGTCAAAGGCGATGGCGAGGCGAAGGCGCGTTACACGGGGACGCTGAAGCTCTGATGGCGCGCGTTCGGACAGCCGTGCTGATCTCCGGGCGCGGCAGCAATCTCAAATCGCTGATCGCGGCCTGCGCCGAGCCGGATTTCCCGGCGGAAATCGCGCTGGTGGTTTGCAATGTCGAAGGCGCGGGCGGGGTGGCCGTTGCGCAGGAAGCGGGCATTCCCACCAAAGTCATTTCGCATCGCGGGTTCGACAGCCGCGAGGATTTCGACCGCGCCATCGACGCGGCATTGCGTGAGGCGAAGATCCAACTCGTCTGTGAAGCGGGCTTCATGCGCATCCACTCCGACTGGTTCGCACGCGAATGGGAAGGACGCCTTCTCAACATCCACCCTTCGCTTCTTCCCGCGTTCAAGGGAATCCGCGTGCACCAGCAGGCGCTCGACGCGGGCGTGAAGATCACCGGCTGCACCGTGCATTTCATCGTCCCCGAACTCGATTCCGGCCCGATCATCGCGCAGGCAGCGGTGCCGGTGTTGCCCGGCGACACGGCGGAAACGCTGGCCGCGCGCGTGCTGGAGGAAGAGCACAAGCTCTATCCGAATGCGCTGAAGCAGGTGGCCGAAGGCAAGGTGAAGCTGGAGATGGGCCGGGCGGTGTTTGTTTGACCCTCTTACCTCCCCCTACGCGGGGAGGTCGGCGTCGTGCATCGGCACGACGACGGGTGGGGCCGCGGTGCCCGATCTCAAATACCGAATGCGTTGCGCGTCCCCCCACCCGCCGCGCTGCGCGCGTCGACCTCCCCGCGTAGGGGGAGGTGAGTGAGTCACGCAATCACATTTCCGGCGTTCAGCTCTTTGCGCCAATGCTGCTCGCGTTCTTTCAGCGCGGCATTGAGCAGATAAGACGTGAGCCCTTCCGCATCGATTTCTTCCAACGGTTCGTAAGCGAACGCGCTCTCGCCGTGCTCATTCCACAGCCCCTGCATTTTCTTGTTCGTATGCGCATTTAAACGCAGCGAAAAGAACGTGCCATTCTGTTGCGAAGAAAGATTGCGGGTGTTGCCGACCCAGACGTCGTTGGTAGGCGTGCAGCGCACGGCGTAGATGCCGGGCGAGGTTTTGCGCTCTTTATATTCGCGCACGATTTCGCGTTTGCGGTTCTTGTCCATCATCCGACACCGGCGATTTTTGCGCTTTCTTCCCACAAGCGGCGTGCGGCGGCATCGTCCTGCGCTTCCTTCGTGGGCGTCGCGATTTCGCATTTGTAGAAATATTGGCCGCTCACATTCGCAACATCGGGCGAGGAGGCGAGATAGATCATCGTCTGCGCGCCTTTCTCCGGCGAGATCGCCCCCAAGGGCTTTGCCACGCGCACCGCGACCGAAACGATGCCGCCCGATTGATCGCCAAACCGCGTGGCGACAAAACCCGGATGCAGGCAATTGGCCGTGACGCCCGTGCCTTCGATCCGCCGCGCCAATTCTCGGTTGAACAGGATGTTCGCGAGCTTCGACTTGCTATAAACCGGGAAACCCGAATAACCCTTCGCCGTTTGCAGATCGTCGAAATTGAGCTTGGCGCCGCGATGCGCGTCCGAGGCGGTTGAAACGATGCGCGCGCCGGGCTTGAGCTTTGGCAGCAGCATATTCGTCACCACGAAATAGGACATGTGGTTTGTGGCGAAGGTCTTCTCAAGCCCGTCTTCGGTGACTTGCCGCGTGTTGAACAGCGCGCCCGCATTGTTCATCAGCACATCGATCTGCGGTTCGGCCGCCAGCGCGTTTGCCAGCCGCTTCATTTCCGAAATGCGCGAGAGATCGGCGAAGTGAACGGTGTGGCCGGTGCCTGAAAGTTTCTTCAAGGTGGCGTCGGCACGCGCGCGATCGCGCGCCACCAGAACGATGCGCGCGCCTCTTTCCGAAAGGCGGATCGCCGCGACCTCGCCGATACCGGAGGTCGCGCCTGTGATGACGACTGTTTTGCCTTGCATGTCTGCCTCCGGTTGGGAGGTAAACTACATCACTTCTCGTTCATCCAACAAAACACGCCCGTCATCGCCCGGTTTATTCGGGCGACCCATTTTACTTTTCGAGGAAAGTGGGTCCCCCGGACCGCGCGAAAAAGCGCGGCCGGAGGATGACGATCTTTTTACGGGTGAATATCGAGATCGCTGAAGAAGAACTTGATTTCGTTGGCGGCGGTTTCCGGCGCGTCGGACCCATGCACCGAATTGGCTTCGATGGATTCGGCGAAATCCTTGCGGATCGTGCCCGGCGCGGCTTTCGCCGGGTCGGTTGCACCCATCACTTCGCGGTTCTTGGCCACCGCATTTTCGCCTTCCAGCACCTGCACGACCACGGGGCCGGAGGTCATGAATTCGACCAGGCTCTTGAAGAACGGACGCTCGCGATGGACGCCGTAAAACGCTTCGGCCTGTTCCTTGGAAAGGCGGATGCGGCGCGAAGCGATAACGCGCAGGCCCGCCTTTTCGAGACGGTCGATAATCGCGCCCGTGAGGTTCCGGCGCGTGGCGTCCGGCTTGATGATCGAGAACGTGCGCTCGAGCGCCATGGGAAAACTCCAATTCGGTGAAAGCGCGGGCCTTTTAGCCAGCGGTTTGCGCCGGATCAAGTCGCTGGCTAAAAGCCCGCCCCATGCTGGTTATCGACAACATCACCTACCGGATCGCGGGCCGGGAAATCCTTTCGGGCGCAAGCGCGCAATTGCCGACCGGGCGGCGCGTGGGCCTTGTGGGACGCAATGGCGCGGGCAAAACGACGCTGCTCAAGCTGATTCAGGGCGAATTGCACGCCGATGGCGGCGACATATCGCTGCCGTCGGGCGCGCGGATGGGTAGCGTGGCGCAGGAAGCCCCTTCCAGCCGCGTGAGCCTGCTCGACACCGTGCTGGAAGCGGACAAGGAACGCACCGCCCTTTTGGCCGAAGCCGAACACGCGACCGATCCGCATCGCATCGGCGACATCCACACCCGGCTCGATGCGATCGACGCCTATTCGGCGCCTGCGCGTGCGGCCTCCATTCTGGCGGGTCTTGGCTTTTCCGCCGAAGACCAGTTGCGGCCGTGTTCGGAATTCTCCGGCGGGTGGCGGATGCGCGTGGCACTGGCCGCGATCCTTTTCTCCGCGCCCGATCTGCTGCTGCTCGACGAACCGACCAACTATCTCGATCTCGAAGGCGTGTTGTGGCTTGAGGATTATCTCAAGAAATATCGCGGCACCGTTCTGATCGTCAGCCATGACCGCGATTTGCTGAACACGGCGGCCGAATTCATTCTCCATCTCGAACGCGGCAAGCTTACGCTTTATTCCGGCGGCTACGACAAATTCGCCGAGGCCCGCGCGGCCAAGAAAATGCTCGATGCGGCGTTCGCCAAGAAACAGGAAGCCACGCGCAAGCATCTGCAATCCTTCGTGGACCGCTTCCGCGCGAAAGCGTCGAAAGCGCGACAGGCGCAGAGCCGCATCAAGATGCTGGAAAAGCTGGGCCCGGTGAATATTCCGCTGGACGAGCATGTGGCGCCCATCCGCATCCCGCAGCCGGAAGAGGCCAATCCGCCGCTGATCACGATGGATCATGCCTCCGTCGGTTACGAGCCGGGCAAGCCCATTCTCACCAATCTGTCGCTGCGCATCGACCCGGACGACCGCATCGCGCTTCTGGGCAAGAACGGCAACGGCAAATCCACGCTTGCGAAGCTGCTGGTGGCGAAGCTGGAAACGATGGGCGGCGAATTGGTGCGCGCCAAGAAACTCATTCCCGGCTATTTCGCGCAGCATCAGTTGGAAGAACTCGACGGTTCGGTGACGCCGCTGGTCACGCTCAGCCGCGTGCGCCCGAAGCTCAACGAACAGCAGTTGCGCACGCAGCTTGCGGGTTTCGGCTTCTCTGCCGACAAGGTGAAGACCGATGTGGCGAAACTTTCCGGCGGCGAGCGCGCGCGGTTGATGCTGGCGCTCGCAACGCTCGACAAGCCGAACCTCTTGATCCTCGACGAACCGACCAACCATCTCGATATCGATGCGCGCAACGAATTGATGACGGCGCTCAACGATTTCGAAGGCGCTGTGGTTCTTGTCAGCCACGACCGCCGCCTGATCGAATCCACGGCGGACCGCTTGCTGCTGGTCGCGAACGGCACGGTGAATCCGTTTGACGGCGATCTGGACGATTACCGCCAGTTCCTTCTCTCGCGCGACGACACGCGGGCGGCACCTGCGAAAGCGGACAAATCCTCCAAAACCGAAGCGCGGCGGGATGCTGCGGAGAAGCGCCGCGCGCTCAAGCCGCTCAAGGAGCGCGTGGAGATCGAAGAACGCCAGGTCGAAGCGTTGAACATAGAAATCAGGAAATACGACAACACGCTGTCCGACCCTCTGCTGTTCACCAAGGATGCCGCGAAAGCCAATGCCGTCTCGAAAAAACGCGCCGAAGCCGCCCGCAAACTGAAAGCGGCGGAAGACCGCTGGATGAAAGCGAACGAAGAATACGAAAACGCGATGGCCGCGGATTGACTTCTTACCTCCCCCTTGTGGGGAGGTCGAAAAATTCGGAGCGAAGCGACAAATTTTTCGGGTGGGGGTCGGTGCCCGCCATGTTCCTCGGTCCCCCACCCGAAATTTGCGGGCGCAAATTTCGACCTCCCCACAAGGGGGAGGTAAGTGGGCTAATTCGTCAGCCCGCGGCTCTTGTTGAAATATTCCACTTCTGCGGGCTGCCGCTTTGCATCCAGATCCCGCGAAAACGCGCGAAACTTCGCCAGCTTGTCGGCAAACACAGGCTCGCACAGCAGCGTGTAAACCTCTTCGAAATTGGCGAAGAACCATTCGCGCAACTGAGCGTCGGGCACCGACCATTGCGGGTCGTCGTGCTTCAGGAAAAAGCTTCTCAAGTGAGACGCGCGCGCCCAGGCGCGGAAATCGGCGCGGCGCACATCGATTTCGAACGGTGCGGCGGGATCCTGCGTCGAGACTTCGACAAGCAGATCGCCGACGGAAATCTTGAAGGCGAGCGCGTTGCCGAACATCTGGGGATTGTGGTTTTCCTTTATCAGTTTCACGGCGCGCCTTTCCGGCAACGCGTGAAGCTTCTCCAGGAATTCCATCGTCAACGGAGATTTGACTGTCGCAATCTGGCTCATGTCATCACCGCCGCAAATTCTTTCGCGCGATATCGGCCCATTCCTTCTGCATCGCCTGAATGCGCTTCGGCGCACCGTCGAGACGCTTGAGGATTTCGGCGTAGACCGCTTGCGCCTCGTCGTTGCGCCCGTTTCTCTGCAGAAGCATGCCATAGCGGGCGCGCGCTTCCTCGCCCGAATAATAGGGCACGAGGCGGGCATATTCGTTCATCGCTTCCTCGTCCTTGCCCTGGATTTCCAGCGCGCGAGCATAAAGCAAATGACCGTCCGCCGAGACGAAATTCGGATCGGCGGCCTGCAACCGGTCGAGGCTTTCTTGCGCGCCCGCGCCGTCGCCGCTCGCAAATTGCGCGCGGGCAAGGCCCATCAGCAAGGCCGGATCGTCCGCGAAATGGCCGACAAGCGCGTCCCGGTAGATCTCGATTGCAGCCGCATAGTCCCCACGCCGCGCATATTCTTCAGCAAGCGTGCGCTTGGAATCGACCGAGCCCGTCATTTCCACGGCACGGCGCGCTTCGCGGAACGATTTGTTGGGATCGGCAATGGCTTTGGCGTTCGCGCCAAGTTTCTGCGCGGCGCGGCTGCGGAACATTTCGGGGACAATCTCCACCGCGAAATAAACGAGCGCGCCGAACAGCGGAATGAAGATCACCACATAGACCCAGATGAAATTCCGGCCGGTCTTGATGATGTGAACCACCGCCGCCAGCATGATGGCGATGGGAAGGAGATATTCGATCAACCCTGCTTCTCCCATTTGCCCGAAGGGCTTTCCTTCCAATAGGTGACGTCGTGCGCAGCGTCCTTCGCTGCTTTCCATGCCGCACGCGCGCCGTTCACCGCTTCGGTGTCGCGCCCATCGAACATCAACACGATGCGGGCAAGCGCATCCGTCTCTTCCCCGCTCCACGCGGGCGGTGCCGCACCGCCGACGAGAAAGAGAACATTGGCGCCATTGGCATTGCCCTCTTCCACCGTGACGAGGACGGGCTGGCGGGCGGGATCGCCGTCGCCAGCCTGCGCGTGCGGGAGAAAGGATTCTTCCGAATAGGTCCAAAGCAGATTGTCGATGGCCTGCGCGCGATCCGCCGATTCCGCGCGGATCAGCGCGCGCCAGCCGCGATCGAGCGTCTTCTCGACGAGGCCGGGAAGCACATCGTCCAGCGTTCGGCGCTCGAGGTGATAGAAGAGGATTTCGGTCATGCTTCCCTATAGCGAACAGCCAACCCACTTTCAATTGGTCGATGATTGACTTTCAATTGGTCGCAATCTAACTTTCAATTGGTCGCCTGGGGTTCTTCATGCCGGTTTATCCCCGTTTTGCCGCCAGCCGCATTAGAGAGGCCCTTTCCGATACAAGGGTGGTCCTCATCGTCGGCCCCCGCCAGGCGGGAAAAACGACTCTTGCACAAGAATTGGCCAGCCGGGAGATGGACTATTTCTCGCTGGACAATGCAACGACACTCGCCGCCGCGAAAGAGGATCCGGTGGGCTTCGTTCGCGCCGTCGACCGCGCGGTCATTGACGAAGTGCAACGCGCTCCCGAACTGCTTCTTGCCATCAAGGAGAGCGTCGATTCGGACAGACGCCCGGGTCGTTTCCTGCTGACGGGTTCGGCAAATCTGATGACGCTGCCCCGCGTGGCGGATTCGCTTGCGGGCCGCATGGAGGCCGTAACGCTGCTTCCGCTGGCGCAATGCGAGTTGCGCGGAAGACCTGCAACATTTCTGGAACGAATTTTCAAAGGTCTGCCGCCACAGGCCGGCCCCGCAACGCTTGGCGAAGACCTGATCGAGATGATCGTTTCCGGTTCCTATCCGGAAGCCCTTTCACGCCGCACGCATGTGCGTCGCCAACGATGGTATCTGGACTACATCGAAGCAATTCTGCAGCGGGATGTACGCGACGTGGCGCAGATCGAACAAATTCGGCAGATGCCGCGCTTGCTCCGATCACTGGCGAACCATTCCGGGCAACTCGTGAATTATTCCGGCATCGGTTCGCCCTTGGGCATGAACCATGTCACGACGCAGAAATATACCGGCATCCTCGAGCAGCTTTTTCTCATCCGCACATTGCAGCCCTGGTACACGAACGAACTCAAGCGGCTGAGCAAGACGCCGAAGCTACATTTTCTGGATTCTGGCCTGCTTGCGGCAGTCCGCGATATAAGTACCGATAAAATTTCGGAGAACCGCCGCCTTCTTGGTGCGCTGCTGGAGACGTTCGTGTTCTCGGAACTTTCGAAACTCGCAAGCTTCAGCGACAAACGATTCGAATTCTTTCATTTTCGCGACAAAGACGAACACGAAGTGGACATCGTCATTCAGGATTCCGCCGAACGTATCGTCGGTATCGAAGTCAAATCGGCGGCAACTGCCACCGCCGCAGATTTCGCCGGACTTCATAAACTCGCAGAAGCCTGCGGAAAACGATTCCTGATGGGCCTCGTTCTCTACGATCACAAAAACATCGTGCCGTTCGGCGAACATATGTTTGCCGCGCCGCTCTCCACATTGTGGTCGTAGGTGTTATTGCTTCACGTTTCGTAATTATCGGCAATCAATCTGTTCAAAATACGCACGCCCCAGCCGGTGCCCCATGTCGGCATCATCGGTTTCTGTTCGCCGTCCTGCCAGGCGACGCCTGCGATGTCGAGATGCGCCCATGGCGTTTTGTCTTTCACAAAGCGCTGGAGGAATTGCGCCGCCGTGATCGAGCCTGCGAACGGGCCGCCGATGTTCTTCATGTCGGCGATCTTGGATTTGATCAGCTTGTCGTAGCCGGGTCCCATCGGGAAACGCCACACAGGTTCGCCTTCGGCCTTTCCCGCATCGGCAAGCTGCGTGGAAAGTTTGTCGTTGTTGGAGAAAAGCCCCGCATATTCCGCGCCCAATGCCGCGATGATCGCGCCGGTGAGCGTGGCGAGGTCGATGACGGCGGAGGGTTTGTATTTCTCCTGCGCGTACCAGAGCGCATCGGCCAGCACCAAACGGCCTTCCGCATCGGTGTTCAAGATCTCGATGGTCTGACCCGACATGGATTCCACCACATCGTCGGGACGCTGCGCCTTTCCATCGGGCATGTTCTCGACCAGGCCGATGATGCCCGCGACATGCGCCTTCGCCTTGCGCGCGGCGAGCGCATGCATCGTGCCGGTGACGGCGGCCGCACCGCCCATGTCGCCCTTCATGCCCATCATGCCCGCGCCCGTTTTGAGCGACAGCCCGCCGGAATCGAAACACACGCCTTTGCCGACGAGGGCAAGCGGCGCGCGTGCTTTGCGCGAGCCGTTCCATTCCATCGCGACAAGCTGGCTGCGCTGTTCGCTGCCCTGCCCCACACCCAGAAGCGCATTCATGCCGAGCTTCTTCATCTGCGCTTCGTCGAGCACGGTCACTTTCACGCCGAGTTTCGTCAGCGCCTTGGCGCGGCGGGCGAATTCGGACGGCGTGAGAATGTTCGGCGGCTCGTTGACGAGATTGCGCGCCAGGAACACGCCTTCGGCGACCGCCAACAATGGCTGCCAGTTGCGCCGTGCAGCCGCCGCATCGGATGTGGCGACGACAACCGATTTCAGCGTCTGCTGAAAGTCCTCCAGATTTTTCCGGCGATAGGTGGTGAACTGGTAACTGCGCAGTTGCGCGCCGAACGCGAGATGCGCGGCCAATTGCGGCGCTTTCAGCTTCGCGCCCTTGGGCGTATCGATCTCGAATGTGGCTTGCGTTTCACCGCTGGTGATCAGCCGGCCCGTCACGGTGGCGGCAAGCGTTTCGGCCTTGCTTGCGCTGAACTCCTCGGCCTTGCCCAAGCCCACCAGCAACAGCCGCGAGGCAGCGATGCCCGGCGGCGCGATGATCTCCAGGATCTCGTTGGGCTTGCCCTTGAAGCGGCTGGTCTTGAGCGCGCGCGCGAGAACCCCGCCCGCGGCTTTGTCGGCGCGCTGGGCGGCATGCGTCAACACCCCATCCACGAGCGCACCTACAACCCAGGCGCCGGAGGGCGAAGCCTGGGGCGCGGCAAAAGAAACCTGCATCACAATTTCTCCAAACCTGTTAAGAGCGGACGGCCGCGGATACCGCGTATATGCTTCTGATTTCAAGGCTTTTGCCGATTGCGGGGCAGCGGGGCCGAAGTGCTAGTTTAGGTCGAATCCGTGTGAGCGCGAAAGCCCGGCATGCCGCGTCTGTCCTTCTATGTTCTCAAGCAGTTGGCGGGGCCCACGGCCCTGTTCACCCTGCTTTTGACGGCGGTGATCTGGCTCACGCAATCGCTGCATCTTCTCGATCTTGTGATCAATCGCGGCCAGTCGGCGCCGACCTTCCTTTATCTGACCCTGCTGCTGCTGCCGAGCCTGCTGGTGATCCTTTTGCCGGTGGCATTCTTTGCGGGTGCGCTTTACGCGCTGTCGCGGCTCAACGCCGACAGCGAACTTGTCGTCATGTGGGCCAGCGGCTACAGCCGGGCGCAACTCGCGATCCCCGTGTTCATCGCGGCCTTGCTGACCATGGCGCTCACCTATCTGTGCGGACTTTATTTGATGCCGCTCGGCCAACGGCTGATGAAGGACAAGGTGCTCGACATCCGCGCCGATATCGGCACGGCGATGTTCAACCCCGGCGAATTCAACACACCGGTCAAAGGGCTGACCGTCTTCATCCGCGATCTGACGTCGGATGGCGACATCAAGGGCGTGCTGGTGCACGACAACCGCAACGCCAAGCGCCCCATCACCTATCTCGCCGAAGGCGGACAATTGGTGCAGACGCCGGTGGGCGCGCGCCTGATCATGGACAAGGGCACGATCGAACAAAGCGATGCGGGCGGCGCGCGCCTTTCGATGCTGAAATTCGACCGCTATGTGTTCGACCTCGATCAGTTCGCCAGTCCGCAGCGCTTCACCGAACGCGCGGCGAGCGAGCGCTATCTCGGCGAATTGTTCTGGCCGCATTCCGCGCATCTGACGGAAAAGGCCCGCGCGATCTATCTGGCCGAGGGGCACAACCGTCTCGCCTCGCCGCTTTATTGCCTCACCTTCGCGCTGATCGCGCTGGCCGCCGTTACGCGCGGCAGACGCGGACGCGGCGCGCACGCGTTGCGATTGACCATCGCATCGTTGCTGGCGGTGGGTTTGCGCATCGCCGGTTACGGCCTGCAAGGCTTCGCCGCCAATCATCCGTTCTGGAACATCCTGCTTTATCTCCTGCCGCTTCTTGGCGCAGCCGCGGCGCTTGCCGTGCTGATGGGTTTCGATCCGGAAGAAATGCTGCAACGCCGGCGCGCGGCCGCTCCGACGGAGGCCACGGCATGAGCTGGTCGTGGACGCTCTATCGCTATCTCGGAAAGCAATATCTGGCCGGCGTCGGCGTGATCTTTGCCACCTTCATCGCGCTTGCCTATTCGATCTCGCTGGTGGATCTCCTGGGACGCACCGCAGGCAAGGGCGTGCCGACCGGCATCATCATAGGCATGGGCTTCCTGCATCTGCCCGATCTGGGCCAGAAGCTGCTGCCGTTCGCGGTGCTGCTGGGCGGTGTGTTCACCTTTGTCCGCCTGTCGCGCTCGCAGGAATTGGTGGCGACGCGCGCCGCCGGCGTTTCGGCATGGGATTTCCTCGCGCCGCCGTTGGTCGTGGCGGTGGCATTGGGCGTCATCGCAGTCACCGTCGGCACGCCGGTATCAGCGAAATTTCTGTCGCGCTTCGCAGCACTGGAAGCGAAATATGTGCATGGCGAAGCGTCCCAGCTTGCCGTGTCGATCAATGGGCTGTGGCTCAGGCAAGGCGATGCGCAGCACCAATCGGTGATCCATGCCTTGCGCGTCTCGGATCAGGGATCGCGGCTCGACGAGGTGATCATCTTCCTCTACGGCGCGAACGACAAATTCCTCGGCCGCATCGACGCGAAGGAAGCGCAGCTTCAGAAGGGTTCGTGGAAACTGACCGACGCCTGGGTGAGCGGCGCGGACGGCACGCCGAAAAGACACGCCATCTACCAATTGCCGACGACGCTTACGCCCGCGCGCATCCAGGAAAGCTTCGCGTCACCTGACACGCTGTCGTTCTGGGATCTGCCGGGATTCATTCGCGCCGCACAGGCGGCCGGTTTCGCGGCGACACGTTATGAGCTTTATCTCTACACGCTGCTCGCGCTGCCCGCGCTGTTCGCGGCCATGGTCTTTATGAGCGCGAGTTTCTCGCTCCGGCTTTCGCGCTATGGCGGAATTCCCCGGATCATCCTCTACAGCGCGCTTGCGGGCTTCGGCGTTTATTTCTTCAGCGACCTCACCCAGGCGCTCGGCCAATCGGGCGTGCTGCCTCTGCCGCTCGCGGCCACCGTGCCCGCCGCCGCCGCGATCCTCGTGGGCATGACCCTCGTCTTCCATCAGGAGGACGGATGAGACGTGGGTGGGGAGCGCTCGCCGGCATCGTTGCGTTCTTAGCGGCCTCCGCCCAAGGCGCGGAAAGCCTACGCACGCGCGAGGGCGACAATATCCTCCTGCAAGCCAACGAAGTCGTCTACGACATCAACAATCAGATCATCACGGCGCGCGGCAAGGTCGAGATCGACTATGGCGGGCGCATTCTTCTGGCCGACAACGTTTCGTACAACCAGAAAACCGATACGGTCACCGCGCGCGGCCATGTGAGCGTGACGGCGGAAAACGGCGACGTCGCGTTCGCCAATTATGTGGTGCTGCACGACAAGATGCGCGACGGCGCGCTTGAAGGTTTTGCGGCGCTGATCGGCAAGAACGGCCGCATGGTCGCGGCCAGCGCCAAGCGGACCGCCGGACGTTTCACCGAAGCGCTGCGCGCGGCCTATACGCCGTGCAAGGTCTGCGCGAAGACGGGCAATCGCACGCCGCTGTGGCAGGTCAAATCCTATCGCGTGATCTACGATCAGGTGCGCCACAAGATCGAATTCCGCGACGCCACGCTCGAATTCTTCGGCGTGCCGGTGTTCTACACGCCGTATTATTCGCAACCCGATCCGACAGTGAAACATTCGAGCGGCATCCTCTCGCCCGTCGTGGGCACCTCGACTACGCTGGGATCGTTCCTGAAGGTGCCGGTCTATGTGTCGCTTTCGGATTCGCAGGATCTCACCCTCGAACCGTGGATAACGGCGCGCAATGGCGAGGTGCTGGAAGGCGAATACCGCCAGCGCTTCAACAATGGCGGATTCTGGCTGCAGGCATCGGTTGCGCACAATCCGAACGGCGGACTGAGCGGCGAGCAGGCGCAAACCTACGGCCATGTGTTCGGCTCCGGCAAATTGCAGCTCAATAGCCACTGGGATGCGGGCTTCGATGCACAGCTTGCGGCCAATGACACCTATCTGAAGCGCTACGACATCTCGACCGAAGACCGGCTCGTCAACGACATCTATGTCGAAAGCTATGCCGGGCGTTCGCGCTTCGCGGTCACCGGCTATTTCTTCGAAGGCCTGCGCGCCACCGACAACAGCCGCACCATTCCCTTCGTCCTGCCGCTGGTCGAATACACCTTCATTCCCGAGCGCGACATCCTTGGCGGGCAATTCCGTTTCGATTTCAACACGGTGTCGCTGGCGCGCGAAGATCCCACCAATGTGCTCGGCACCAACGATCAGCGGTTGACGGCGGAACTGCGCTATCGCCTGCCGTTCATCACGCCCAATGGGCAAGTGATCTCGCTCACCGCCGATGCGCGCGGCGACGTCTATCACACCGATCCCGCCAATCCGCTGGGCATCGCCGGATTGCAGGGCAGCCCGAAATTCATCTCGCGCGGCATCCCCTATGTTGCGCTCGACTGGCGCTGGCCGTTCATTTCCGGCGTCAATCGCTCGACCTCGTTCGTCATCGAGCCCATCGTGCAGGGCATCCTGCAACCTTACGGCGGCAATCCGCCGGGCATCCCCAACGAGGATTCCACCTCGTTCGAGTTCTCCGACGCCAATCTCTTCAGCTTCGACCGCACGCCGGGTTACGACATCGTGGAATCCGGCCCGCGCCTGAACGCGGGCGTGCGCGCCGCCGCCATCTTCGAAGGCGGCGAGATCGAAGCGCTGCTGGGGCAAGCCTTCCGGCCCAAGCGCGACAACCGGTTCACCGTGCAATCGGGATTGAACCGCACGGTCTCCAATCTCGTCGGGCGGTTCGACGTGAAACTGCCGCCCTATCTCGACGTCACCGAACGGTTCCAGATCGACGAATCCACCGGCTCCATCGAGCGCAACGAAGTCTATGCCACGGCGACCTTCGGGCGTTCTTCGGCGCGCGTTTCCTATGTGCGCCTGCCGCAGGACGCCTCACTCGGCCTGCCGGCGCGCGAGGAAGTGAATGCACAGGCCATCGTCGGCCTGTTCGATCATTGGGCGCTGCTCGCCGCCGCCGACCGCGATCTCAAGAACGGCAAGCTGCTCGATACCGAACTCGGCGGCGGTTACGAGGACGAGTGCCTGAACATTTCCATCGCCTATCGGCGGCGTTACACCTCCGACCGCGACGTTCCGCCCTCCACCTCCATCATCCTGCGTTTCAACCTGAAGACGGGCGACCAGCCTATCGGCTCCTACGACCTGTTCCCGGAAGACGTCTTCGCGCTGCATCCGTGAGTGGAAACGTGACGCGCCCTGCATCTCCTTGAATGAACCGGGGAATTGCTTTATCTCGCGAAACCAGCGCTCCTTCCGGGGACGGGGCTTGGAGCAACCGACATTGAAACCGCGGCCGAAGAACAGTCCCTTGCGCAAATCCTTGGCTTTGTTGGCGGTTTTCGGCGTGTTGGCGGGGCCGGCCTTGGCCGCAGCCCCCAGGGGCCAGGCGGCCGGAACCCAACTCGCCACCACCGAAGAGCCGAACAAGAACGTCAAGGAAACCGTGGTCGTTCATCCCGGCGACGGCGTGGCCGCAATTGTGAACGATTCGGTCATTTCCGATTACGACCTGAACCAGCGCATCGCCCTGTTCCTCGCCACCTCTGGCCAGCAGCCGCCGCCGGACAAGATGGCGCAGATCCGCACACAGGTTCTGAAGCAGCTCGAAACCGAGCGCCTGCAGTTGCTCGAAGCGCAGAAGAAGAACATCTCCGTCTCCGCTGCCGACGTCGACAAGGCGATCGACAACATCCTGAAAGAAAACAACCTCAAGAAGGAACAGCTTGAGGAAATGCTCACGCGCGGCGGCGTCGCCATGGCGACCTTGCGTTCGCAGATCGCAGTCGGCATCGCCTGGTCGAAGACCGTGCAGGACCAATATGGCGACCGCATCAACATCACCACCGAAGACGTGAACGACGAATTGAAACGCATCGCCGAAGGCGCGCACAAACCGCACTTCCTCGTCGCCGAAATCTTCCTCGCCGTCGACAATCCCGAACAGGACGAGAAGGTGAAGAAGGACGCCGAAGGTCTTATCCAGCAGATCCAGCAGGGCGCGCCCTTCACCGCCGTTGCCCGCCAGTTCAGCCAGAACCCGACGGCGGCCCAAGGCGGCGACATCGGCGTGGTGCATGAGGGCCAGCTTGCGCCCGAATTGAACAATGCGCTGGTCAAACTGAAGCCCGGCGAGATTTCTCCGCCGATCCGTTCGACCGGGGGCTATTACATCCTTCTGCTGCGCGAGCGGCAGGAAGGCATGGGCACGAAACTGCCCGATCCCAAGACGCTGGAAACGAACACCACGCCGCCCGGCACCTTGCCCCTTGCCCGCATCCTGTTGCCGACCGGCGACAAGCCCGACAAGCAGTTGCTGGAGAACGCCTTCAAGGCGGCAGGCATGCTGCACGACCGCATCGAAAGCTGCGAAATGGCCGAGAAAGTTCCGAAGGCCGTGCAGGGCGCGATTTTCATGAATCTCGGCACAATGAAGCTTTCCGATCTGAGCCAGCAGATGCAGGATGCGCTGGCCAAGACGGGGCCGGGTGAAGTGACCCAGCCGTTCCAGTCGCCCGCGGGTATCGAATTGATCGTGCGTTGCGACAAGGCTCCGCCCAAGATCACGGTGTTCAAGATGCCGAGCCGCGAACAGGTGGAGAACCAGCTCTTCGAAGAGCAGATCACGACGCTGTCGCGGCAATACATGCGCAACCTGCGGCGCACGGCCAATGTCGAAACCAAGATCAAATAGCGCGGACGCGCCGATCCACATCACCATGGGCGAGCCTTCGGGCATCGGCCCGGAAGTGGCGGTGGCGGCCTATCACGCGCTGGGCGGAAAATACGGCGCGCGCAAATTGAAACTCGTGGGCGATCCGGAGGTGTTCGGTGCCTGCGGCGTCGTTCCCGATGACGCGTTGATTCCGACCGGGGCGAAAGCCAAACGCGTGCCCGGCACGCTCAACGTCGTCTCCGCGCCTGCCGTGATCGAGGCCATCGAGCTTTCGGTGAAGGCCGCGATGGCGGGCGAAGCGGGCGCCGTCGTCACCGCCCCGATCCACAAATGGGTGCTGACGGAATCGGGTTTCGAATATCCCGGCCACACCGAATTCCTCGAACATCTGACCGGGGCCAAACGCGCCGTGATGATGATGGCGAGCGACAAGCTGAAGGTCGTGCCGCTCACCATCCACATTCCGGTGCGCGAAGTGCCCTCGCGGCTTTCGAAGGAACGCATCGTCGAAACCGGCGAGATCATGCTCGACGCGCTGAAAAAGGATTTCGGTGTCGCAAACCCGCGCCTTGCCGTGGCGGGCCTCAATCCGCATGCGGGCGAAGCGGGCACCATCGGACTGGAAGAAGACACGATTATCTCTCCCGCCATCGAAGCCCTGAGCGCGGCAGGCAACACCGTTCTCGGCCCGCTGTCGGCGGACGCGATGTTCCATGACGAAGCACGCGCGCAATACGACGCGGCCCTTTGCATGTATCACGACCAGGCGCTGATTCCGTCGAAGACGCTAGCGTTCTGGGACGGTGTGAACGTGACGCTCGGCCTTCCCATCGTGCGCACCTCGCCCGATCACGGCACAGCGCTCGATATCGCGGGCACCGGCAAGGCGGACGTGCGCAGCATGATCGCCGCCATCAAATGCGCCGCACAAATGGCCGACGCGCGTGGATGACGGGTTGCCGCCTTTACGCGAGGTGATTTCAGCGCATGGCCTCGCCGCCAAGAAATCCCTCGGACAGAATTTCCTTCTCGACCTCAACCTGACGCGCCGCATCGCGCGCGCGGCCGGCCCGCTGGAAGGCGAAACCTTCTATGAAGTCGGGCCCGGCCCCGGCGGACTCACGCGCGCATTGCTGGCCGAAGGGGCGCAGCGTGTCGTCGCCGTCGAACGCGATGCGCGCTGCATTCCTGCGCTCGAACAAATCGCCGCCGCCTATCCCGGCCGATTGCAAATCCTCGAAGACGACGCGCTGGCGCTCGACGAAAGCAGGCTGTTCGATGGGCCCGTGCGCGTGGCCGCGAACCTTCCCTACAATGTCGGCACCGCATTGCTGGTGAAATGGCTTTCCGCCGACACCTGGCCGCCGTTCTGGAAAAGCCTGACCTTGATGTTCCAGCGCGAAGTCGCCGAACGCCTCGTCGCCAAACCGGACACCGAACATTACGGGCGCCTCTCCGTGCTGACACAATGGCGCGCAAAGGCAAAAATCCTGTTCGACGTTTCGCGCAGCGCCTTCGTGCCGCCGCCGAAAATCACCTCCTCCATCGTGCGCATCGAACCGCTGGCAAAGCCGGTGGCGGAGGCGCGACTTTCCGATCTGGAGAAAATAACAGCCGCCGCCTTCGGCCAACGCCGCAAGATGTTGCGGCAAAGCCTGAAATCGCTGTCACCCGATGCCGAACGTCTGGTAACGGAAGCGGGCCTCGATCCAACCGCGCGCGCCGAAACATTGTCCGTTTCCGACTTTGCCGCGCTCACCCGAACCTTTTTTCCCTAACGTCATCACACGGAGGCGCGGAGAACGCGGAGGAAACAGTCTGCTCCGCGTCCTCCGCGCCTCCGCGTGCAAATTTCCTTTGTGCAGGCCCGAACTGGATGGCCCGCATTCGCGGGCTAGGAAACATAGGATAGGTGTTGAGAGGGAAGATGAGCCATGCCACACTGACATAAAGTCATTCAGGGAGAACGAAGATGCGCAGTCAGGCCGTTGTGGAATTCGGGGCGCCGCTCAAGGAAATCGAAACGCCGACGCCGGAGCCCACGGGCACCGAAGTCCTTCTGAAAGTTCACAATGCCGGCGTCTGTCACTCCGACGTGCACATCCATGACGGCTATTTCGATCTCGGCGGCGGCAACAAGCTGCCGATGGCGAACATCAAGCTGCCGCATACGCTGGGCCATGAAATTGAAGGCGAAGTGATTGCCGTCGGTCCCGATGCGAAAGGCGTGAAGGTCGGCCAGCGTTACGCGGCGTTCCCCTGGATCGGTTGCGGCAAATGCCCGTCGTGTCTGCGCGGCGAGGAAAACATCTGCACCGGCGGACCGCGCCAGCTTGGCTGCTCCAACGGTTGCCCCGGCGGATATGCAACGCATGTGATGGTGCCGCATCCGCGCTATCTCATCGACTACGGCTAGATCGATCCCGCATTGGGCGCGGCTTACATGTGCTCCGGCCTCACCGCCTTCGCCGCGATGAAGAAGGTCGGCAAACTTGCGGCCGACGATCAGGTTCTGGTGCTGGGCGTCGGCGGCGTCGGCATGATGGGCGTGCAGTTTGCCAAAGCCCTGTTCGGCAAAGGCCCGCTCGCCGCCGACATCGACGAAGGCCGTTTGGAAGCCGCGAAGAAAGCGGGCGCGAGCGCGACCTACAACACCAAGGATCCCGAATCCGCCAAGAAGCTGATGGCTGACACAAACGGCGGCGCCTATGCGGTGGTCGATTTCGTGGGCTCGGAAGCCACTTACAATTACGCGATGAAGACGGTGCGCCGCGGCGGCAAAATCATCATCGTGGGATTGTTCGGCGGACAGATGCAGCTTCCGCTGCCGATGTTCCCGTTCCGCACCATCTCCATCGGCGGCTCGATGGTAGGCTCGCTGAACGAGACCAACGAGATGATGGAACTGGTGCGCGCGGGCAAGGTCGACCCGATTCCGTATCAGAAACGCCCGCTCGCCGACGCCAACAAGACGCTGAACGACCTGCGCGAAGGCAAGATCGTGGGACGCGTGGTACTGACGCCGTAGTAATTCTTACCCTCCCCTTGAGGGAGGGTCGACAATTTGCGAAGCAAATTTCGGGGAGGGGTCATTGCTGCAGCTCCAACCCCTCCCCGAAAAATTTCTTCGCTGCGCTCCGAAATTTTATCGACCCTCCCTCAAGGGGAGGGTTAAAATTTCCAAGTGGGAGACGCGAACATGACCACCGAAGAAATCCTCGAACCCGATCTGCCCATCGTCGATCCGCACCATCACCTTTGGGATCGTCCCAGGGACATTCTCCGAAATCTCCCGCCGTCCGATCACGGCTTCATGGACATCCTCCGCAACGTCCCGCGCTATCTGCTCGACGAATTGCTCGCGGATTTGCGCACCGGCCACAACATCCGCGCCACCGTCTATATGGAATGCGGCGCGATGTATCGCGCGAGCGGGCCGGAACGGTTGCGCTGCGTGGGCGAGACCGAATTCGTCAACGGCATCGCCGCGATGACGGCGAGCGGACTTTACGGCGATGTGCGCGCGTGTGCAGGCATCGTCGGCCATGTCGATTTCCGCTGGGGCGCGGAAGTGGAAGACGTGTTGCGCTCGCATATCGGCGCGGGCCATGGACGTTTCCGCGGCATCCGCCAGAGCGCGTCTTATGACGACGATCCGAATGTGCTGGGCCCGCTGCATGGCCGCGTGCCGGGCGGTCTTTATCGCGATCCGAAATTCCGCGAAGGCTTCGCGGTGCTTTCCAAACTCGGTCTGTCGTTCGATGCGTGGCTGCTGGAACCGCAGCTTCCCGATCTCATCGACCTCGCACGCGCCTTCTCCGAAACCACCATCGTTCTCGATCACGTCGGCACGCCGCTTGGCATCGGGCGCTATGCGGGCAAGCGCGACGAGCGTTTCAACGAATGGCGCGAGAACATCCGCACGCTTGCAGGCTGTGCGAACGTCAATGTGAAACTCGGCGGATTGCCCATGCCCTTCGCAGGCTGGCACGCGCGCTGGAATCCTGCGGAGGATTCAAAAGTGCTGGCCGCCTTGTGGAAGCCCTATATCGAAACCTGCATCGAAGCGTTCGGTGCCAACCGCTGCATGTTCGAAAGCAACTTCCCGGTCGACAAATTCGGCGCGAGTTATGCGGCGCTTTGGAATGCGTTCAAACGGTTGGCATCGGGCGCGTCGGCGGAAGAAAAAGCCGCGCTGTTCAGCGGCACAGCGATGCGGGTTTATCGGATCGGTTTGGAATGAATCTTACCTCCCCCTTTGTGGGGAGGTCGAAAAATCCGAAGCGCCAGCGAAAGATTTTTCGGGTGGGGGTCGGTGTTGCAACTCGGTCCCCCACCCGAAATTTGCGTTCCGCAAATTTCGACCTCCCCACAAGGGGGAGGTAAGTTACGACTTCCCCGTCAACGACCTTGCGAATTCCGACAAGCCGATCTGCCGCGTCCGCTTCAATCTCTCTGCAGCCAATATCGTCTCAAGCTGCATCTGGGCCGCTTCGATATCGTCATTGACGATGATGTAATCGTATTCCGCCCAATGGCTGATTTCGTCGGCGGCTTTGGCCATGCGGGCCTGCACGACGGCTTCTTCGTCCTGCGCGCGCGCGCGCAAACGCCTTTCGAGTTCGTCGTGTGAAGGCGGCAGCACGAACACGCTCACCACATCGTCGCGCGCCTGTTGCTTCAATTGCTGCGTGCCCTGCCAGTCGATGTCGAACAGAACATCCTTGCCGCTCGCCAGAATATCCTCGACCGCCTTCTTCGGCGTGCCGTAACGGTTCTCGAAAACCGTCGCATGCTCCAGAAATTCGCGCGCCTTGGCGCGGCGGTCGAATTCCTTCGCGTCGATGAAGAAATAATCGCGGCCCTCGACTTCGCCCGCGCGCGGACGGCGCGTGGTGGCGGACACGCTCATCTGGATCGCGGGATCGCTGTCCAGCAGGCGGCGCGACAGCGTGGTCTTGCCCGCGCCCGAGGGCGAGGACAGCACCAGCATCAGACCTCTGCGTTTCATCTGGCCCCCGCCCATCGCTACTCCACGTTCTGCGCCTGTTCGCGGAACTGGTCGATGGCGGCCTTGAGCGCGAGTCCCGTGCGCGTCAACTGGATGTCGGCGGATTTCGAGCACAACGTGTTGGCTTCGCGGTTGAATTCCTGCGCCAGGAAATCGAGCTTACGGCCCACGGCATCGCCGGATTTGAGCAACGCGCGCGCTTCGTGGACATGCGCACCCAGACGATCGAGTTCTTCGCGCACGTCGGCGCGCGCCGCCAGCAGCGCCACCTCCTGCGCCAGACGGTCTTCGGAAATCGTGCCCGGCGTCAGCAATTCGTTCAATTGCGATGTCAGCCGGTCGCGCAACGCAGCGGGCTGGGTGGCGGCAAGTTTGGTCGCGGCCATCACCAGATCGCTGATTTCGCCCAGAAGATTGTTCAGCACATTGGCGAGCTTGGTGCCTTCGTTCGCGCGTGCGCGCGCCAGCGCATCGAAGGCGGACGCAAGGCTCTCCAGTATCGCCGCATCGCGGGCCGCACGTTCCGGTGCGCTCGCCGATTGGGAATCGTCCTGCACGATGACGCCCTTCAGCGCCAGCAATCCGTCCACGCGGGCGGGCGGCAATCCGGTTTCGGCGGAAACCTCGCGCGCGATCTTCACGGCTGCGGCCAGCGCCACGGCGTCGATCTTCAACCCGCGCGCATTGTCGCCCGCGTCCACCGTCAGGGTGCATTGGATCGTACCGCGCTTGAAACGCGCCGCGGCCAGCGGGCGAGCGGCCATTTCCACGCTTTCGAATCCCGGCGGCGTGCGTAGGCGAAGATCGAGGCCCCGGCCGTTGACGCTCTTCGCCTCCCAGCGCCAGCGCATGCTCTCGTGCGCGCCTTGCGATTCGGCGAAACCGGTCATGGAAACGAGGGCCATCAGGCGCTCCGTCGGTGCGCTTCGACCTTAACCCCTGGGCGCGGGCGGTGAAAGCTTTTGCTGATCGTGAATTTTCCGCCACTTCGCGACGTTCTTCTGGTGCTCCGCGATGGTCGCCGAAAAGACATGGCCGCCGGTTCCGTCCGCCACGAAATAGAGGTCGGACGTCCGGTCGGGATTGAGCACCGCGGCAATTGCATCTGCACCCGGATTGCAGATGGGCTCAGGCGGAAGGCCCGCGATGACATAGGTGTTGAAGGGCGTCGCCGCGTGGATTTCGCTTTCGAGGATCGCACGGCCCAGCGGGTAACCCTTGGTGATGCCATAGATGATCGTGGGATCGGATTGCAGCGGCATGCCGATCTTCAGCCGGTTCACGAACACCGACGCAATATGGCGGCGTTCGGACGGAAGTGCCGTCTCCTTCTCCACGATGGAGGCAAGGACGATCGCCTGTTCGCGCGTGGTGAAGGGAAGATCGGCGGCACGATGCGGCCACAGCTTGTCCAACAGCGCGGTCTGCGCGGCCTTCATGCGCGTGAAGATGTCGGTGCGCGTCGTGCCGCGTGTGAAAAGATAGGTCTCCGGCAGCAGCGTGCCTTCCGCCGGAACCGCGCCCGCCGCGCCTTGCAACGCCTTATCGTTCTTCACGATGTCGTAGATCATCTGGCTCGTCAGGCCCTCGGCGGCGGTGAGTTTGTGCTGCACCACCTTGCCGGAAATCAGGATGTCCGCGATGTCCTTGAGACTCGCTTTCGCCGGGATTTCGTATTCGCCCGCCTTCAGCGACGACGCCATGCCGCGCAACCGCACGCCGATTTCGAACAGATAGGCGTGCTTGACGACATGGGCGTCTTCCAGCGTATGCGCGGTTTTCGATACGCCCGAGCGCGGCGCGATCAGGACAACGGTGTTATTTGCGGCAGGGCCCGGTGCCTTGAAATCCGCCGCTTCCCATTCGAACGCGCCCGCCACGATCACGGCAAGCGCGATCAGCATGGCGGCGAAACGTTTCATGCGAAAAATCTATTGCGGCTGGGTGAAGATCAGCGAGGCGTTGGTGCCGCCGAAGCCGAAGGAATTGGAAAGCGTCGCTCTCACCTCGCGCTTCTTCGCCTCTTTGGCGACAAGATCGAGCGTGGTGGTGACATCGGGATTGTCGAGATTGATGGTCGGCGGCACGATCTGGTCGCGCATCGCAAGCAGGCAGAAAATCGCTTCCACCGCACCCGCCGCACCGAGCAGATGTCCGATGGAGGATTTGGTGGAGGAGATCGACGTCTTGGGCGCGGCATTGCCGAGAAGGCGCTCCACCGCACCCAGCTCGATGCCGTCGGCCATGGTCGATGTGCCGTGCGCATTCACATAGTCGATGTCCGACGCTGAAAGTCCTGCGCGTTTCAACGCCATCTGCATCGCGCGATAGCCGCCCTCGCCGTCTTCGGCGGGCGCGGTGATGTGATGGGCGTCGCCGGAGAGGCCATAGCCCGTCACTTCGCCATAGATCTTCGCGCCGCGCGCTTTGGCGTGTTCGTATTCTTCGAGCATCACCATCCCTGCGCCTTCGCCCATCACGAAACCGTCGCGGTCCTTGTCGTAGGGACGCGAGGCCTTCTCGGGCGTTTCGTTGAAGGCCGTCGAAAGCGCCCGGCAGGCGTTGAACCCTGCGATACCCAACCGCGAGATCGCCGCTTCCGCGCCGCCCGCCAGCATCACATCAGCATCTTCGAGCGCGATCAGGCGCGCGGCATCGCCGATGGCATGGGCGCCCGTGGCGCACGCCGTCACCACCGCATGGTTCGGGCCCTTGTAGCCAAACCGGATCGAGGCATAGCCGGAGACGAGATTGATCAGCCGTCCCGGAATGAAGAACGGCGACAGCCGGCGCGGACCTTTTTCATGCACCAGGATCGAGGCTTCCTCGATGCCCGGCAGCCCGCCGATGCCCGAACCGATCAAGGCGCCCGTGCGATAGCGGTCTTCCTCTGTCTTGGGCTCCCAGCCGGAATCCGTCACCGCCTGTTGGGCGGCGGCCAGACCGAAGAGGATGAAATCGTCGATGCGCCGCTGCTCCTTCGGATCGACCCACTGGTCGGGATTGAAGGTCGCGTCGGAGCCATCGCCGCGCGGCACGTCGCAGGCGATCTTGGTCGCAAGGTCTTCGGTGTTGAACTTGGTGATCCGGCGCGCGCCGCTTTCGCCCGAAAGCAGACGCGCCCACGTCTCTTCCACGCCGCAAGCCAGCGGCGTGACAAGCCCCAACCCTGTGACGACAACGCGGCGCATGGGCGAAGCGGCGGCCAGATCAGGCCTGCGCTTTTTCGATGAACTTCACCGCGTCGCCGACCGTCACGATGGTTTCGGCGGCGTCGTCGGGGATTTCGATACCGAATTCTTCTTCGAACGCCATCACGAGTTCGACGGCATCGAGGCTGTCTGCGCCCAGGTCTTCAATCAAGGACGCGCTCTCGGTGACCTTGTCGGCATCGACATTCAGGTGCTCGACGACGATCTTCTTCACGCGTTCCGCAGTATCGCTCATTGCTCTTTCGAAACCTCTCGATGTTGGCATCGCCGCTGAAAGGGGTAACCCCAAAGGCCGCGCGATGTTTCCCCACGCTTAGGGCGGCGAGGAATTGGCCGCTTGGTAACACAATCCGTTTTGGCCTGCTACAATGGGGTTAAGCCATTGTAACAGCTATCAAATCATCGCCATTCCGCCATTTGCATGGATGGTCTGGCCGGTCACATAACCCGCTTCGTCCGACGCGAGATAGACGACCGCGGCCGCAATCTCTTCCGGCTTGCCGTAACGGCCCGCAGGTATCCGCGTCAACGATCCTTCCTTCTGGGCGTCGGTCAGCGCATCGGTCATCGCCGTGGTGACGAAACCGGGCGCCACGCAGTTCACCGTGATGTTGCGCGACGCAACTTCGGCGGCGAGCGATTTGCTCATGCCGACAAGCCCCGCTTTCGCGGCGGCATAATTGCCCTGCCCCGGATTTCCCATCGTGCCGACAACGGAGGTGATGTTCACGATGCGGCCCCAGCGCTTCTTCATCATGCCGCGCAAGACTGCGCGCGACAGACGAAACGCGGCGGTGAGATTGACCGCCAGCACCTGATCCCACTCTTCGTCCTTCATGCGCAGGAACAGATTGTCCCGCGTGATGCCCGCATTGTTCACCAATATGTCGATGGGCCCGGCAAAGCTCTCCGCCGTCTTCGGCAGCGCTTCGACGGATGCGGGATTGGAGAGATCGCAGGCCGTGACATGGGCGCGTTCGCCCAGCTCGTTCTTGGCTCGCTCCAAAGCATCGGCGCGCGTACCCGAAAGCACGACGCTAGCGCCCTGCTCATGGAGCGCTTTGGCAATGGCCCCGCCGATACCGCCGGATGCGCCGGTGACAAGTGCGACTTTTCCCGTGAGATCGAACATGGCCATACCTCTTACCTCCCCCTTGTGGGGAGGTCGAATAAATCTGAGCGTAGCGAAGATTTTTCGGGTGGGGGACGGTGTTCGTTACAAGCACCGACCCCCACCCGGATCGCTTCGCTCTCCGACCTCCCCACAAGGGGGAGGTAAGAATGATTGTGCGCGCTCATCACAACGTCTTCGCAAACGCTTCAACATCAGACGGCGCATCGAGCGTGATATTCGCAAGCTCGCGGTCGATGCGTTTGACCATTCCGGTTAGCACTTTCGCGCCGCCCAGTTCCACCGTGGTTTCGATGCCCAGCGGCTTCAGCCGAAGCACGCTCTCGCGCCAACGCACGCGGCCCGTGACCTGTTCCACCAGCAAGCGGCGGATCATTTCCGGCTCGCTTGTTTCGTTCGCCGTGACATTGGCCAGAACCGGTGCGGCGGGCGGACGGATGGTGACCGCCGAAAGCGCCTCGCGCATCTTGTCAGCGGCGGGCTGCATCAGCGGCGAGTGGAACGGCGCGCTGACATTCAACAACATCGCGCGCTTCGCACCTTTGGACTTCGCGATTTCGCCCGCGCGTTCGACGGCCGCTTTCGTTCCCGAAATCACCACCTGTCCCGGCGCATTGTCGTTGGCGACGACGCAGACGGCGTTCTTCTCTGTCGGCGGTGCGGCTTCCACCGCTTCTTTCGCCGCTGCTTCGGCCATGTCGATTTCCGCGCCGAGCAAGGCGCTCATCGCTCCCTCGCCGACCGGCACCGCGTCCTGCATCGCGCGTCCGCGGGTTTTCAGAAGCCGCGCCGCATCGGCAAGCGTGAATGCGCCCGCCGCGCACAATGCCGTGTATTCGCCCAGCGAATGACCGGCGACGAGGCGTGCGTGTTTGGCGACATCAAGCCCGCCTTCCTTCTGCAGCACGCGCACGATCGCCATGCTCGCCGCCATGATCGCGGGCTGCGCGTTTTCGGTGAGCGTGAGATCGCCTTCGGGGCCTTCCCACATCAGCCGCGAAAGCCGCTGGCCCAACGCGTCGTCAATCTCTTCGAAGGTCTCGCGGGCGGGCGCGAAGGCTTCCGCCAACGCCTTGCCCATGCCGACGGCCTGGCTGCCCTGTCCGGGGAAAATGAATGCGCGTGTCATGGCCCCGCGAATTAGCGAGCGGCGGGCGCAAGCGCAAGGGCACGCGCACGCCCCAGCAACACCACCACAATGGCGGGAACGATCAAGAATCCGGCCAGCGCATACATGCCCGCCGTATAGCCGCCCGTCGATTGTTTCAGCCAACCCATTAGGGACGGACCGAAAAAGCCTCCCAGATTTCCCACCGAGTTGATCAGGGCGATTCCGCCCGCCGCCGCCGTTCCGCCGAGGAAGGAGGGCGGCAACGTCCAATAGGTGACGAGCGCGGCATAGATCCCGACCGACGCGCAACTGAGCGCAAGGATCGCCCACAAACTGACGCCCAGAAACGCGGCGGCCATCAGGCTCGCGCTTGCGAGCAGCGCAGGGATCGCGACATGCCAAACCCGCTCGCGCAACGTGTCGCTCGAACGCGCCCACAGGATCATGCCGATGGTGCTGGCGATATAGGGCACCGACACGACAAGCCCCGTCTCGAAATTGTCGAAGCCCATGTCCTTCACGATCTGCGGCAACCAAAGCCCCAGACCGTACAGCGCGATGATGATGCCGATATCGGTGACCGCCAGAACCCAGACCCGCCAGTCGCCCAGCGCCGTCCACAAATCGCTACGCGGCGGCGCGTCTTCCGAGAGGCGCTGCAAGACGTAATGCTTTTCCGCATTGTCGAGGAATTTCGCGCTGACGGGACCGTTGGGAAGAAACACAAGAACCGCAAACGCCAGCAGGCACGACGGCAAACCTTCCAGCAGAAATAACCATTGCCAGCCGTGCAGGCCGTACACGCCCTCGAAGCCCAGAATGTAACCGGAGAGCGGCGAGCCCAGCGCACTCGACAGCGGGATGGCCGCGAAGAACAACGAATTGAATTTGGCGCGCTCGCTCTGCGGGAACCAATAGGTGAGATACAGCATCATCCCGGGAAAGAACCCGGCTTCGGCCACGCCGAGCAGAAAACGCAATCCGTAAAAGCTCCACGGCCCTTGCGCGAAGGCCATCGCCATGGAGACGAGGCCCCAGGTGAACATGATGCGGAATATCCACAGCCGCGCGCCGATCTTTTCCAGAATCACATTCGACGGCACTTCGAAGAAAAAATATCCGAGAAAGAAAATTCCCGCGCCGATGCCGAACGCTTCCGCGCCCAGGCCCAGATCGCGATTCATCGTCAGTGCTGCAAAGCCGACATTCACGCGGTCGAGAAAATTCACCACGTAAAGC
>DASZYI010000042.1:0-30703 GCA_035545475.1 Rhizomicrobium sp.
TTCCGCACCGGTGTGGAAGTGGGCGTGGCGGTTTCGGTCGCCATGCTGTTGAAAGACTACGATGCGCTGGTGATGTCGGGCGGCGCGGAAGACCCGCGCAATCTGGAAATCGAAGGACGCGAACTCGACGGCATTCATTTCGCGATGGATTTCCTTACGCAGCAGAACAAGCGCGTCGCGGGCGACGATGAAGCCAAGGCCGCGCCCCACGGCACGATCAGCGCCAAGGGAAAGCATGTGGTGGTGATCGGCGGCGGCGATACGGGATCGGACTGCATCGGCACGTCCAACCGGCACGGCGCGGCATCGGTCACGCAGCTCGAAATTCTTTCGCGCCCGCCGGACCGCGAGCACAAGGCGCTGACATGGCCCGATTGGCCGTTGAAGCTGCGTACCTCGTCTTCGCATGAAGAAGGGTGCGATCGCGACTGGTCGGTTCTGACCAAACGTGCCAGAGGCGCGAACGGCAAGATCGAGGCGCTCGAATGCGTGCGCGTCGAATGGCAGAAAGGCGCGGACGGCCGGATGCAAATGGTCGAAATGCCGAACACCACGTTCGAATTGAAGGCCGATCTGGTTTTGCTGGCCATGGGCTTCGTGGGACCCCGCAAGGCGGGGCTTGTGGAGCAGGCCGGTGTGGAGCGCGATGGGCGCGGCAATGTGAAAGCCAACGTGCTCGACTACAAGACAAGCGTGCCCAACGTGTTTTCCTGCGGCGACATGCGGCGCGGGCAATCGCTGGTGGTGTGGGCGATCCGCGAAGGCCGCCAATGCGCGCGCGCCGTCGACGAAGCGTTGATGGGCACGAGCAATCTGCCGCGCTAGAACGAAACGCAGTCCGAACTGTCGATGCGCATCACGGACATCTGATCGAAGCGCTTCTTGTAGGCATCGCGAATGGCATCGATGCGTGGGGATTGATCGCCCTCGTACCAGATGACCAAGACGCGCGACGGACTTTTTTCGACCCCGCCATCGGGGCGTTGCCACTGACCGTAAGCTTCGTATGCCGTCAGACCTGCCGGGAAGCGCGGAGTCACTTCCTTGTCGAGGAAGGCTTGCCAAGCCGCATTGTCGATGGGTTTGCCATTGTTGAACGCGGCGCCGAAGAAGAGTTCGACACGATTCATGCGATGGGACGGCGGTGTGCAGCTTTCGCCGCGTGGCGAGGCGCAACCGGCGAGCACCGTACACAACGCGACCGTAAGGATGACACGCATGAAGCCCGCTCTCGCATCCGACGCGAAAATGAGAGTAGCATGAAGTTTGCGGCACTCCAGGGAGGGTTCGATGATTGAACTGGTGATCGACCAACGACGGCGCGATCTGGGCGGATTCGAGGTGGGACGCGTGCTTCCGTTCGCGCATCGCCGCATGGTGGGGCCGTTCGTGTTTTTCGATCACATGGGGCCGGTGAATTTTCCCGCAGGAATCCCCAAAACCGTCGATGTGCGGCCACATCCCCATATCGGGCTTTCGACCGTGACCTATCTGTTCGAAGGCGAAATCATGCATCGCGACAGCGTGGGCTCCGAACAGGCCATCCGTCCGGGCGAAGTGAACTGGATGACGGCAGGACGCGGCATCACCCATTCCGAACGCTTCGAGAAGGCGCGCGCGCAGGGCGGCAACATGCACGGCATCCAGGCATGGGTGGCGCTGCCGAAAGAGAAGGAGGAAACCGATCCGGCGTTCTTTCATCACGGCGCAGCCGATCTTCCGACCTATGAGAACGGCGGATTGTGGGCGCGGCTGGTGGCGGGAAAGGCGTTCGGGGCGGAAGCAAAAGTGAAAACACATTCTCCGATGTTTTATGCGCATTGGAATCTGAAAGCGGGTTCGAAAGCAGGATTGCCTGCGGAATATCCGGAACGGGCGGCCTATGTCGCGGCGGGTTCGGTGGAAGTGGACGGCAAGACATTTGGTGTCGGACAGATGCTGGTGTTCGCGCCGGGCGATACGATTGCACTCACCGCGGTGACAGACGCCATCGTCATGTTGCTGGGCGGCGAACCGCTGGGCGAACGGTTCATCGAATGGAATTTCGTCTCGTCCTCGAAGGAACGCATCGAGCAGGCGAAGGCCGATTGGCGCGCCGGCCGGATGAAGCTGCCGGATCTCGACAACAAGGAGTTCATTCCCCTGCCGGGCGATCCGCCGCCACCTGCGCCGCCGATGTCGTGAGGGGCGCGAGGAAACCGTATCCGAAAACAGGATCGCGGCCGGGCGCGCCGAGATCGACAGCTTCGTGTTCGAGCGTGACCCAGGCCGATTTCGCGGCCGCAGGATCGCATCGTCTCAGCAACACGGCGAAACGCACCGCGACTTCGGGCGCGGCATAAGATGTTCCCGTCACCTTGGCGTGTCCGCCTTTCATCATCGCGACGCGGCGGTTGACGCCGAAACTCGCAAACGCAATGTGCGCGCCCTGATTGGCGTCGAGCTGGATCTTGCGATCGGCATCCACCGACGTTACCGCCGCCACGCCTTCGTAAGCGGCGGGATATTCGGGCGGCGATGCGGGGCCTTCATTGCCTGCAGCCGCGACGATCACATGACCGCGTTTGAGGAAAGCCTTGACGGCGGCTTCGAGGATGATGTTGGGCGGGCCGGCGAGACTGATATTCGCGACCGGTACGTTATTCTCCGCAAGCCAACCCAATGCGCGCGCAATGTCATCCGCGGCACCACCCGACGCTTCTCCGCCATAGACGTCGGCTGCGTACAGATCGGCTGAGGGCAGCGAGCCCTCGATTCCCTTTCCGACGAGAAGCGAAGCGACGGCTGTGCCGTGCGGGGTCTGCACGCTCTTTTTGTCGCTTGCGAAATTCTTCGCGATGATATGGGTGTCCGCGAAATCGCCATGGTGGCTGTCGATGCCGCCGTCGATCATGCCGATGCGGAGTTTGGTATTGGTTTGTGCGGTCGACGCCATGGGCGCTATGGCCGCGACGGTCCGCGTTTCTCCGGACGGGTTATAGATATGGTCGTAATCGTAAGTGCCGGTTGGGTCGGCGCGGCGCAATTCCGACAACGCCTCCGTCGCGTTCATGTTTTCCGGCGCGCGCAATTGCACGACTGTGAGGCCCAGCGAGGCGATGGCCTGTTCACGCACGACCTGGAAAGCCAAGCCGCGTGCAATGGACAGGCTTTGCTCCGTCGGCGAAAGGGCAAGCACCGTCTGGCGCAACACTTTGAAGCCTTGCGCATCGCGGTCGAAGGAGGCGGCTTGCTGGGGACGGCCCACCGTGTCGCGCACAATGCCGAGCGTGGAATCGAGTGTGCCGGTGGCGGTGTTGAGCACGCCGGGGACGATGGGCGTGCGCGGCAGGTTCACCGGGCCGATCGGGCCGACACCGACCGGCAGGCCCAACGTACCGGCATGCGCGGGCGAGGCGGCCCAGATTGCGGCGGCCGCAAGGTTCAGCAGGATATGCTTTACCCTATTCACGCGCGGCTCCTTTCCTACCCTTGCCCAACGGTCGAGGCGCACACATAGTCCCTCGCCAGTGTAAATCTAAGGTGTTCGGATAAGTTCCTTCCATCCGGCCGATGGAAGAAACCGCATTTTCAGCCGTTGTGACCGCAAGCGATGGGTGCCTCGATCGACACGATCCGCAGCCAGATGACCGCGCTTTTGCCGCGGTTGCGCCGCTTTGCGTTGTCGCTGACCGGCAATGCTGCCGATGCGGACGATCTGGTGCAGGACACGGTCGAGAAGGCGTTGCGAAATCTCCATCGCTGGGAAGAAGGTACGCGATTGGATAGTTGGATGTTTCGTATCGCCCAGAATTGCTGGATCGATCACGTGCGGTCGAAACGGGTGCGTTCGTCGGTTCCGCTGGAAGATCATCACGGCGGCACAAGCGACGGCGCGCGCGATGCAGAAGCGCGGCTGACCTTTGCCGACACATGCGCGGCGCTGGCGACGTTGCCGGAGGAACAGCGCGTGGTGGTGTCGCTGGTGCTGGTGGACGGCATGGCCTATCGCGAAGCGGCGGAGGTTCTAGGTGTGCCGATCGGAACGGTGACGAGCAGGCTTGCGCGCGCGCGCGAAGCATTGGCCTTGCGCGTGTTCGGCAAGAAGGCGGAGGCATTCCGATGACGCTTTCCAAGGATATTTTGATGCAGTTCGTCGATGGCGAACTGGCGCCGCAGGAGGCCTCGCGCATCGAAGCGGAAATCGCAAACGACGCGGAGGCTCGCGCTTTTGTGGAAACGCAGACGGCGTTGCGGCAGCAATTCCAGGCCGCTTTCTCCCCGATCATGGAAGAACGGATTCCCGACAAGCTGATGGCGGCGATTGCCGAAACGCCGGTGTCGCGCCGTTGGCGAATGGCGCAGAAATTTTCACGGCCCAATATGTGGGTGTGGACCGGTTTGCCCGCGGCCGGTGCATTGGCATTGGGTCTGGCGATCGGCATTGCCGTCAATCCTTCAACGATTGGTCCGATTGGAACAGAGAACGGAACATTGGTGGCGCAAGGCGCGCTGGCCGATGCGTTGAACACGCGTCTGGCCTCCGACGCGCCGCAAACGAATGCGCCGCATATCGGCATCAGCTTCCGTGCAAAAGACGGACGCGACTGCCGGACATTCGCGACGAACGGCGTGGCCGGGATCGCGTGCCGTGGCGACGGGCGCTGGAATGTGGCGGCCCTTTCGGCTGCACCATCGGAGACGTCCGGCACATACCATATGGCCGGCAGCGGCATGCCGGATGTGATCCGCAATGCCACCGCCAGCATGATAGAGGGCACGCCATTCGATGCGGCGGCCGAACGCCGGGCACGCGACCGCGGCTGGAAATAGTTCCCTTTCGAAAATAGTCGGGAAGAAAAATCCTTCCCTTCCGTTGTTGGGCTGAGGGACGCGAGAAACCCGGCATTTGCCTGGGTTTTCGGGCTCCCAACAGGAACAACGGAAAGGAACACGGCTATGACGTTCAATCTTCGCAAGAGCCTGACGGCAGCGCTTCTGGGCGGTGCTGTGGCGGTGGCGACCCCGGCGCTGGCCGGTGGTCTTCTGGGTGGCGGCGGCGCCATCGGGGGCGGCGGCATGCTGGGCGGCGGCGGAATGCTCGGCGGCGTCGGCGGTATGGGCGGTATCGGCGGAATGGGAAATCTGGGCGGCACGCTGAACGGCGTTGGCCCGTCGGTGATCCGTCCGACAGCGGGTGCTGCCGGCAATATCACCGGCAACGGTAACGCGAATGTCTCGCCCGATCTTTCGCCGGTCACCAAGAAAGTGACGGATACGGCGGGCACCGCCGAAGGCAAGATCAACAATGCCGCTTCAAACGCCACGTCGCGCACGCAATCGGCGACCGGCAATGGGATCGGCCAGGCGAGTTCGGCGCTCAACAATGCGACCAGCGGCGGCAACGCCAATGGCAGCGCGTCGGGCGGCTTGAGCGTTCCCAATGTCGGCAGCGTTTCGGGATCGGGCAGCGCCAACGGCAACGCGACCGGGCCCAATCTGAGCGGCGCGACGAGCACGGTGGGCAACACCGCGAGCGGTGCGATGTCCAAAGCGCTCGGCACGGCGGACAGCGCGACTTCGGCCGCAGAATCCAAAGCCAACGATGCACTCGGCACGGCCACCGATACCGCGAACGGCGTGAACGCGAACGCCAATGCCAATGCGAACGCCAGCGGCAATGCTTCGGCGGGAACATCCGGCAACGCTTCCAAGAACGCGTCCGCTTCGACGTCCTCGCAAAAACAGAGCAACGCGAAAGGCCCCACCGGCCACACGCGGCACGCCTCGCGCAAGTCGCAATAGCCCCACCTCGCGCGGGTCACGGGCGGAGCAGCGTGCACTTCCTGCTCCGCCCGTGCTTTTTGCAATTTGAAATCTCCTTTTCTACGATGATCCCCGCATCAGCGCGGGATGTCCTATGTCGGATGAGGTGCTCAGCAACCGGCTTGACCGGCCGGTCGACGAGACGCGCGACCATATTCTTGGGCCATCCACAGCACCCATCACGCTTGTCGAATACGGCAGTTACGACTGCCCGCACTGCCGCGCCGCGAACGAACGCATCATCGAGGTAAGAAGCGAATTCGGCGAACGGCTGCGTTATGTGTTCCGCCACCGGCCGATCACCGGCAGCGATATCGCCAAGCGCGCGGCGGAACTGGTCGAATACGCCACCACGCCCGAAACCTTCTGGGACGCGCATGTCTCGTTGATGACCCGCTCGCGCACGCTTACGGAAGACGATTTGCGTGCAGTGGCCGAACAGCTTCACATCCCCGTGGAGGACGAAGCGGCGGCGCAGGAGCGGGCGGAACGCGCGCGGGCGCGCGTCGAGGAAGACATGGCGAGCGCGAGGGCAAGCGGGGTTCGCTTCACGCCCACCTTCTTCATCAATTCGCGCCGCTATGACGGGCCGTGGGACACGGGATCGTTTACCGATGCGATGCTGGGCTCGCTCGGCCATCGCGTGCGCACCGCCGCACTGGGCTTTGCGAGCTGGGCGCCTTCGACCGGCATTCTGCTGCTTCTGGCCTCCATCGTTTCGATCCTCATCGTCAATTCGCCCGCGGGGCGGGAGTTCGAACAGTTCTGGCACACCGATCTGGGATTGAACTTCGGCAGCCTGGTTTATCCGATGTCGCTGCTGCATTGGGTGAACGATGCGCTGCTGACCATTTTCTTCTTCGTGGTGGGACTGGAGATCAAGCGCGAATTCACCGTGGGCACCCTTGCGGGCTGGAAACAGGCGGCGTTGCCGATTGCAGCCGCCATCGGCGGCATGGGTTTTCCCGCGCTTCTCTATCTTGCCGTGATTCATCAAGGGCCGTGGGCACTCGGATGGGGGGTGCCGACCGCGACCGATACGGCCTTCGCCGTCGCCATCATCGCCATGATGGGATCGCGCGTGCCGGTGGAGTTGCGCATCTTCCTGACGGCGGCCTCCATCGTGGACGATATCGGTTCCATCGTCGTGGTGGCGATCTTCTATTCGGGTGCGTTGCATCTTGCGTGGTTGATAGGCGGCGCCGCGTTGATCGGGGCGTTGTGGCTGTTGAACCGGTCTTCGGTTTATCGGGTGTCTCCTTATGTGATCTTGGGCATCGGTCTTTGGATCTGCGTGCATGCGAGCGGGCTGCATCCCACCCTTGCGGGCGTCATCCTGGCCGCATTCATCCCGACGCGGCCGCCGCCCGACTACAAGACGCTGGCATTGCAGGCCGAATCCATTCTGATGGAAGAAGCGCGCCATCGCGGCGAGCAATACCGGCGCGGACCTTCCGAACCCGCCATGCAGGCGCTCGACGCAATCCACGACCGGCTGGAATCGCCGGCGGACCGCATGCTGCGCACCGCGGCACCGCGTTCGAGCTATATCGTGCTGCCGATTTTCGCGCTCGCCAATGCCGGTGTGGCGCTGGGCGCGAACATGCTGGACGGGCACGAAAGGCTGGTGCTCGCGATTGCCGCGGGCCTCGTGCTGGGAAAGCCGATCGGCTATGCGGTTCTGTCGTTCCTCGTGGTGAAGCTGAAATTGGCGGAGAAGCCCAAAGCCTATAGCTGGCGCCAGTTGATCGGCGCGGGCGCGCTCGCCGGTATCGGTTTCACCATGTCGTTGTTCATTGCAGGACAATCCTTTCCTGTTATGGCGGATTTCGATGCCGCCAAGGTTGCGGTGTTCGGCGCGTCTCTGCTTTCGGCGCTCGCGGGCATCGCGATCCTGTGGAACGCGAAGACAAGCGCGAGCGCCGAAGGCTGCGACGCCTCCGATTGAACGAATACAATTGTCGGGATGTAGAGAGTGTGCACGAAGCAGCGTTGCGCTGCAAGCGGGCGCACGCGCTTTTCAGACGAACGTGCGCAAAAGCAACAGCGTGACGCTGCGGGGGGTTAAGCGATTGAAAGAATGAGAAGCGGGGCGATGCAATTGTGTGTGCGCGCGAGATGAACGGAAGATGTTGAGGCGGATTTTTTTGTTCTGGTTCGATTTTTTTTTGAAGAAAGATTCCCCCTCCCCCGCTGGGGGAGAGGGAGATTCACTTAGTATTCGCGTGGCTTTTCCAGCACTGCGCAAATCGCATATGTGCCCTCGCGTTGACATAATAGCTGCCTAGGCAGATATTGTTTCGGCAGCTTCTGCCCCGCTGTCGGCCATGACCAAGAACTATTACAAGGTGGACACGTTCCAATCGCGCAAGGCGCTGGGATATCTGATCAGGCGCACGGCCAATTTGATCGTGCCGCATGCCGAGGCGTTGTTCGCCGATCAGGAAATCACCTTTTCGCAATGGGTGGCGCTTGTGTCCTTGCGCGATGGGCTGACCAATACCTGCGCCGACATTGCCCGCCACCTGGGCCATGACAGCGGCGCCACCACCCGCCTGATAGACCAGTTGGAAGCGCGCGGCCTTGTGGTGCGCACGCGCAGCCAGGAAGACCGGCGTGTCGTCAAGCTTTCGCTGACCAGCGAAGGGCGCGCGGTCGCGAAATCGTTGACGCCGCGCATCCTCGAATTCTGGAACGACGTGCTGAACGATTTTTCCTCGTCCGAAGTGACGACGTTGATCGAACTGTTGACACGGCTCCTCGGCGCCATCGAGACCGAATTGGCGAACGAACCGCAAAAGGCACGGAGCGCGCGGTGAAACGGCTCTTCGTCATTCTGCTGGCAAGCGTTTCGGTTGCGGCCTGCGTTTCCGCGCCGCCGACGACGCCGAACCAGGTGGAAATCAAATCGGATGCGCTCGGTTTGAGCGGTGCGGCGACGCCTGCGATCTCCGGCACATGGTGGACGGCGTTCGGCGATAGGCAGTTGGACGATCTGGTGGCGCAGGCGCTTTCCGGCAATCCGAGTTTGCAGGCGGCGCTGGCACGAATGCGCCGGGCGCAATCGGAATTGTCGGCTGTGCGGGCCGGTACCTATCCGCAAATCACGGGCGATGCGCAGGAGCAACGCCAATATTTCAGCAAGAGCTACATCATTCCCCCGCCCTATGGCGGGACGACGCAATGGATCGGGACGGCTGAGGCCAATCTGTCCTGGTCGCTCGATTTCTGGGGCAAGCAGCAATCGCAGGTGGACAAGGCGCGATCCGAAACGCAAGCCGCGGCATTGGATGCAACGGCTGCGCGGCTTGCGCTTTCGGGTTCGGTGACTCAGGCCTATATCTCGCTGTGGCGCGCTTATGTTTTGCGCGACGTGGCCGATGCGGCGGTGAAGCAGCGCGAGGGCGTTTTCCATCTTACGGCAACCCGCGTGAAAAGCGGGCTGGAGAACAAGGCGTCGGAGAAACAGGCCGAAGCGTTGCTGGCGATGGAGAAGGAAGATCTGGTTCGCGCCAACGCCAATATCGAACTGGCGGAACATCAGATCGCTTCGCTAATCGGACGCGGCGCCGATATGTATGGACATATTGCGCGGCCACAGCTTGCAGACAATGCGCTCGCCCTGCCCGACACGTTACCCGCCGATCTGTTGGCGCGGCGCGCCGACATTCAGGCCGCGAAGGCCCGCATCGAGGCGGCGATGGCGGGGCGCGAAGTGGCGCGCAAGGCGTTTTATCCCGACATCAATCTGATGGCGTTCGCGGGCTTTGCGGCCATCGGGCTTTCGCCGATGTTCAGCGCACAATCGCTGACCTATGGCGCAGGCCCCGCCATCCATCTTCCCATCTTCGATGCCGGAAAGTTGCGCGCCGATTATGCGGGCGCAACCGCAGGGCTCGACGCGGCGGTGGCCGATTACAATGCAAGCGTCGTGGGCGCGGTGAAGGAAACGGCGGATGCGCTGACGCAGTTGCGCTCGCTTGAGGATCAGGCGGGCGAGCAGCGCGCGGCACTCGCGGCGTCGGAAGACAGTTTCCGGCTGGCGCAATCGCGATACCGCAACGGGCTCAATCCGCAACTCAACGTGCTGGACGCCGAGAACACGCTGCTGCAGGCGCGCCGTCAACAAGCGACCATCGAATCCGATCTCGCAGCCCAGCGCGTGACCCTTCTGATGGCGCTGGGAGGCGGATTCGACTCCAAAACGAAAATCTCTTCCGTCAACCGGGACATGAACCATGAGTGATGCTTCCAAACCTGCCAATGGGAATGGCGCGAGACGCAGACGTCTGTTGATGATCCTCGGCCTTGTCGTCGTGGCGGGCGCGGTGCTGTGGGGTATCTACTGGTTCGCCTATGCGCGGTTTTACGAAAGCACGGACGACGCTTATGTGGCGGGCGATATCGTTTCCATCACCAGCCGCGAACCGGCGACGGTGCTGGCCCTGCACGCCGACAACACGCAGGCCGTGAAGCGCGGGCAAGTGCTGATCGAATTCGATCCGGCAACGGCAAGAGTGAACATGCAATCGGCACAGGCCGACCTTGCGCGCACGGTGCGCGCGGTGCGGTCTGATTTCTCCAAGGTGCACCAGTTCGATTCCCAGATCGCCGCCGCAAAGGTGCAGTTGGCGCAGGCGCAAGGCGATTATCGCCGCCGCAAGGAAGGCGCGGTCGACGGATCGGTTTCGGGCGAGGAAGTGGCCCATGCCCGCGATGCGGTGGCCTCGGCGCAAGCCGCCCTGAAAGTGGCGCAGAGTGCGCAGGCGCAAGCCCAGGCCGCGGTGGACAATACCTCCGTCGCCAACAATCCGAACGTGCTGGCGGCCATTGCGCGGGTGCGCAATGCGGCGATCACGCTTTCGCACATGAAGTTGGTTTCGCCGGTGAACGGCGTGGTGGCGCAGCGCACCGTGCAGGTGGGCCAGCAGGTGGCCGCGGGCACGCCGTTGATGGCGGTGGTGCCGCTCGATCAGGTGTGGATCGATGCGAATTTCAAGGAAGGCCAGCTTGAGGACATGCGCGTGGGCCAGCCTGTCGAAGTGACGGCGGACATCTATGGCGGCAGCGTGACCTATCACGGACGCGTTGTGGGACTGGGTGCAGGCAGCGGTGCTGCGTTTTCGCTGCTTCCGCCGCAAAACGCCTCGGGCAACTGGATCAAGATCGTGCAGCGCGTGCCGGTTCGCATCGCACTGGATCCCAAGGAGTTGCACGATCATCCGCTGCGCGTGGGGCTTTCGGTGAGCGTCTCGGTTGACGTTCACGACACGTCCGGCCCCATGGTCACGTCGCAGACGCTGAATGCGAACATGCGCGGACAGGCCGTCGATACCGACGCCGAGGCCGACCGCATCGTGGCGCGTATCCTGGCCGAGAACGGAGCGTAACAGTGAGTGCCGCGGGCGCCATGCCGCAACCGGCGCCGCTGAAAGGCGGGGCGCTTGCGATCACCTCCATCGCACTGGCGCTCGGTACTTTCATGCAGGTGCTGGACAACACCATCGCCAATGTTTCGCTGCCGACCATAGCCGGCAATCTGGGCGCTTCGACCGATCAGGGCACCTGGATCATCACCTCGTTTGCGGTGGCGAACGGCGTGGCCGTGCCGCTCACCGGGTGGCTGATGGGACGCTACGGCGTGGTGCGCACCTTCGTGATATCGGTGCTGCTGTTCACGCTCGCCTCTTTCCTGTGCGGCATCGCGTGGAGCTTGTCGTCGCTCATCATCTTCCGGGTGTTCCAGGGCGCGGTGTCGGGTCCGATGATTCCTGGATCGCAGGCGTTGTTGATTTCCATCTTCCCGCCGAACAAGCGCGCAACCGCACTCGGCATCTGGTCCATCACCACGCTGGTCGCGCCGATCTGCGGGCCGATATTGGGCGGCTATATCTCCGACAATTATCATTGGAGCTGGATCTTCCTCATCAACGTGCCGGTGGGACTGATTGCGGCCAGCTTGTGCTGGCGCAATCTGGAATCGCGCGAAACGCCGACACGAAAGCTTCCCATCGACCGCGTGGGTCTGGGGTTGTTGGTGTTGTGGGTGGGTTCGCTGCAAATCATGCTCGACACGGGAAAGGATGCAGACTGGTTTTCTTCGCCTGCCATCGTGGTGGAAGCGGTGGTGGCAGCGGTGGCCTGCGTTGCCTGGGTCATCTGGGAATTGACCGACGAGCATCCGGTCGTCGATCTGTCGCTGTTCAAGAAACGCAATTTCGCGCTCGGCACCATCGCGTTTTGCCTGGGTTACGCAATCTTCTTCGCCAATGTGCTGCTGTTGCCGCTGTGGCTGCAGACGAGCATCGGCTATACCGCGACCTGGGCCGGACTGGTGGCAGCACCTTCCGGTGTGGTGGCGGTGCTGGCGACGCCGATCGCGGCGCGGTTCATGTCGCGCATCGATGCACGCTGGCTGGCAACGGTGGCGTTCGGGGCCTTCGCGGTTTCCTATTTCATGCGCGCCGGTTACACGACCTATGCGAGCTTTTGGGATTTCGTGATGCCGATGCTGGTGCAGGGTATCGCGATGAGCACGTTCTTCGTGGCGCTGCTCACCATCTCGCTCGACGGCGTGGAGCCGGAGCGCATTCCTTCCGCATCGGGTATCTCCAATTTCTCGCGCATCACGGCGGGCGGGTTTGCGGCGTCGATCGTCACGACGGTCTGGGACCGGCGCGAGGCGTTGCACCAGAGCAGGCTTTCGGAAACGTCGAGTGTCTACGATCCGGCGATGCAGCACGCGATGTCGGGGCTTCACCAATTCGGCTTCACCGACCCGCAGAGCTATGCGGTGCTGGCGCACAATCTGGTGCAGCAGGCTTATCTGCTGGCTTCGCTCGACCTGTTCTGGATTTCGGGCTGGCTTGCCGTCGCGATGATCGGCGTGGTGTGGCTGGCGCGCCGTTCGATCAGCGGCGGCGGCGCGCATGCGGCGGCCGATTAGGCCTGTTTCGGGAACCCCCGCCCCCGCGGCCGGCCCGGCTGGACCGAAAGCCCGCCCGCCGCTAGTGGTTTGCCGGCATGGTTCTTTCCACCCGTTTGGCGGTGTTCTTCACGAAGCGTGCCGTAGGGCTTTCGGGCCTTTTTGCGGCCTTGCTCGCCTTTGCCGGACCGGCTCTTGCGGCCGACCCGCAGGGATATGACGTCAATATCCAATCCACCGGTGTGGGCGAGCTCGATCAGGCGCTGCACGACTCTTCCCTGCTCGTCACCCTGGCCGAAAAAGCGCCCACCGGACCTTTCGCGCTGGTGGCGCGCGCCAAGGGCGATGTGGAGCGGCTGGAAACGGCGCTCCACGCCTATGGCTTTTATCAGGGGCACATCGTCATCGGGATCGCAGGGCGCAAGCTGGACGATCCCGAATTGCCGAACGTGCTGGAAGCAATGCCCCAAGGCTCGTCCGCGGCGGTGAAAATCTCGGCGGAACTTGGGCCGCAATATCGTCTGCGACGAATCACGCTGGAAGGAAACGTGCCGGAAGGATCGAAGATCGATCTTGCGAGCGGCCAGGCGGCGATTGCCGCCGACGTTTTGTTCGCCGGAACAAAGTTGCAGTCGGCGTTGCAGGAACAGGGTTATCCGCTCGCCAAGGTCGATGCGCCCATCGCATGGGCCGATGACGACGCGCATGTGCTGGACGTGATCTTCAAGGCGCAAGCCGGACCGCGCGCGAAGATCGGGATGATTCACCTCGACGGGCTGAAGACCGTCAACGAGAGCTTTGTGCGCAAGGCGCTGACCGTTCATACCGGCGACCTCTACAGTCCGAGCAAAATCGAGGAAGCGCGGCAGGCGCTAATTGCGACCAATGTGTTTTCCGGGATCGAAGTGCGCGCGGCCGACCATCTCGATCCCGACGGCACCATCGCAATCACGTTCGATATGCAGGAACGCAAGATGCGGTCGGTGGCGCTGGGCGCGGCCTATTCCACCGATCTGGGCATCAGCCTTTCGGCGAGCTGGTCGCACCGCAATCTGTTCGGCAACGGCGAACAGCTCAATCTTTCGGCGGCCGGAAACGGACTTGGCGGCAGCGCAACGAAAGCGCTGGGGTACAATCTCAGCGCACAATATATCGAACCGATGTTCTTGCAGAACGATCAGGTTCTGGAATTCGACCTCGGCGCGGTGAAACAGAATCTCGATGCCTACGACCAGACTGCGATCACCGCGGGCGCCTATGTGCGGCGGAAATTCTCCAAGCTGTGGACGGGAAGCGCCGGCCTGACGGCAATGCAGGAGCGGATTTCGCAGGAAGGGGTGACGCGCGATTACCAGCTTGTCGCCGTTCCGATAACCGCGACCTATGACAGCACGGGTTTGACCGATCCCCTGCTCGATCCGACGCATGGGCTGCGCGCTGCACTTTCGGCAACGCCGACGCATGCGTTCGGCAAGCCTTCCAGCAACTTCATCATCCTGCAGGCGGCGGGATCGACCTATTTCGATCTTTCGGATTTCGGCATTTCCGATCCGGGGCGCAGCGTGCTGGCGTTGCGCGGGCTTGTGGCGAGTGTGCAAGGTGCAAGCCAGTTCGGCCTGCCGCCGGACCAGCGGCTTTATGCAGGCGGCAGCGGCACAGTGCGCGGCTACGATTATCAATCCATCGGTCCGCAATTTCCGAACGGCAAGCCGATTGGCGGGCTTTCGGCGGAAGCGGCGACGGTGGAATTCCGCCAGAGATTGTTCGAGGATTTCGGCGCCGTCGCCTTTGTCGATGCGGGACAGGCGAGCGATGTGAGCGCGCCGTTCACCGGCACGGTGCGCGTGGGCGCCGGTGTGGGCGTGCGCTATTACACGCCCATCGGACCGTTGCGGGTCGACGTGGCCGTGCCGCTCAATCGCGCGCCACGTGGAGCCGCGTTCGGCATCTATATCGGATTGGGGCAGGCCTTCTGATGAAACCGGCTTTGCGGAAATCCCTTTTGATCGGCGGCGGCGCGGTGGGCGGCGCGGCCATGTTGGTTGCGCTGCTGATCCTCTTCTTCAACACCAGCATCGGTTTGCGCGGCATTGAATGGATGGTGCCGAAGCTGACCGGGGAAGAGGTGAAGCTCAGCGGAATCGGCGGGCGTTTTCCCCAGAGCCTGCGCGTGGCGCGCGTGGAACTTCGCGATGACAAGGGCGTGTGGCTGACGGCGGATGATGTGGCGCTGGATTGGGCGCCGCTTGCCTATTTGTGGAACACGGTAAGCGTTGAGAGCGTGGCAGCGCGCCGGATCGATGTTCTGCGCAGGCCCATATCGGAAACAACCAGCGAAGGTTCGACGCCGCATATTGTCGTGGATGCGCTCAAGGTTGATCGATTGAACGTGGCGGCCGCGGTCGCCTGGCGCGCGGCGAGCGTGACGCTTTCGGGCAAGATCGACTATGTGTCGCTCGACGATGCGCGCATCGACATCGCGGCACAAAGGCTGGATGCGCCCGGCATCTATCGCGTGAAGGCCGATATTTCCAAAGACGCGGTTTCGGGTCACGCCGACATCCGCGAACCGGCCAACGGACTGATCGGCGGTCTGACGGACCTTCCCGATCTGGGGCCGCTTTCGGTGCAGGCAAGCGCATCGGGACCGCGCAATGCGCAAGCAATTGTGATGGCACTGACCGCAGGCGCATTGCGGGCCGATGCGCGCGGCACGGTCGATCTGGTGGCGCGCCGGGCGCAACTCGATCTGAAGGCTGAGGCTCCCGCGATGACGCCGGGACCGGGACTTTCCTGGGCCTCACTGGCGCTCGAAAGCCATTTGCGTGGAAGTTTTGCGAAACCGGATATCTCGGGACATCTGCTGATCGCCCAACTGAAGGCGGGCGGCAGCGGGACACAGAGAGTGAATGTCGAGATATCCGGACATGGCGGCGGCGCACAAATCGCAGCGGACATAGACGATTTGCATCTGGAAGGCCTGCCGGAGGATTTCTTCGGCGGCACGCCCGTTACCTTGCGCGCGACCATGCGTTTCGATGTGCCGGAGATGCCAGCCGACTTCGAGCTTTCGCATGCGCTCGCGACCCTGCGCGGACACGCCGTGCTGGGCAACGCAACAAAGGCGACTGCGACGATCGCCATCCATTCGCTGGCGCCCTTTGCGGCGCTGGCGGGATTGGAACTTGAAGGCAGCGCGCATGCGAACGCCACGTTGAACCTGCAAGGGAACAAGACCGCCGCAACGATGGACGGAACGCTGGGCGTCACCGGCGGCGACGCGACGCTTGCCGGATTGATCGGCCGCAATGCGAAATTCGGATTTGACGGTTCTTTCCAGGGCAAGAACATCGCCATCGAACGCGCCACTGTCGACGGCGCGTTCGTCGAGCTTTCGGCGAATGGCGGATTGCAGGACGACAGCTTCGCCATCGACTGGACGGGCGTGTTGCGCGATTTCTCGCGCGTGGCGGACACCTTGTCGGGCAGGCTTTCGCTGCGCGGGCATGTGAAAGGTCCTCGCGGCAATTTCGAGATCACAGTGGCCGGCGACGGCGAGATGGCCGGTGGAAAAGCCGCGCGTGGGCCGGTGCGGCTTGCGGCGCGGATCGGCGGCTTGCCGGATGCGCCGCAAGGCCGGATCAGCGCGGACGGACGCATCAATGGCGGCGCGCTGCAATTCCTTGCCGACCTCGAACAGCGTGGCAACCATGCGTTGTCGATCAAGGTGAGCAAGGGCGATTGGAAAAGCCTGCAGATACGCGCCGACCTGTTGCTGCCGCGCGGCGCGGATTGGCCGGTTGGCAAAGCCTCGTTGCAGGACGGCCAGCTTGCCGACCTGCAGCCGTTCATCGGCTCAGATGTTTCGGGGAGTATCGAGGCCTCTGCCGATCTGCGCGCGGACAGGACGATGCGTTTGGCCCTCGCCGCGAAGGCGTTGACCGCGGCCGGCATGGATGTCGATGCGCTTTCCGTGGATGGCACCGTTGCCGATCCTTCCGGACAGGCGAGGAGCGAGCTGAAACTTGCCGCAACAGGAATTTCAGTGAGCGGGATCAGCGGTGAATTGAATGCGCAGATCAGCGGACCTTCGGATGCGCTGACTCTTTCGCTTGTCTCCGACCTTCTCGATGCGGACGGCAACAAAGCGCATGTCACTGGCGCTGCACAGATCGATGCGCTGAAGCAGCAGGTCGTATTGAACGCGCTGGATGCGGAATACCGGGGCGAAAAGGCCCATCTCGCGGCGCCTGCGCAATTCGACCTGTCGAAAGGGATTGCCGTGGACAGGCTGCACCTGACGGCTGCGGGCGCAGACGCCAATGTGGCGGGGCGGCTTTCGCCAACGCTGGACGCCACCGCTTCGGTGAAGAACGTCACCTCGCGGTTGACCAAATTGTTTGTGCCCGCGCTCGATATGGACGGCGTTTTGTCGGCCGATGCCGAACTTGCCGGAACGCTTGCCGCGCCACGCGGAACGATTTCGCTGCATGGCACGGGATTGCGGCTGGAAGGTTCTGCTTCGGGCATCGAGAAGGGCGAGCTTGCGGCGACCGCGACGCTGAACGGGCAAAGCGCGGCCATCGACGCGCGGCTTTCGGCGGGAAAGACGCTTTCGCTGACGATTGCGGGAACCGCGCCGCTGACGCCCGACGGCTATTTCGATCTGAAGGTGAAGGGCAACACCGATCTCGCGTTGATCAATCCGTTGCTCAACGCGGAAGGGCAGAATCTGCGCGGCACGGTTGCGCTCGACGGCACCGTCACCGGCACGCCATTGCTGCCGCGTGCGGAAGGCACAGCCATCCTCAGCGACGGGGATTTCCAGGATTATGTGCAGGGCGTGCACGTGGCCGGGCTTTCGGCGCGCGTCGTCGCGCAAGGCAACCGCATCGTCATCAGCGAATTCAAGGGCCGCGCAGGCAAGGGAACGATTTCGGCGGACGGCAATATCGATCTGTGGGCGCCGGGCGTGCCGCTCAATCTTGCGATCAACGCGAAAAATGCGCGCCTGCTGGCGGGCAATCTGATGACGGTGGACGGCGATGCGACGCTGAAGCTGACGGGACAGTTGGCAAGCCACGTCAACCTGATCGGCACGGTGCGCATCGACGACGGCGAAGTGAATTTGCCCGAAACCCTGCCGCGGAGTGTGGCCGTGCTGGATGTACGCCGGAAGGGACAGAAACATTCGCCGCCGCCCAAGAGCAGCGCGCCGGTGATCGGGTTGAACGTCACGGTAACATCGCCGGGGCGCCTGTTCGTGCGCGGGCGCGGACTGGAAGCGGAAGTGAGCGGACGCGTGCAGGTGGGAGGATCGAATGCCGAGCCGGAGGTGCGCGGCGGGTTCACCATGCGGCGCGGAGAGTTCTCGATTGCGGGGCAAACGCTGAATTTCACCAGCGGACGGCTTGGCTTTGACGGTGCGGGCGTTTCGGGAAGCCTCGACCCGTCGCTCAACTTTGTGGCGGAAAGCACATCGGGCAGCGTGACGGCCAAGCTGGAAGTGACGGGCTATGCTTCGGCGCCGAAGATCAAACTTTCGAGCACGCCGTATCTGCCGCAGGACGAAGTGCTGGCGCATCTGCTGTTCCAGCAGAGCGTCAAGCAATTGGGGCCGCTGCAACTGGCGCAAATCGCCGAAGGGCTGGGTTCGCTCACCGGTATCGGCAGCGGATTGAATCCGCTGTCGCGCGTGAGAAAGGGCCTGGGCCTTGACCGGCTGGCAGTAGGCGGCGGACAGAACGGCACCGGCGCCAGCGTGGAAGCAGGCAAATATGTGATGAACGGCGTCTATGTGGGTGCCAAACAGGACACGCAGGGCGGCACCCGCGCGCAAGTGCAGGTCGACATCACGCGGCGGCTGAAGGCGCAGGCAACCGTCAACACCGGAACGTCTGCCAATGTGACCGGCAGTGCCGCGCAAGTGGACCGCGGCAGCAGCATCGGTCTGACGTATCAGTTCGATTACTAGCCGCCGAGGAAGAAATCAGCGCGATAGCCGAGTTTGATTTTGGCATTGGCGTACCCAAACGACATATGGGCACAGCCAGGGGGTGGCGACGCAAAAGTTTTTGCCGCGCCGTTTCGGAGGTGGCAGCGGCGCAACTTTCTTGCAATTATAAGGCGTTCAGAAGGGGAAGCCGGGATGAGACGGGAATTGGCGGCCGCCGTTTTTGCTTTTGCGCTGTGTCTGGGGCCGCAGGCTTCGGCCGCGCCGCGCGACGATGTCGGCAGCATCGATCCGGGCGGCGATCACGATCCATCGGAGAACCAGGTGCAGCTTCCGCCCGACCCCGAAGGCAAAGCGGTGGAATTGCGGCTGGCCGGAAAGTGCGACGAGGCCATCCCGATCCTGCGGCGGCTTTCGGACGGCGACGACATCGCCGATTACAATCTGGGTCTATGCCTGATCGATGTCGGCAAGGCCGCCCATGACGACGCGCAGCAAAAAGAAGGCGCAAAATGGATCCTCAAAGCGGCCAATGACGGGCTGCCGAATGCGCAATCCAGCCTCGTCAGCGTCTATCTGGACGGCAGCGGCGTTTCGAAGGATGCGATCGAGGCCGGGAAATGGTCGCTGCTCTACCAGCAGAACGGCACGCGCATGGCCATCGGCATGCCCGATCTTCCGGCGGCGCTGCAATCGCGGCTCGACGGCACGTTGAACGAGCAGAATTGGGCGGAGGCACAGGAGCGCGCATCGTCATGGACACCGACGGCGCGGCGGGCGAGCGATTACTGAAGTGTTCCGCGATGCGGATTAGAACGCGACGCCATCGGGCTTTGCCGATTCCGGCGTGATGATTTCGACCACCGTTGTCACCGGCGCGTCGAGCGCCTGGCGAATGGCCGTGGCAAGCTGCGAGCTTTTCGTCACGCGCACGCCGCGGCAGCCGAACGATTTCGCGATCTCGCTGAAATTCGTTTCGATGAAATCCGTGGAGATGAATCGCGCACCCATGAGGCCGCGCTGGGCCTGTTTGCAATATTCGAGATTGCCGTTGTTGAGAACGCAGATCACCACCGGCGCCTTTATGCGCAAGGCCGTTTCCAGTTCCTGCAAGAGCATGATGAACCCGCCATCGCCGGCGAGCGCAACGAATTTTTGTTCCGGCCTGGCCACTTTCGCGCCGATGGCGGCGGGAAAAGCGAAGCCCATCGTGCCCATGCCACGCGGGCCGACATAGTAACGGCCCGGACGCTGCACCTCGAAATATTGTCCCCCCCAAATCTGGTTGAAACCGGAATCGCAGATCAGCGTGTCATCCGGCGCCATCTGCTCGCGCAGCGCGCGGATGACCTGCAGCGGATGAACGGGCTCGTCATCCGCCGGTGCGGACTGGGGGCTTGCGATGCCGCGCTCGGCGAGCCAAGCGCTGCGTATAGAGGAGACGGTGTCGCCGGCGCGGTTCCAACTCAGGTCGCGCGCGGCGGCATTCAATTCCTCGAAGAAGAGTTTGGCGTCGCTCCAGACGGAATATGAGACATCGTAATTCTTGCCGATCTCCGCAGGGTCGATATCGACCTGGATCATCGAGACACCGCGCTTCGGCACGGTCCAGTTCGCGGTATCGACATTGGTGAAACGCGAACCGACGGCCAGAACGAGATCGACATCGGCCAGATATTGATTGGTCACGGGACGGCCAAGCTGGCCCGCCGGACCGAGGCTCAACGGATGTGTCTCGGCAATCGAACCTTTGCCCATATAGGTGGTGGTGACGGGAATGCCGGTCAATTCGGCGAAGGCCTGGATTTCCGCGCTCGCGCCCGCCATCACCGCGCCGCCGCCGCACCATATCACCGGCTTTTTCGCGGCACGCAGGGCATCGAGCACATGGGCGGCATCTTCGCGCTGCGGCCGCACCCGCAAGGCCGGGAAGCGGCCGAAGGCGGATTCGCAAGCGAAATCGCTGTCTTGATATTCGGCGCTGCGGAAAAAGACGTCGAGCGGGACGTTGATCGCGACGGGGCCGGGCCGGCCGGTGGTTGCGATACGGAAGGCGCGTTTCACGAGTTCGGGAATGCGTTCCGGCTGGTCGATCTCGATCACGGCTTTCGTCACGGGCTTTAGCAAAGAAGGCTGATCGAGTTCCTGGAAGTTGCCGCGCAGGCGCAATTTTGTGGGCGACGTGGTGGCAATGGCGATGACGGGAACGGAATCCGCATTGGCCGTTGCCAGTCCGGTGACGAGATTGGTTACGCCCGGCCCTGACGACGCATCGCATATACCGACGCGACCCGAAACGCGGGCGTAACCGTCCGCCATATGCGCCGCGCCCTGCTCATGCCGGACAAGGATGTGGCGGATGCCGCCATCGCGATAGATCGCATCGTAGAAGCCAAGGCTGTCCCCCGGAATGCCGAAAATATCGGTCACTCCAAAACCCTTGAGCAGACGTACAAAGGCATCGGCGCCTTTCAGCTTCATGTTCGAACATTCCCCAATGAGGTGCGCCGGCCGCGCGGCTTATGCGGCGGCAAAATCCGGTTTTTGCCCGGTCAGGTAAAATGCTTTGTCGTGCGCAGCGCCATGTGGAAAAGGCATGACGCGCGCCGGCCTACGCCATATACATGCCGCCGTTCACCTCGATGACGACGCCGGTGAGATAGTCGGCGAGGCGCGAAGCGAGAAAAACGACCGATCCCGCAACATCCTGCGGCGTACCCAACCGTTTGAGCGGAATGCTGCGCGCAATCGACTCGTTCACCTTGTCGGGTACGTCGCGGATCATCGGCGTATCGATGCGACCCGGATTGATCGCATTGACGGTGATGCCGTATTGGCCCGTTTCATGGGCGGTGGCGCGCGTCAGGCCCAGAAGCGCGGTCTTGGCGGTGACATAATGCACGGGCGCAACGCCGCCGCCGCTGGTGCGCGAGACCATAGAGGCGATATTGACGATGCGGCCATAGCGGCGGTCGATCATTTTGGGGATGGCAAGCGCGCTTGTGTAGAAGATGGAATCGAGATCGACGGAGAGCACTTCGCGCCAATGTGAAAGCGGCATGCTCCAGGCCGTCCAGCGTTCGCCCGAGGGCGCGTATTTCGGCGAAAAGCCTACGCCGTTGACGAGGATTTCGGGGGCGTCGTCGCCCGTCAGAAGCGGTTTGAGTTTCCTGTCGATCTCGGCGAAATCGCCCAGATCCACATCGATGCAATGCACATTCGCGTGGCGCTTGCGCAAATCTTCTGCGGGCGCGGTGTTGCGGTCGGCAAGAAAGACGGTCTTGCCGAGCTTCGCGAAGGCTTCGGCGATCCCCATTCCGATTCCGCCGCAGCCGCCAGTGATGAGTACGGATTTACCCGCGATTTCCAATTCAGACATGTGTTTTCCCTATTTTTTATTCAATGGACGACCGGCGTGTACCAAACCGGCGAACCCCAGGCCCGCTCCTGAATGGTGGCCGGCACTTCGGTCGAGAACGGTAGATGGTATTTGAGCGCCACCAAGGTGCTCCACCGCGGCGTGGGAATTTCGAGCACGCGCGCGTAATAAACTGCGGGTTTCGACGCATCGAATTCCGGATCCGTCCATTCGCCGGAGAGCGTGGCCGCACCGATGGTGTTGGTATATTTTCCGGTCGTCAGATCTACGGTGTTGCCTACGGGCGGCGCATGACCCGTCTTCGGATCGTCCTTGCGGTTGTCCGATAGTGCGATGTCGAAAACCTTTTCCTTGTATTCGCTGCCTTCGAGCCAGACCTTGATGATCTGGATGCGATCGAGGTTCGCGCCATCGGGATCTTTCGAGGCCTGCAAAAGAAAGGTGGGGGCGCCTGCGTCTTTCGGCCTGGCTGGAAGATCGCTGCCCATCGGAACGCCGTCGCGATAGGCAGTTGCCACCCAGGACGGTTTCGAAAGAAGACCTGGGGCATAGTTCCAGCTTGCGAACATGCGCACGCGGATGCGGGTGCCGGAGGTTGCAAATGTCTCCTTGCGTTTCAGCGCGGCGAAGATCGAATTGCGGTTGTTCTCTTCCGCCCAAACACCGGTGATGCCCGCCGAACTGAGCGTGACCAGATTGTTCTGGCCGAGCTTGCCCGCACCTTTCACGGCACCGGGTTGTTCGTTGAGGCGCTTCTCGGGATCGCTTAACGCCATGGTTTTCGGATCGAGCGGGCCGAAGCCACCGACGGTCGCGTTCTCGTCGCTGGCGCTCAGGCCGTTGTGATAATCGCTGCCGCCCACCACGCCCATGCGAAACGGATTGACGCCCACGCGGGATTGAATGATGAGCCCGCGGCCATAGGCTTCGCGCACCGACGCGCCATGATGAAGCGAGGCTTCTTTTTCGCCCGCATAGATGTGATCGATCACCTCGAAATTGGCGAACTCGTCATTGGGCGAGAGTTCGGGCCGCGTATCGGATTGGCCCTTGTTCTGCACGATTTCCGTCAACGGTTCGTGCAACATGCGCTGCTGGGCATAATCGGCATCCATCGGTTTGCCGTTGGACATGTTCCAGTCGAACATCAACCCGCCGCTGAGATTGGCGTTGTGCGGAATGGCGATGGCATCGATACCTTGCGCGTGAACGCCGTCGATATATTTCCAGAGATCTTCCGGCCTCGACGAATCGAGGGAGGTAAAAGGCGCGGGCGCGTGATCGGCATTGAAGATCACGTTGCGGTGGAGATGGCGTTCGCCCGGCGTTTCGGACCATTCATAACCGATGAAGGTGGTGAACTTGCCCGGTTCGTAATTGTCATTGGCCGCCTTCTGTTCGATGGCCCAGACGCCGGATTCTTTCGCAGCACCTTCGAGCGCCTTGGGATTGTTCTGCTGCATGTTGACGATAAAGCGGAAGGCGCCCTTGCCGAGTCCGCGGATTTTGGCGCCGAGTTCGGATTTGGAGAACGCGCTGTTGGGATCGTCCAACTCGTGCAGCGCGCCCATATATTCGGAATGATCGGTGACGGCGGTGAAATCGAGCGGCCAGGCGCGCCTGGCGGGAACCGCCTTGTCGAACCCGGCCACGTTCTGGCGGCCATATTGGCCCGGCGGCACCATGATGGTTTCGCCGCGGGCGAATTTGTAAGCCTGATCGGGCGTGACCTTGGTGCCCCAGATCCAGGCATCGAAGGATTCCGTGGTGTGAAGGTGAAGTTCGCCGAAGAAGACGCGGCGATCCTGCGGCAGGACGTTGGATTTGTAGACGGCGTTCGGCGGCGTCGAGACCTCGCCTGCCCATGCAGCGGTCGATGATGCGGCGAGCATCAAAGCTGTCAGCGCATATGCCTTCATCGAAATTCCACCATCGCTCAATTGCGGGACGCGGGCGTGTACCAAACCGGTGAAGACCAGGCGCGTTCCTGAAGGGTCGCTGGCGCTTCGGCCGGGATCGGAAGGTCGTTCTTGATGGCGAGCAAGGTGCTCCACCGCGGGGTCGGGATTTCGAGCACGCGCGCGTAATAGACGGTGGGGCTGGCCGGATCGAATTCCGGGTCTTTCCATTCTGTGCTCAAGGTGGGGGCGCCGATGGTGTTGGTGTATTTGCCGGTCTTCAAATCGACCGTGTTGCCAACCGCCGGCGCACGGCCTGTTTTCGGATCGTCCTTGCGGCCACCGGAGAGTGCGACGTCGAACAGCTTCTCTTTATAGCCCTTGCCGTCGAGCCAGACCTTGACGACCTGAATGCGATCGAGATTGGCGCCGTCGGGATCCTTCATCGCTTCGATCAGGAGACGCGGTGCTGCGGGTTTGACGCGGGCCGGCAGATCGCCGCCCATCGGCACGCCGTCGCGATAGGCCGTCACCACCCAATCGGAATGGGCCATCAGGCCTGGCTTGTATTTCCAGCCCGCGAACATGCGCACGCGGATTCGCGTGCCGGAGGTGGCGAATGTCTCCTTGCGTTTCAGGGCAGCGAAGATGGAATTGCGCGTGTTCTCTTCCGCCCATACGCCGGTGAGACCGGCGGAGCTGAAGATCAGCGGACGCTCCATGGTGGGCGGCGCGTGATTGAGGACGTGGTTCCAATCGAGCCGCGCGGGCACCTTGATGATGCCGAGATCGCGTTTGGCCATGTCGCCTTTCGGCAGCATCGTGTTGGGATCGAGGCCCGAAATCTCACTGGCGAAGCCGCTTTCGTCGGACACGGTAAGGCCGTTGTGGATGTCACTTCCGCCGACGACGCCGTATTTGTACGGATTCACGCCCACCGATTTCTGGATGATCATGCCGCGGCCATAGGCTTGCCGCACAAAGCTGCCGTTGGGCTCGGCCTTCTCATTGGGCCAGGAGATGAGGTGATCGAAGATTTCGAAATTGGCGAACTCATCGGTCGGTGACAGTTCGGGCACGGTTTCGGACTGGCCCTTGGTCTGCGCGATTTCGGTCAGCGGTTCGTTAAGCGCGCGTTCCTGGGCATAATGTTCGTCGATTGCGCGGCCTTGCGAATCGTTCCAGTCATACATCAGCCCGCCGGAGACGTTGCCATTGTGCGGAATGGCGATCACGTCGATGCCGTTTGCGCGGGCCTTGTCGAGATAGGCCCAGAGATCTTCCGGCTTATTGGAGTCGGTGGACGAGAAAGGCAGCGGTGCGTGATCTGAGTTGAAGATCACGTTGCGGTGCAGATTGTATTTGCCTTGTGCAAGGGCAGTCCATTCATAGGCGACGAAAGTGGTGAAGGTGCCGGGTTCGTAATTGCTGTTGGCGGCGGCGACCTGGCGGTCCCAGGCGGACGCCATCGCTTCCTTGACGTGGAATTTGGCGGCCGTTTCCGGAGAATTGCTCCTCTTGTTGCCGCGCACGAAGTAGTAGGCTGAACCCGGATCCTCCATGATCTTCTTGGACGCCGGCAATTGCGAGACGGGATTGCCCGGATCGTCGAGTTGGTTCAGCACGCCCATATATTCGGAATGATCGGTGACTGCCATGAAGTCGAGCGGCCAGGCGCGCTTTGCCGGAACGTCGTGATCTTCGTGCAAGCCCTGTTCGGCATTCACCTGGGAGGCCGGCACCATGACGGTTTCGCCGCGGCCGAATTTATAGGCCTGGTCGGGCGTCACTCTCGAACCGAAGGTCCAGGCATCGAAGGATTGGCCGGTGTGCAGATGCAATTCGCCGAAGAAGGCACGGCGCTCGTCGGCCGGTCTATCGCTCTTGTAGGTCGCGCCGGGAGGAGTGGAGGTTTCTGCGGCATACCCAGTCGAACCGCCCGCACACACCAGAATTGCCGCGATTGCGAGGTTTGGAGTTTTCATTGCCGTTACATTCTTCGCTTTGTCTTTTCGTCTTCTGCGATGCGCAACGCGCCCCTCACATCGCGGAAATACCTCCGTCGACTTTCAGTTCGGAGCCGGTGACGAATTTGGATTCATCCGACGCCAGATAAAGAACCGCGTAGGCCACATCGTCCGGTTCGGCGATGCGCCCGAGCGGCACTTGGCTGCCAAGTTTGGCATAGGCCGCCTCTTTGCTGCCCTGGCGTTGCACATGATGATCCAGTATCGGCGTGGCAACGAAGACGGGATGCACCGAATTCGAACGGATGCCGTAGCCTTTGCGCGCGCAATGCAGAGCCACCGATTTCGAAAGATGGCCCACCGCGGCTTTGGCGGAATTGTAGGCCGCCATATTGTGGCCGGCGATGATGCCGGCGATCGACGAGATGTTGACGATGGAGCCGCCGAGACCGGTGGCCTTCACCGTTCGCGCCATGGGCGCGATGACGGTCTTGCAGCCGAGGAACACGCCATCCAGATCGATGGCATGAACGCGGCGCCAATCCTCCAGACTCAGATCTTCAATCGACCGAGCAAGCGCGATGCCCGCATTGTTGACCAGCACATGCAGGCCGCCGAAGGCCTTTTCTGTTTCGGCAATGGCACGCTGCCACTGACTTTCGTCCGTTACGTCGTGCAGGATTGCGATGGCGGAATTGGGACGGGCCGCGTTGATCTCGTCGGCGACCGATTGCGCGCCCTCCCGATTGATGTCGCTGATGGCCACGCGCGCACCTTCGCGCGCGAACAGATGCGCCGTCGCAGCGCCAAGTCCCTGAGCGCCGCCCGTGATGAGAGCGGCCTTGCCTTCGAGACGTCCGCTCATGCGTTGCGTCCGTCCGCTGCCGGGCGCGCGATGGAGCGGCCGAGTTCCGATCTTTGATCGCCGGCGCCGCGTAGTTGTCGCGCAGCCTTTTCGGGATTGATGATGAGGACGCCGATCAGGCCCGCCACCAGCGCTATGATACCGGCGACGACAAACCCGCGCTCGTAACCGTCGGCCGAAGCGTGGCCGATGTCGATAAGCTTGCCCATCACCACGGGCGCGATCATGCCCGAGCTGGACCAGATGGCGGTGCCGATGGAAAGGATCGCGCCGCGCTGCGACACCGGCACGAGTTCGGCTGCTATGGCGGGCTGCATGGAATAGATCACCGACGGCAACGAAAGGCCGAGCACGATCAAGACGAAGGCCAGGAGCGGCGAACCGATGAACGGCGCGACGATGAGGGCCGCACCTCCCATCGCGACCATCCCGCCGCCGAAGACGCCGAGCGCCAGTCTTCGCGATACGCCGCGTTTCACCAGACGTTCCGACCACATGCTGCAGATGATGGCGATGAAGATCGAAGCGGCCCAGGGCGCGGTGCTCATATAGCCCGCTTCGCGTTGCGAGAAGCCCAGACCTTCCACGATATAAGGTGTGAACCAGGAGACGAGCAGCGCCACGCCCCAATAGCCGCCGAACCCGCACAACCACGCGGCAAGCAGAGTGGGGTTCAGAAGAAGCCTGCGATAGGGAACGCGTTGCGGACTTTGCGCGCCTGCGGTCTCGCGATCTTCAAGCGGGCCTTCGCGGCCGACGACAAGCCAGACGGCCGTCCACAACAGGGTGAGCAGACCGATGACGCCGAATGCCCAATGCCAGGAAACGCTGACGACGAGGATATTGAGCAGAGGCAATGCCAATACCACGCCGACACTGGAACCTTGCGAAATGATGGCTGCGGGAAGCGTGCGGCGGTCGCTCGGAAACCATTTATAGACGGCGTGAATCCCAACCGGATAGGCCGGCCCTTCGCCGGCGCCGAGGGCGACGCGGGTGAACAGCAGGAATCCGTAGCCGATATTGCCGATCGCCAATAGCTGGCAGACCGACCACACGAAACTCATCACTCCAATCACGAGCGTGGTGCGGATGCGGTTGACCGTGAAACCGATCACGAGACAGGAAAGCGAGAACAGATAGAAGAAACTTGCCGAGAGCGTTCCGAATTGTTCGTGGGTGAGGTGCATTTCCCGCATGATGGGAACGGCGGCCAGACCCAGGACCACCTTGCTGGCGAAGTTCAAGAGCATAAAGGTGAACATCATGGCGACGATCAGCCAGCCCATGCGTCCCGGTCCTGTATCGCTCATGCACCACCCGCTCCCGTCATTGGCCGAAGGAGCGAGGAACCGGGCGGCTCACAAAGCCGCCCGGCCTGCCCCCGAAAGCTACAACCAGTAGCTTGCTTGTATACCGAAGGTGCGCGGAATGCCCGGCCAGCCGACATAACCGTTGATGGCCTTGGTTCCTCCCGCGCTGACATTGGCCGCCTGTGTCTGGGCTGCCGCCGCCACGAAGTATTTCTTGTCGCCGATGTTCTTACCCCAGAGCGAGACGCGCCACTTGCCACTGTCGGGTTCGACGCCAACGGAAGCGTTGAACAGCGCATAGCTTTCCTGCCATGCGCGCGGATCGAGAAGCGCGTCGAGGTATTGTCCGCTGACGCCGTTGACGTTGGCCTGGGCAAACCAGTTGACCGAGCTCTCCATCCAGCGCTGTTCGAACCGTGCGCCGACATTCCACTGCCATTTCGGTGCCATCGGCAACACCTTGCCGTTGAAATTGCAATAGGCCTTCGACGAGTCCGTATATGGGCCGGAGCTGGGCGGGGGCTCTGATCCGGCATAGGGATAGGTCTGATCGCATTGCGCGCGATCGTCGCCGCCGGTGATGATGCTATCCGCGTAGCCCAGGCCGCCCGTCAATGTCAGCGGTTCAAAGGGCTTTGCCTGCAAATCCAATTCGACACCGTTGGTGCGGAAATTTCCGGCATTGCTGATCACAAAACCCACGCCCGTCGGCAGCAAGGTCGACTGCTGATAGCCGTGAACCAGCATGTGATAGAAATCGAGGTTGAGAATGAGTTTGTTGTCGAACCATGCGGTCTTCGCGCCGATTTCGTAGTTGGTCGACGTTTCCGGATCGAACGCGAAGGGCGTTGCCGTAGCCGAACGTGAGTTGAAGCCGCCATCCTTGAAGCCGGAGCTGATGGTGAAATAGGCCATCACGTCCTTCATCAGATCGTATTGGCCGCCATACATGTAGGTCCAACTGTTACTGGAGATCGAACCCGCCAGCGAACCGGGTTTGTATTGCTGCATCGCAGGGCCGGAGACTGTATTGCCGGCGATGTTGGAAAGCGTGGCTTCGATGGTCGAACCTTTCGCGTCATAGCTGTAGCGCAACCCGCCAATCGCTCTCAGATCGTCAGTGAGGTTGACCGTGACCTGGCCGTACCCGGCAGCCGAATTGGTGTGCTGCGCGTAGTTGACGGTGTTGGTGTCGCCGATATGCATCTTGCCGCCGCCGCCGATGTTGGCCGGCCAGTTGCGTGTCGCGCCTTCACCGATGGTGAGGTTGATGTGATAGGCCAGATCGTCGTGGAACAGGTAAAAACCCGCAACGTAGTCGATAAAGTGATGGCCGTTCGACACCAGCCGCAATTCGTTGCTGGTGGAACTGACCAGCGTCTTTTGCAGGTTGTCGACGATGGCGAGCGGCAAGCTGCCGCCGCCCTGGTTCGGCGCATTGTCCACATAGGAATTGTAGGCGAGGATATCGATCAGCGTCGCATCCAGCATCGGGATGTTGCGGCTCGCCGAAACCGAAGCGCCCCACGTCGTCGTCGTTTCCGGCGCGCCCGAAGCGGAGTTCACTTCCCACTTGCCGGTCACCACATAGGGATGATTCGGGTTGGCCGCCTTTTGCGAGATGATGAAGGGAGAGGTATCGAAGCTTGTGGGCGTCGGATTGTAACCGAACACGATTCCACCGGGTCCAAGCGGATCGATCTGCATGCCGGAATTGTTCTCGGCATCGATTCGGCCGTAATAGCCGATGAAATCGACGGTCGTATCGTCATCCGGCGTCCAGCGCAGACGGCCCCTGCCGCCGTATTGGTCGCGCTTCATCACGCGTTCGTTGTTGTAGAGGTTCAACAGGTAGCCGCTGTTGCGGTCGGTCCAGAACGACATGCGGCCGGCGAGATCGTCGGTGATGCCGCCGCCGAAATAGCCCGTCGCACGCAACTGCCCGTAGTTGCCGGCTTGCAGGTCGATCATACCTTCGGTCTCTTGCGTCGGCGCCCGCGTTGTGACGTTGACGGCGCCGACCGGCGTGTTGCGGCCATAAAGCGTACCTTGCGGCCCGCGCAGCACTTCAACCGTCGCGATATCGGTAACTTCGCTGTAGATGGGGCCGGCAACGGGAATGAACACGCCGTCGAGGAACACGCCCACGTCAGGCTCCGTTCCGGGATTGGTGCCGGAGGTGCCGACATTGCGGATGATGATCTGCGAGTTGCGATTGTTATTCGACTGGGTGATTTGCAGACCAGGAACATAGGACGCCAATTCCGCGACCGATGAGATGTTGTTCTGTTCGAGCATGTCGCCGCTGAAGGCGGAGATCGACATCCCCACGGACTGGATGTTCTGTTCGCGCTTTTCCGCGGTCACGACGACGGTTTCGATGCCACCGGAAGCAACTTCCGTATCTGCCTGGGCAAGAGCCGGCGCTGCGCCGAAGCCTGCGGTCAGACCTGCGATCGAGGCGCATGTCATCAATGCCTTAAAAAGCGAAAATTGTCTGCGATGGTTCCTAATCATTCGTCCTGCCCCTTCTTGATGCCTTCGTCCGGTTTCACCAACGGATCCGGCGTGACGTCCCTCAAGGGACGGTTTGGATAG
>DASZYI010000043.1:0-4361 GCA_035545475.1 Rhizomicrobium sp.
GGAACCGTATCAGCGGCTCATCAACTGATACGGCCCGCCTTTTTCGATGGCGCGCTGATAGGCCGGACGCGCCTGCATCCGTTTGCGATAGGCCATGAGCAACGGATAAGGCTCAAGACGGGCGCCCGCCGCTTCCAGCACGAAGAGCAGCATGATGTCGGCGCCGGTGAGGTCGTTGCCGACGAAATAATCGCGGCCCTTTATGGCGTCTTCCATATAGGACAGATGATTGGCGATCTCGCTGTCGACACGCGGCTTCAGCATCGCCGCGGCATCGCCCAGCATGCCGGTATAGAGCGCCATCAACAGCGGGAGCATCGCCGAGCCTTCGGCGAAATGCATCCATTCAATATATTTCCAGTGATCGTCGCTGCCTTCGGCGGGTTTGAACTTTCCCTTGCCGTGCTTGTCGATGAGATATTCGACGATGGCGCCCGATTCCGCGATTGTCTTGCCGTTCTCCGTGATCACGGGCGATTTGCCGAGCGGATGCACCGCCTTCAGTTCCGGCGGCGCCAGCGGCACCGGCGTCATGCGCTGGTATTTCACAATCTCGTACGGCGCACCCAATTCCTCGAGCAACCAAAGGATGCGTTGCGAGCGCGAATTGTTGAGGTGATGGACCTGCAGCATGGCGTTCCCTTCGGCGTTAGCGGTTCAATTCGCGCATCGCCGCATCGAGGCCGCCGAGCGTGAGCGGGAACATGCGGTTGTTCATGATCTGGCCGATCAGCCCAATCGAGGGTGTGTATTCCCAATGCTTCTGCGCAACGGGGTTGAGCCACACCACATGCGGATAAATCTGCGCCACACGATCGAGCCAGACAGCACCCGCTTCCTCGTTCCAATGTTCGACGCTGCCGCCGGGATAGGTGATTTCATACGGGCTCATCGTTGCGTCGCCCACGAAGATCACTTTGTAGTCGTGCGGAAATTTGTGCAGCACGTCCCAGGTGTTGGTCTTTTCGTTGTGACGGCGGCGATTGTCCTTCCACACGCTCTCGTAGAGGCAGTTGTGGAAATAGAAGAATTCCATGTGCTTGAATTCGGTCTTGGCGGCGCTGAACAGTTCTTCGCAGAGCTTGATGTAAGCATCCATCGAGCCGCCGATATCGAAGAACAGCAGCACCTTCACCGTGTTGTGGCGTTCCGGCACCAGGCGCAGATCGAGATATCCCTTGTTGGCGGTATCCTGAATCGTGCCCGGCAGATCGAGTTCGGTTTCGGCGCCCTGCCGCGCCCATTTGCGCAAGCGGCGCAGCGCGACCTTGATGTTGCGCGTGCCGAGTTCGACAGAATCGTCGAGGTTCTTGTATTCGCGTTGGTCCCACACCTTCACGGCCTTGCCGTGGCGCGATTTGTCCTGGCCGATGCGCACGCCTTCGGGATTGTAGCCGGAATTGCCGAACGGCGAGGTGCCGCCCGAGCCGATCATCTTGTTGCCGCCTTCGTGGCGCTTCTTCTGTTCTTCGAGACGCTGCTTCAACGTCTCCATCAGCTTTTCCCAGCCGCCGAGCGCCTCGATCTGTTTCTTTTCTTCTTCGCTCAGGAATTTCTCGGTCAGCGCTTTCAGCCATTCTTCCGGCAGTTGCGCGAGCAGGGACGGATCGACCGCTTCAAGACCCTTGAAGACATGGCCGAACACGCGGTCGAACTTGTCGAGATTCTTCTCGTCCTTCACCAGCACGGTGCGCGAGAGGAAATAGAAATCGTCGATCTTGAGGTCGATGACGTCTTTCGACAGCGCGTCCATCAGCGCCAGATATTCCTTGAGCGTGACGGGCACCTTGGCCGCGCGCAGCTCGTCGAAGAATTGAAAGAACATGGCTTAATCCCAATAGCGATAGGAGGATATTAAGACGGGAAACTGCCGCTGTCCAAAGCCGTTATTTGCCGATCTCGGCCAGCGCCGCCTCGTAGACGCCGTTGAGAAACGCATTCTTTTCCGGCACGTCGCGCGGATCGGCATATTCGATGGTCGTTTCGACCGCCCAGTTCTTCACCACGCTTCCCGAATAGAGAACCGTGTATTTGAGGTCTTCCAGCTTGGCTGTTTGATAGAGACGGACATAGACGGCGAGCGGCGGCTTGCCGACATTCACCGTGCCCTGCCACACCATTTTTCCGCCGGTCGCCTGCTGCTGTTCGAACTGAGGGGCAAGAGACGTTTTCGGCTGATAGCCATCCGTCAGCGGCACCAAGGTGATGCTGCCATACACGCCATCGAGCGTGGAGTAATTGCACGAGGCCGTCTGCTTTTCGGGATCGGTCTCGCCCGCCGCGTCGCGCACGAAAGTGCCGATGGCATGCGGACAGACGAAACCGGAAGCGGTGTGGATCTTGTCGCCGTTCTTGCCTTCGCTGAACACATCCATGCCGACGGGTTGCGCGAGGGCGGCGCTTGCCAGAAGCACCGCACCGGAAACGGCAAACGTCAGCCTCATCGTGCGATCAATTCCTCTCGCGCCGCGCCAGGAACGCCAGACGTTCGAACAGATGCACGTCCTGTTCGTTCTTGAGCAGCGCGCCGTGCAGCGGCGGGATCAGCTTGGTGGGGTCTTTTTCCTTCAGCGCTTCCGGCGGCACGTCTTCGTTCAAAAGCAGTTTCAGCCAGTCGAGCAATTCGCTGGTGGAGGGCTTCTTCTTGAGGCCCGGCACGTCGCGGATCTGATAGAAGACGTTGAGCGCTTCCGACACCAGCTTCTGCTTGATGTCCGGATAGTGCACGTCGACGATCTTCTGCATCGTCTCGCGGTCGGGGAATTTGATGTAGTGGAAGAAGCAGCGGCGCAGGAATGCGTCGGGCAATTCCTTTTCGTTGTTGGAGGTGATCATCACGATCGGGCGCTGCTTCGCCTTGATCGTTTCGCCCGTCTCGTAGACGAAGAATTCCATGCGATCGAGTTCGAGCAGAAGATCGTTCGGGAACTCGATGTCAGCCTTGTCGATCTCGTCGATCAGAAGGATCGAACGAGTCTTGGCGGCGAACGCTTCCCACAGCTTTCCCTGCTTGATGTAGTTCTTCACGTCCTTGACGCGTTCGTCGCCGAGCTGGGAATCGCGCAGCCGCGTCACGGCATCGTATTCGTAGAGGCCCTGTTGCGCCTTGGTGGTGGACTTCACATGCCAGGTGATCAGCGGCGTCTTGAGCGCATCGGCGACCTGGAAGGCCAGTTCCGTTTTGCCGGTGCCCGGCTCGCCCTTGATGAGCAGGGGCCGCTCCAACGCGATGGCCGCATTGACGGCGACCCGTAAGTCCTCCGTTGCGACATATTTGTCTGTACCCTCGAAGCGCTGCGATGTCATCTTGTCTCTCTCGGTTCAATAGCGAAGCTTTGAGGGTAGGGGGGGTAAGGAGCCTTCGCAAGTGCGGCAGTTCCGCCCCGAAACCGGATATCTGACGGACGCCGCATGACCACGACGATCACGAGAAAACCGGGAGCCAAGCGCGCGCAGGCGCTGCTGGCCGAAGCCGTCGAGAAGCTGCAGCGCAACGAAGCTGCCGAAGGCGAAGCGCTGCTGCAACAAGTGATTGGGCTGGCGTCGGATGACCCGGAAGTCCTGCACGCGGTGGGCGCGTTGCGCGCGTCGCAGGGGCGTTTCGCGGAAGCCGAAGAACAATATCGCCTGGCATTGGCGATCAACCCGGATCAGCCGAACGTATTGAACTCGCTGGGGCAGGCGCTCAACCGCGCCAATCGCAATGCGGAGGCCATCGATGCCTTCCGGCAGGCGGTGATGCTGAAGCCCAATTTCGCCGAAGGCCATCTCAATCTCGGACTTGCGCTTTCCTATGAGCGCCGTCATGTCGAAGCGGAAAAGAGCTTTCGCGATGCCTTGCGGCTGCAGCCGAACCTGATGATGGCGAAGCAAAGTCTGGTTGCGAACCTCAACGAGCAGCGCCGCCACCGCGAAGCCGAAGCGCTTGCGGTCATCACCATTCGCCAGAACCGGCTCGATCCGCGTCAGGCCTCCGCCCTCTATTACAATCTCGGTGTCGCCGTGGCCGCCCAGCGGCGCGACATGGAGGCATTGGGGCTTCTCAACACCGCGCAGGGCTTTGCCCCCGACATGCCGTTTGTCGATTGCGTGCGCGGCTCGGTTCTTCATCGGCTCGGCAAATATGAAGAAGCAATCGAAGCCTATCGCCGCGCCATCATGCGCAATCCGCTCGACATGGCGGCGCATCGCGAATTGAACCATCTGCTCTACCGCCTGGAGCGCAACGACGAATTCCTCAGTTCCTATGAAGCGGCCATCGACGCCGTGCCCGGCGTTCCGGCGCTGGAGTTCGACCGGGCCAGTCTGCTCTTGCGCGCCGAACGCTTCGAGGAAGCCAAGACCGGTTTCGAAAAAGGCAA
>DASZYI010000044.1:0-30098 GCA_035545475.1 Rhizomicrobium sp.
TTTCCGAAGCCACGGTTTCCGAACATATCGACAAAGGCATGTGCGCGCTTGCCGATATGCTCTACGGCGAACCGCACGAAATCCGGAGGACGCAATGATCGCCCCGGGTGAAAAATTCGCGGCGGAAAAAAACACGCAGGCTGCAAGCTGGCTGCGCCGCAAAACCCTCGAAAGCTGGAGCGATGCCGACGAAGCCGCGCTCAATGTCTGGCTGGAAGAGGACATCGCCAATCGCGTGGCCTATTGGCGCCTGAAAGCCGCGTGGGGCAGGGCGGATCGCCTCGCCGCATTGCGCCGTGACAAGGCGGCAGCGCCAGCAGAATCGAAAATCCCTTCGCGCGTGTTGAAGATCGCGGCGGGTGTGGCGCTGATCGCGATTTCCGGGGCAGCGGGCAATTTCTGGCTGCGCCATTCGCAGCAACGAACGAACGATGCCGTCTATGCGACCGCGCTCGGCGAACGCAAAACCATCGCGCTCACCGATGGTTCGGAAATCGAACTCAACACCAATACCGCCATCCGCTTCCATTCCGCAGGCGCGGAGAAAGTGGTCACGCTTTTGAAAGGCGAGGCCTATTTCCAGATCAAGCACGATCCGAAACGGCTGTTCATCATCAAGGCAGACGGCCACCGCATCACTGACATCGGCACCAAATTTCGCGTCCGCCGCGATGCGGCCCGGCTCGAAGTGTCGCTGCTCGAAGGCGAAGTGCGCTTCGATTCCGCCGACGGCCGCGTGAAGTCGCTGTCGATGAAGCCCGGCGACGTGGTGATCGCCACCGCCCATTCCGCCGCCGTGATGCAGCAACCGCGCAAGGAAATCGTGGATTCGCTTGGCTGGCGCAGCGGCATGATCGTCTTCCGCCACACAACGCTCGCCGAAGCGGCGGCCGAGTTCAACCGCTACAACACGAACAAGGTCGTCATCGACGATCCTGCATCGGCCCGGCTCACGATCAACGGCACGTTCCAGACAGGCGACATCGCCGCCTTCGCCGACGCAGCCCATGCCGTCTTCGGTTTGCACGTCAGCACGCGCAACGGAGAAACGGTCATTTCACGCTAACGGTCAGGTTTCAAACGGGGGGAATACATGTCACCGATTTCAAAAACCCAGCACGAAAACGTCTCCCTCTCCCCCAACGGGGGAGAGGGTCGGGGTGAGGGGGCGTTGCTTTCGCAAATCCATTGCCTGCAAAATGGAAAGGCGCGTGCGGCGGCACGCTTCCTTTCCTCCGCCGCCTGCGCCGCAGCGCTCGCAACAACCGCCTACGCCGCCGAATTCAACATTCCGGGCGGAGACCTCGAAGCCGCGCTCAACGCCTATTCGCAACAGGCCGGCATCCGCCTGATGTATTCCGACGACGCAGTAAAAGGCGTCCACACCCAAGGCGTCTCCGGCGCAGTGACGCCTGACGCAGCACTCAGCAAATTGTTGAGCGGCACCGGCTTCGTGATGGAACGACGCGCGACCGGCACCGTGACCATCGTGCGCGGCGAACGTCAAAGCAGCAATGCCTCCGACCTGCCGCCGATGCAACTTGCACAAGCCACGCCTGCACGCGCGGCAATGGTTGAAACGGTGACGGTTACATCGTCGAAACTCGGCACCACCGATGTGCAATCGATCCCCATCGCCATCACCGAATTAAGCGCCGAACAACTCACCGCGCAAAAGATCGAAGGCGGCCCGGACTTGCTGAAATCCGTGCCGAACATGACCTTCACCAAGACCAATTTCGCGAGCTATAACGTGCAAATTCGCGGCGTCGGTACGCAGGCGATCTCAGCCACCACCGATCCAGGCGTTGCAGTCAGCTTCAACGACTCGGGACTTATCCACAATCGCCTGTTCGAACAGGAATTCTTCGACGTGGAGAGCGTGCAGGTGTTGCGCGGGCCGCAAGGCACGCTCTACGGACGCAACGCCACTGGCGGCGTCATCAACGTGGTTTCCGCCAAACCGGAACTCGACCATTTCGAGGGCAGCATCAAGGGCGAAGTCGGAAACTACGACAGCAAACGCATGGTCGGAATGCTCAACGTGCCCATCTGGGACGACAAACTCGGCATCCGCATGGCCGGTTCGCTGACAAAGCGCGATGGTTACGACTACAATCTGGAGACCCAGAACCGGGTTAACGGACGCGATCTGTGGTCGCTGCGAACCACGGTCGGTTTCCAACCCATTCCCGCCCTACGCGCCGACTTTGTCTGGGAGCGATTCCAAGAGCAGGACAACCGCTCGCGCACCGGCAAACAGCTTTGTCACCGCGATCCAGGGCCGGAGATGGTGGGCAGTGCGTCTACTGCACCTATTCCCGGCAATCCTGCATCCGTCATGAGGCGTGCTCTTTTCAGTCAGGGCTGCAAACCCGGCAGCCTTTACGATGATGATGCTTTTGGGACGGTGAACGGCCTTGCGCTGCCGTTTATAACCTTTCCGATCATTTACGGAGGAGATTGTGGCGCCGGCTGCAGCGCGTTGGGAGCTCTCGGCTATGACGCGAACAACCACCCCCAGACCTTCATTCAAGTTGCCGACCCCTATGGCGGTAGGATGCAGTCGCGTGATCTGCGCGAAATCGAATCTGTTCGTGACCCCATCTATCGCGCCAATGCAGATATATTCGAGTTCAATCTTGATTACGCTTTGAACGACAATCTCACTTTGGTGTCCCAGACCACCTGGAACACGGACTCCGTCTATTCGATTCAAGATTATAATCGCTTTAATACGGATCCAGTCTTTACCGACACCTCTGCGCTGAATTATGGCGATGGCAGCTCCGGTGACTACCACAATCTGATGCCGGGCGGTATCTTCTGCGATCCGCAACTCGGCTGCAGCAATCGCATTGCTGGTCTGGATCAGTCCTCGGCTTCTTCCCATCAGTTTGGTCAGGAAGTGCGTCTCCAGTCCCATTTCAGCGGGCCATTGAACTTCAGTTTTGGCGGCAACTACATCCGCTTCAAAACGCAGGACGACTACTACGTTTTCTACAATCTGCTGACATTGCTGGCCGAGACGCGGCCATTCAACAAAGGGTTGCCCGGTACGGGCGTCGATATCACGCGTTGTTATGCTTCAGGCTTCAATGGCGGCTTGCTGGGCGGGTGGCCGGGGGATGGGCCGGTCGCCAGCAATGATCCAACATCGTCCTGCCCCTATATCGACCCCAATCCGGTCGAAAGCATCAACGGTCAGGGGCACAACTACTTCCGCTCCAGCAATCCCTACAGGCTTTCGTCATGGGCCATTTTTGGTGAGACCTATTATAATATCCGGGACGATTTGAAGCTGACCGCCGGTCTGCGTTACACAGACGACCGCAAGACGTTCACGGAAGTACCGAGTCAGCTCCTACTGGCCTATGGTTTCACCGCAGCGGGCACGACCCCAATTGGCTACCCGGAAACGGGAAACATCAAGCAACGTTGGGGTGAGGTGACTGGCCGGCTGAACGTAGACTGGAAACCCAAACTTTCGTTCACCGACGATACCCTGGTCTACGCCTCTTATTCTCACGGTTACAAGGCGGGGGGCGCCAACCCGCCCAGCCCGGGTTTTGCCACTTATGACGATATGATTGCACAGGGCAACGCAAGTGCGGCGCTCGGTAAGGATCCGCTCATGCCGGGTTTTTTCAACGTTCAGGTGCTGCGCGGAAATCTTCCGCCCGTTTATCTGACAGCAGTGGAATACGGAAAAACTTTCAAACCTGAATTCGTCAATGCGTTTGAACTCGGTTCGAAGAATACTCTTCTTGGCGGTGCACTGACGCTGAACAACTCGGCCTTCTTCTATGACTATAAGGATTATCAGGTCTCTCAGATCCGTGACCGGACGGCGGTCAACGAGAATTTCGACGCGAAGATGTGGGGATTGGAATTCGAAAGTTTCTTCGCTGTGAGCGAGCATTTCCGTCTGAACGCCAATCTGGGCTATCTCGGAACGCGCATCGCCGATGGCGAGACCTCCATTGATGTCATGAACCGAACCCAGGGAAATCCCAACTACGTGGTCACCAAACCCTGGGTGCAGTTACCTTCAAACTGCGTGGTCCCCGTCTCCGTGGCACAGAAATATCTCTTGGACCGTCCCGATAACCTCACAAGTTATTGGAATATGTGCGGAGGTTGGCTGAATCCAGCCTACAGCGAGACGATCGATCCCGCCACAGGCGAGGGTTACGATGTGAGGAACTATCCAGAAATCAATGGCGGTGCTGGTATACGTGCCAATCTCGGCGGTAACGAATTGCCCAACTCGCCGCACTTCACGCTAAACGTCGGCGCCGAATACACCATTCCCTTCGCGGACGAATGGGCCGCCACCGTTCGCACCGACATGTATTGGCAAGCCCAAAGCTGGTGGCGGGTCTATAACCTCAAACCCTTCGACCGGCTTGAGCCGTGGACGAGCGTGAATTTCACCGTTCGCGTCGATGGCCCGGATGGTCTCGCCATCGAGGCTTATGTGAAGAACGCCTTCGACAACACCGCCATTACCGGCGCGTTCCTCAACTCCGACGACAGCGGCCTCACCACCAACGTCTTCACCACCGATCCCCGTCTGATCGGGTTCAGCGTCAGCAAGACGTTCTAAAAAATTAGAGGACTTCTGCAGGGCGGCGGAGAAATCCGCCGCCCTTTTTCTTTGCCTATCTTGTGTCTAATGAAGGAAAATATCTATATATAGGACTTGAAGCACAAATATGAATACGCTATATTCCTTCCGAGATAATCGAATAAGGACCAAAACACCAATTCAACGGGCCGCTGCGCAATCGGCCCATCGGACGCGAGAGAACAACACAGGGTAGGATGCGGAGGAACCTCGCGCGCATCCGCTTGAGCCCGCGGGATAGGCTGATGGTGCGGAAGGTGCTGAGACTGCTTGATTGCGGCGACCATTCGCTGCCGATGCTTTGACTGGCGGGTTTCTTTTCTGCCACCGAAAGCCGGAAGGCGGAACGTGGTCGAAGTCCCGCCTTTATCATATGGGCTATCGCCTCGAGAAATTCGGCTCGCGTTTTTCGCGGAATGCGGCAAGCGCCGCTTTGTGATCGTCGCTCTGCGCCAGCGTCGAAACCTGTTCGCCCTGAACGCGCGCGGCGTCTTCCGGTGTGAGGTCGAAGGCGCGGCCAGCCATCTTCTTCGTGGCCTCCACAGAAAGCGGCGCCCGCGAGGCAATGCGTTCGGCCAATGCAATGGCTTCGCGCTCCAGTTCGTCGGACTTGTGAACGGCGGTGACGAGGCCAAACTCATAAGCCGTCCGCGCATCGTACGGCGTGCCGGTGAACAGCATGTGCTTGGCGCGCGCCACCCCGATCAACCGCGGCAGGCGATAGGCCGATGCCATCAATCCCACATTCACGCCCGAACAGGTGAACTTCGCTTCCGTTGAAGCAATGCGCACATCGCAGCAAAGCGCGAGTTCCAGGCCGCCACCCATGCACCATCCGTTCACGGCGGCGATCACCGGCGCGCGGAAGGCTTCGATCCGGTTGATCGCATCGGCGAAGTCTCCCAGTTGCGCGGCCCGTTCGGCGGGCGAGAGCTTGCTCGCTTCTTCCTGCTCCTTCAGGTCGTCGCCGCTGCAAAAGCCTTTGCCGCGCCCGGTCAGGATCAGCGCGCGCACCGAAAGATCGCCATCGAGGCCGGTTAACGCCTCGCGAAGCTTCGCGCGCATCGCGCGGCCCAGCGCGTTGGCCGGCGGGTTGTCGAATTCCAGCAGCGCGACATGGCTGCCGATACGGCGTTGATGAATGGTGGACACAATCCCCTCCGTCAGGCGGCGCGATTGTATCGCGCGAACCCATCAATGCGAGAGGTCTGCCAGCGTCACTTGGTCCATTGGGCGAGCCAGTCGGCCAGCGCCTGCGGTGTCATCGAGCGCGCGTCGGCCAAAGCCGAAACGCGGCCCGCATTGAGGAGCTTGTCGGTCTTCGGATCGACGATCAGAAGGCTCGGCACACCTTCCAGCCGCTCGGTGATTCCATAATGGGCCGGTATCTGGAGGTTCCGGTCGAACCGTCCGACATCCACCGACACTTCGACATAGTGCTTGTCGAGGAACGCCTTGACCTCCGGCAGTTTCATCACGCCCGCCAGCGCACGGCAATCGCCGCACCAGTTTCCGCCAAGGTCGATGAGCAGGAGCTTGTTGCTCGCCTTCGCTTTCGCCTTCGCCGCGGCCACATCGGCATTGGCATTGGCCGCCTCGTCGTAAGGGTAGGGAAGGGGCGTGGGCAATTCCCGCAACTCTGAAATATGAACTTTGGGAGGAGGAGCTGCCGACGCGGCCGGCGCAGCCAGCAGCAACGTGGCGGCGAGGCTGAAACCACACTTATACATGCTGATCGATTCCTGTCTGATAGGGGCCAAAAGGCACAATATCATCTCCTCTTCACAGGGGAGTGATCCTGTGGCCCTTGGGTTCTGGCGCTTGCCCGGCTAGGTTTCACGCCTGAAAACAGGGGAATTCGCCATGCTATTGTCCCGGTCGCGCCTCGCGGCGCTGTGCCTTTCCACCGTATTGCTCCCTCTCTCCGCCATGTCAGCTCCAGCCAACAAAGTCGCCGTCGATCCCACCGATGATCCCGCTTACATGTGGGATCTCTCCGATCTCTACAAAAGCCCCGAAGCCTGGACCGCCGAACACGACAAGATCCAGGAAGAGGCAAAAGGCCTTGAGCAATACAGGGGCACGCTCGGCAAGAGCGCGGCCGACATGCTGAAGGCGTTGTCCGCCTACAGCCACGTCCGCAAGGAAAGCGCGCGCTTGAGCGTCTATGCCGGACTGAAGGGCGACGAGAACGTGAAGATCGCCGTCAACCAGGAGCGCCAGCAATCCGCCCAGGCGCTGGAGACGTTGATCAGCGCCAAGACGGCGTGGCTCGCTCCCGAAATCCTCACCATCGGCGCAGACAAGGTTCACGCCTTTGAAAAGGAATCGCCGGAACTGGCAAAGCGCTTCGGCTTCTTCCTCGACAACACGCTGCGTGCGGCGCCGCACACGCTCGGCGTCGAAGCCGAAGGCGTGATGGCCGAAGCGGGCAATGTGCTGAACCAGCCCAATTCCATCTACAGCCAGCTTGCCAACGGCGAATTGCCATTCCCGGAAATTACGCTATCCGACGGAAAGAAGGTCCGGATCGATCAGGCGGCTTACACCAAATATCGCCAATCGCTGAACCGCGACGACCGCAAGCATGTGTTCGACGGCTACTGGAAGACGTTCCACGATTTCCAGGGCACCATGGGCGCGACGTTGACCGCGCAGGTTCTTGGCGAAGTGTTCGAAGCCAAGGTGCGCCACTTCCCCAATTCGCTTGCCGCGGCCACCTTCACCGACAACATGCCCGAAACCGTCTATCGCACGCTGGTCGCGCAGGCGAACAAGGGGCTTCCGGTGCTGCACCGCTATCTCACCTTGCGCAAGAAGGCGCTCGGCATCACCGACGAACTCAAATATTACGACATGTATCCGCCGATCTTCGATTTGCCGAATCCGCCGAAATTCTCGGTCGCGGATTCCAAGCGGATCGCGCTCGACGTGACCTCGGCTTATGGCCCCGAATATACGGGCCTGTTGAAAAAAGGCATGGCGGGACGCTGGATGAACCTGTTCCCGCATGAGGGCAAGGCGAACGGCGCCTATATGAACGGCGCGGCCTACGACGTTCATCCCTACCTGCTGTTCAACAATCACGACGATTATGAATCGCTGACCACCTTCGTCCACGAATGGGGCCATGCGGTTCACACGCTGCTCACCACCGAGAACCAGCCGTTCGAAAAGTCGGACTACTCGACATTCATCGCCGAGACGGCCTCGATCGGCAACGAAATGCTTCTCAACGACTACATGGTGGAGCATGCGAAGAACAAGGCCGAGAAGCTCTACTATCTGGGGCAGGGGCTGGAGCTGATCCGCACCACCTTCTTCCGCCAGACCATGTTCGCCGAATTCCAGTTGGCGCTGCATGAGGAGGTGGAGAAGGGCGGTTCGCTTTCCGGCGAACGCATGACCGACATCTATTGCGGCCTGCTGAAGAAATATTACGGCGATGCGGAAGGGATCACCAAGATCAATCCCGACTATTGCATCGAATGGGCATTCATCCCGCATTTCTATTATGGGTTCTATGTCTATCAGTACGCCACCTCGATGGCGGGTGCCGCACAGTTCACCAACGCCATCGAACAAGAAGGCAAACCCGCGCGCGACCGTTTCATCAACATGCTGAAAGCGGGCGGGTCGGATTACCCGTATGAACTCTACAAGAAGGCGGGTCTCGATATGGCAACGCCTGCGCCTTACGAAGCGTTGATGGCGCGCATGACCCGCATCATGGATCAGATCGAGGCGCTGCAGAAAAAATAACCGCAGCATCGCGCACAAAGAAAACCCCGCCGCCCGAAAAGACGGCGGGGTTTTCGTTTGGCGGATGCGTTACTGAATTTCCCAGGTGATCGAAACGTTGACCGTCAGGCTTTGTTCGCCGGGCGCCACCGGCGCGGGAGGGGCAGCGGCTGCGTCCATTCGCATAACCTTGCCAGCGAAAACCGGCATCGGTTGATAGCCGCCGCCTTCGCTGATCGAGATGATCGGCCCCAGCGTCACACCGGCAGCCTTGGCCAGCGTTTGCGCCTTGGCAAGGGCTTCTTTTACAGCCTCTTCGCGCGCTTCCTTCATCAGGGGCTTGGGATCGCGAATGGTGAAGCTCACACCGCCTGCCTGATTGGCGCCGGAAGCCACAAGCGCATCGAGCGTCGCGCCCACCTTCGACACATCGTCGAGTATCACCGTCACCTGATTGGAGACTTCATATCCGATGATGCGCGTCCGGTCCTCTTGCGGCGCATCCTGCCGATAGGGCGGATATTGCGGATTGATCGAGAAATTGGATGTGGTGATGGATTTTTCCGGTACACCGCGCTTCTTGAGCGCCGCGAACACGCTGTTCATGGCGGTGGAATTGGCGGCAAGTGCCTGGGCGGCGGTTTTTCCCTGTGTCACCACTCCCGCAGAAAGCTGCGCCTGATCGGGAACGGCGCGCACCTCGCCTTCACCGGAGACCGAAAGAATATGAGGGTGCGGCGGCATTGCGGGCTGAGCCGCCGCGACCGCGGGCGCGCTTGCGAAAACCATCGCCGCCATCGCCGCTCGAGACATTCGACTTTTACCGGTCATTCGAAATCTCCTTTTGAAACGAACCGGAGAAACGTGCAGGGCCCTCACGGCCAAATTGCGGCGGTCAAGCAAGCCCGCCCGCGATCACCAGTTCCGCCCCCGTAACATAGCGCGCCTCATCGCTTGCAAGGTAGACCACGCCTGCCGCTATATCTTCGGGCTGACCCGGAACGCCCAATGGGACGACCTTGGCCGAAAGCGCTTCCGGATCGCGCGAAATATGCTTGGTATTGGCGCCGCCTTCGCCATGCTGCGGCGCGCCTTCGAACTTGCCGTAGACCGGTGTGTCGATGATGCCGGGATAGATCGCGTTCACGCGCACGCCATCCTTTGCCGCCGCACACTGCAGCGCCACCGATTTGGTGAACGCACGCACGCCGCCCTTCGTGGCGGAATAGGACGGCATGTTTCCCGATCCGGTGAGCGCAACAGTGGACGCGATGTTGATGATCGACCCACCGCCACCCTCGCGCATCAACGGCAAACCATGCTTGGTGCCGAGGAATACGCCATCGAGATTGATGCCGATCTGCCGTTTCCAATCCGCAAGGCTCAATTCGGTGATTTGTCCCGCTATGGCTATTCCCGCATTGTTCACCAGCACATCGAGACGTCCAAAGCGCGATTTCGTTTCGGCGATCACTGCGATCCAATTCTCCTCACTCGCCACGTCGTGACGAAGAAAGATTGCGGTGCCGCCCGCACGCGTAATTTCGGTCACGCAGCTTTCGCCCATAGCCACGTCGATGTCGGTTGCGATCACACAAGCGCCTTCCTGCGCCAGCCGAACGGCACACCCCTTGCCGATGCCGCTCGCCGCCCCCGTTACCAGCGCCACTTTTCCCGAAAGTCTGCCCAAAGCCTTAGACTCCTAAGTATCTATCGGGCAGAGCTTTACCGCTGCGACAAACCTATGCAAGCCACAGAGGCAACAGGGGAATTTGGCTTTGGGAAATTTGCTGCTATGGAACGCCCCGGTGGGGCCTGTAGCTCAGCCTGGTTAGAGCCGGCCGCTCATAACGGCTTGGTCGCAGGTTCGAATCCTGCCGGGCCCACCAATATTCGTAGGCCATACTGGGACGCTAGGGGCGGCGAGGCGGAGAGATCGGCCTGCTGGCATATCCGCTCGCCACTTCCGCCAGCCACCGTGCGGCCGTCAATGCGCCGGTGGCGTTGATGTCGGTTGAGGGATCGAATTCGGCGAGGTCGATGCATTTTACTTTCGGGTGTGCCGCGGCGAGCCGGGTGGCGCCAAAAAATGCGTCCGCCGCAATGCCGCCGGGCCGCGCGCCGGGGGCGGCCGGCATTTGCGCGCGGTCGATCACGTCGATATCGCAATCGATGTAAATGCGGTCGCAGTGTTTCGACAGACGGTCGAGTTCGCGCGCGACGAGTGCGGCGAAACCTTCTGCGCGGCAATCGGCAAGCGTGTGCACGCTTATCCCGGCGGTCTTTGCCTTGCTATGCGCCTTCTTGGTGTTTGCGAAGGGCGCAAGTCCGATTTGGCTGATGTTCTCGCCGGGCAGTCCGTCCTCAAGCAGCGCCTGAATGGGGTTTCCGTTGTTCAGCTCCAAATCGGTGTCGCGCAGATCGAAATGGGCATCGAAGGTGATCAACCCGACGCCGGATAATTCCTCGGCGATCCCATGCACGCCTGGCCGTGTGATGGCGTTGTTGCCGCCAATGAGGACGACAAGATCGCGCCCCGCCAACTGGCGTGTTACGGCATCGCGGATGGGCGCGAATGCGTCGGCAGGCATGGCGCGTTTGAGTTCCACATCGCCTGCATCGAACAATCGCAGGCCTGAAAGGTCCGTTCCCGTTTCAAGATCGTAGGTGCTGATGCGTTTGAGAGCGGCCCTCACTGTCGCCGGTCCCAGATCGCATCGTCCCGCGGTGATGGAGCCTTCGCCCAGCGGCACGCCCAGAACGGCAATTTTCGCATCGGCAAACGGCCCCAGAAGATCGGCAACGGAAAGCCAGCGGCGGTTTTCCGAAAGATTTGGATCGAAGGGGTCGGTCACCAAATTCTCCCGCGCAATGCGTCGCGTTTCGGGGCTAAACTTAGCGCGTTCGATGCCGCGGTGAGAACGCAAATGTGGGATGTCCTGCTGAAAGGCTGCCATGCCGCCACAATGCGCGGGGCGGGGTACGGCGCGATCCGCGATGCGGTCATTGCCCTTCAAGGCGGGCAGATCGCATGGATTGGCCCCGCCGCCGAATGCCCGTCGCACGAAGCACGTCGCACCCGCGAATTGAACGGTGCGTGGGTGACGCCCGGTCTTATCGATTGTCACACCCACCTGATTTTCGGCGGCAACCGCGCGCACGAATGGGAGCAGAGGCTGAACGGCGCGAGCTATGAAGAGATTGCGCGCGCCGGCGGCGGAATCGTCTCGACCGTCAAAGCTACGCGCGCGGCCTCGGAAGATGAACTGGTTGCGTCCGGCGTGCAGCGCGCGCGTCGAATGACAGCGCAAGGCGCAACCACCATCGAAATCAAATCCGGCTACGGTCTCGATCCGGAAAACGAATGGAAGATGCTGCGCGCCGCCGCACGCGTGGGCGAACAAGCGAAGGCGCGCATCGAGCGCACATTCCTCGGTGCTCACAGTTTGCCGCCGGAATTCGCGAACGACCGGAAGGCATATGTCGATCTTGTCTGCCAGACGATGATTCCGGAAATCGCGAAGGAGAAGCTGGCCGAAGCGGTGGATGTGTTCTGCGAAACCATTGCGTTCACGCCGGCGGAAACCGAACGCATCTTCGCGGCTGCCAAAACGCATGGTCTCGGCATAAAGATTCATGCCGAGCAACTTTCCAACCAGGGCGCGGCTGCACTCGCCGCAAGATTTGCTGCCTTGTCGGCCGATCATCTGGAACATCTCGACGAGAATGGCGTTGCCGCACTCGCAAGGGCAGGAACCCTCGCAGTGTTGCTGCCGTGCGCATTCTATTTTCTGCGCGAGACACGGAAGCCGCCGCTCGCAGCGTTGCGCCGCGCCGGTGTGCCCATCGCCATCGCCACCGATTGCAATCCCGGCACCTCGCCGTCGGTCTCGCCGCTGCTGGCGCTCAACATGGCTTGCACACTGTGGGGCATGACGCCGGAAGAGGCGCTTGCCGGGATGACCCGCAATGCCGCCCGTGCGCTCGGCCGCAGCGACATCGGAATTCTCGAAGCGGGCAGGGCCGCCGATCTGGCAGTGTGGAATATCTCCGAACCGTCTGAGCTTGCCTATTGGATGGGCGGCGATCTTTTGCAGGATCGTTATTTCGCCGGACGGTCCGACAAACTTGGAAACCCAGCATGAGCGACTTGCCGAACACGCGCATCGTCCGCGCCCCGCGCGGGCCGGAAAAGAGTTGCAAGACATGGGCCGCCGAAGCGGCATTGCGCATGTTGATGAACAATCTCGATCCGGAAGTCGCCGAACGCCCGCAGGATCTGGTCGTTTACGGCGGCATTGGCAAGGCCGCGCGCAACTGGCAGGCGTTCGACCGCATTGTGGAAACGTTGCGCAAGCTGGAAGAAGACGAAACGCTGCTCATCCAGTCCGGCAAACCCGTCGGCGTATTCAGAACGCAGTCGTCGGCGCCGCGCGTTCTGATCGCGAATTCGAATCTCGTGCCGAAATGGGCGACATGGGAGCACTTCCACGAACTCGATAAGAAGGGCCTGATGATGTACGGCCAGATGACGGCCGGTTCGTGGATCTATATCGGCAGCCAGGGCATCGTTCAGGGCACCTATGAAACCTTCGCCGAAATGGGCCGCCAGCATTTCGGGGGCGATCTTTCCGGCAAATGGATTCTCACAGCAGGTTTGGGCGGCATGGGCGGTGCGCAACCGCTCGCCGCGACCATGGCAGGCGCTTCGATGCTCGCCATCGAATGTCAGCACTCACGCATCGAGAAGCGTCTGGAAACACGTTATCTCGATGTGGCGGCGGACGATCTCGAAAAGGCGCTCGAAATTATTCGGCAATCGGTGCGCGAAAAGAAGCCAGTATCGGTCGGCCTTGCGGGAAACGCCTGCGAAATCCTCCCCGAACTTCTCAAGCGTGGCATCCGTCCGGACGCTTTGACAGATCAAACGAGCGCCCATGATGTCGTAAACGGCTATCTGCCCGAAGGCTGGACGGTCGCCGAATGGGAAGTCAAGCGCTTAAGCGATCCGCAAGCCGTTGCCGCCGCCGCGAGGAAATCCATCGCCAGGCACGTCCGCGCAATGCTGGAATTTTCCCGCCTCGGCGTCCCCACATTCGACTATGGCAACAACATCCGTCAGGTGGCGAAAGACGAAGGCGTGGAAGATGCGTTTGCCTTCCCCGGGTTTGTGCCCGCCTATATTCGCCCGCTGTTCTGCCGCGGCATCGGCCCGTTCCGCTGGGCGGCGCTCTCCGGTGATCCGGACGACATTTTCAAAACCGATGTCGCGATGAAGAAGTTGTTCCCCGAAAATGCTTCGCTGCACCGCTGGCTCGACATGGCGAAAGCGAAGATCGCGTTTCAGGGCCTGCCCGCGCGCATCTGCTGGATCGGCCTGGGCGACCGCCACCGCGCGGGCATGATGTTCAACGACATGGTGGCCTCCGGGGAGTTGAAGGCTCCCATCGTGATCGGCCGCGATCATCTGGATTCCGGTTCCGTCGCCAGCCCCAACCGCGAAACCGAAGCGATGCGCGATGGCTCGGATGCGGTATCCGATTGGCCGCTGCTCAACGCGCTGTTGAACACGGCGTCGGGCGCAAGCTGGGTGTCGTTCCATCATGGCGGCGGCGTCGGCATGGGCTATTCGCAACATGCCGGCGTGGTGATCGTGGCCGATGGCAGCGCCGATGCGCGGGCGAAACTCGAACGCGTGTTGTGGAACGATCCCGCCACCGGCGTCATGCGCCATGCCGATGCGGGCTATGAGATCGCGCAGGAAGTGGCCCGTGAAAAGCACCTCAACCTGCCATCGCTCCCGCCCCATATATAAGTGAGAAGTTCCGCCGCCCTCGCAATAAAATTTCTTCCCTCCCTTTTCGGCCCCGCCTTCGTCTCATGGACAAGGGTCTTAAAGCTGTAACCTTTCCGGGGATGGGAAGCTGAAGGCCGATGGCCGATACGCCGGACAACAGTCGTGACATCGCAAACGCGCAAGGGCGCGCGCCCGTGAGCCTGCGCGAGGTCAAGGCATGGTTCGTTCGGGAAGTTCTGCCGCTGGAGAGCGCGTTGATTCACTTCCTGCATCACAACTGGCGCAACCAGGCCGACATCGACGACCTTCTGCAGGAGGTCTACATGCGGCTCATCGCCGGCGCGCAGAAGGAAATCCCGGCGCAGACAAAGGCATTCGTCTTTTCCACCGCGCGCAATCTGCTGATCGACCGCGTGCGCCGCGAACAGGTGGTGCCGATCGAGGCGGTTGCCGATCTCGATGCGCTGGGCGTCGCCATCGACGAACCGGGGCCGGATCGCAACGTCATGGCGCGCGACGAACTACGCCGCGTGCAGGCCGCGTTGGATCGCCTGCCGCCGCGTGCGCGCGAAGCCTTGCTCCTGCGCCGCGTCGATGGGCTTTCGCGCGCGGAGATCGCGCAACGCATGGGCATCGGCGAGGGCACGGTGAAGGAATATCTCTCTGAAAGCGTCTGCGCGCTGGCCGACATGCTCTACGGCGAAACCGAAATCGCGCGGAGGCGGCCATGAGCGACAGGAAAACGCCGCCCGCCGAATTCGCACGCGCCGACGCCGCCTCGCGCCTCATCGATCGCCAGCTTTCCGAAGGTTGGAAAGACGAAGACGAAACCAACCTTGAAAACTGGATGGATGAATCGCTCGCCCACCGTGTCGCCTATTGGCGGCTCGAAGCGGCATGGGAACAGACCGACCGCTTGGCCGCGCTGCGCCGTCCGATGCGCGAAACGCCTGTGCAAACGGCGCCCGCGCGCAACTGGCCGTTCTTCGCCCGCATCGCCGCGGCCGTCGTGGTGGTCGGAGCGCTCGGCGCGGGCGCCGCGTTCTATGCGGCCGAACCGGCGGCCAAGACCTACGCCACCGAAATCGGCGGCCGCGAAACCATCACCCTGCGCGACGGATCGCAGATCGAACTGAACACCGATTCCGCCGTGCGCGTTGCGCTATCGGAAAAGGAACGCAAGGTCTGGCTCGACAAGGGCGAAGTGTTCTTCCAGGTGCGCCACAACGCGAAGCGCCCCTTTGTAGTGATCGCCAGCGGCCACCGCATCGTCGATATCGGTACGAAATTCACCGTTCGCCGCGTGGCGCGCGGCTTAAGCGTCGCCGTCACCGAAGGCAAGGTTCAGCTCGAAAGCAGCGATGGCAAGGCGAAGCCCACCACGCTGGTGGCAGGGCAGGTGGCGCTCGCCGACGCGAAATCGGTTTCCATCGCCAAAAAGCCCGTCGAAGTGTTGTCGACCGAACTGAAGTGGCGCACGGGGCTGATCGAGTTCCGGTACTCGACGCTCGCCGAAGCGGCCAAGGAGTTCAACCGCTATAACCGCAACAAGCTCGTCATCGCCGATCCGGCTGCGGCGAAGCTGACGGTGGTGGGCACGTTTGGCACCAACGATGTCGACGCGTTCGTTCGCTTGGCCAAACGCGTGTTCGGTCTGCGCGTCGTTCAACACGAAGACGAAACGGTGATTTCACGCTGACAGTCCGCCGGCCGTAAGCGGCCGGCAAGAGGGGGAAGATGTTCCAGTTCAAACCGTCATTCAAATCGTCGCTCGCCGCATCGGCCTGCATTGTGGCGCTTTCCGCGTCCGCCCGCGCCGAGACATTCGATATTCCTGGCGGCGATCTCGCAACCGCGCTCAACCGCTACACCTTGCAAAGCGGCGTGGCCGTGTTCGTGTCGGGCGAAGTCGTGCGCGGCGCGCGGACCCACGGCGTGAAAGGCAATCTGACGGCCGACACGGCATTGATGAAACTCCTGTCCGGCACCGGTTTCAGCGTGCAGCGCGATCCATCCGGCGCCGTCGCGATCGTTCCGGGACGTTCCTCGCAAGTCGATGTTTCGAATTTCCAACTGGCACAAGCCGCACCTCCGCCGCGCGCCTCGGTGGAAACCGTCACAGTCACGTCGTCGAAACTGGGCGGCGCCGATGTGCAATCGATCCCCATCGCCATCACCGCTCTCTCCCAAGAGCAACTGACGGCGACGCAAACAGCCGGCGGTCCCGATCTGGTGAAGCAGGTCCCGAACCTGACCTTCACGAAAACCAACTTCACCGGCTATTCCATCCAGGTGCGTGGCATCGGCACTCAAGCCATTTCGGTCGCCACCGATCCGGCTGTCGCCGTCGCATTCAACGATACGCCCTTCATCCGCAATCATTTTTTTGAACAGGAATTTTATGACCTCGCGCAAGTCGAAGTGCTGCGCGGCCCGCAAGGCACGCTTTACGGGCGCAATGCCACCGCTGGCGTGGTGAACATCACGTCCGCCAAGCCGAGCGACCAATTCGAAGGCATGGTCTCCGGCGACATCGGCAACTACAAGAACCGCCGCTTCGAAGCGATGCTGAATATTCCCTTCGTCAGCGACAAGCTCGACCTTCGCATCGCCGGCGAATGGACGAAACGCGACGGCTACACCTTCAACGAAACCAAGGGCGAGCCCACCGACGGCCGCGACCTGTGGTCCACCCGCGTGACCCTGGGCTGGAAGCCGGTTTCAACCGTCCAAGCCTATCTCGTCTGGGAACATTTCAGCGAAAACGACGACCGAATCCGCTCCAGCAAACAGCTCTGCAAAACCGATCCCGGAATCAGCGAATTTTCCACGCCCAACGGTATCGTCCCTGTCGATTCGCCGCGTGAAAGTGTGTTCAACATCACCAGCGCCACATTCAGCCAAGGTTGCTTGCCAAGCTCGCTTTACGCCGATGAAGCGTTCGGAGTTCCCAACGGGTTTTCGCTGCCCTTTATTTCGGGCGCCGCGTTTGAGGGTTTGATCAATAGCGAGATTGACCCGTATTCCAGCACCAGGCAGTCCACCGATCTGCACAATATACAGACGGCAATCCAGCCCAGATACCTGGCAAAGAACGACACAATTGAGTTCAACACGTCCTGGAACATAACTCCGTCGCTGACGTTCTATTCCGATAGCGGTTACAACAACGATTTCCTATGGTCGACGGAAGATTACAATCGCTTCGATACCTCGCCGGGCATTTTCGTTGCAGGCAGTAGGCCGTATCTCATTCCAAACGGAAATTACACCTGCTTCTTGAGCGGCGAATATGTCAGCGATCCCGCTCAATGCGTGAATCAGGGGGCCATTCCAGCGGCGACCTTCTGCGATCACCAGCTAGGCTGCAGCGATCGCCTGGTGGTGCAGGATCTTTCCACTGAGCGCTCCTGGCAGTTCAGTCAGGAATTCAGATTGGCCTCGAACTTCACTGGCCCGCTGAATTTCAGCGCCGGCGGAAACTACCTGCATTACGAGACCGAGGAGAATTACTACGTCTTCTCGAATACTTTCACCATGATCTCGATGAACCAGGTGAATTGTAGCAATGACTACATCCAAAATGTCACTGATCATCTCTATTGCTTGCCCAACAGCAGAGGCTACGCACCGCCAGCGGAAGGTGGTGGAATCCCGACAGAGGCGCCGCAATATCTCGATCCCAATCCCCTCGAGTCGCTCGACAATGCGGGCCATAACTATTTCCTGAGCCAGAACCCGTATACGCTCGATTCCTATGCCGTATTTGGCGAGGCATACTACAACGTCACGCCGGACCTGAAGCTGACGGGCGGGTTGCGCTGGACCGACGACCGCAAGCATTTCGTTGAAATTCCAAGCCAGTTGCTGACAAAGGGGTACGGCTATCCGATTACCGGCAACGTCGATCAGTCCTGGCAGAAATTCACCGGACGCGCGGTTGCGAATTGGACGCCCAAGCTGCCCTTCACAGATCAAACGCTGATCTATGCGTCCTTTGCGCATGGCTACAAGGCGGGTGGCGCCAACCCGCCGGGAGCCGTACTTTTGCAGTACACCGATACGATCAAGTTTCCCGTTCACCCGCTGACGTTCGAGCCCGAATATATCAATGCTTACGAACTCGGCACCAAGAACACGCTGCTTGATGGCGCGCTGACGCTGAATGGCGACGTTTTCTTCTACGATTACAAGGGCTACCAGATTTCCCAGATTGTCGACCGCAGCGCGATCAATCTGAATTTCGACGCAACCGTGAAAGGTGCCGAACTGGAAGCGACGTGGGAGCCCATGCCGGGCCTCAAGTTCAGCTTCGCGGGCGGTTACGAAACGACGCGCCTCGACGACGGCCAACAGGCTATCGATTTGATTGATCGCACCGGCGGCCATTCCGATTGGGTGGTGATGAAGCCGTTCGTCGGTCAATCCTCCAATTGCATTTTCCCGGCTTATGTCGCTGCCGCACTTGTTGTGCAATGGGCTGGTGGCGGCGAGGGCAACCCCGGCCCGCAGGCCTGCGGAATTGCCTACAATGCCGGCAAGGATCCCGTCACACAGCAACCTTACTCTTCCGGCACTTATCCGATGACGATCAGCCATGCCGGCTATCCCACGATCACCTATCCGGGCTTCGATCCCTCCACCGCACCCAATGGCGGCCAGGGCTTCACCAAGGATTTGAGCGGCCACGAATTGCCAAACGCGCCGCATTATACAATGTCGCTCGGTGCGGATTACACCGTGCCTGTGTCGCCGGATTGGGCGGCGACGCTGCACACCGATTTTTATTATCAATCCGATAGCTGGGCGCGCGTGCAGAACGACAACCCCTATGACCGTCTCCATGGCTACACCAACCTGAACCTCGCCTTGATCCTGACGGATGCGAGCGGTTGGCAGTTCATGGGCTACGTCAAGAACGTGTTCGACAAGACCGCTATCACGGGCGACTTCCTGAACAGCGACGACTCGGGTCTCACCACCAACATATTCCTCACCGATCCACGTCTCTTCGGAGTGCGCGCGACGAAGCATTTCGATGCCGGTGGCACGGGCGGCAACACCGGTTTGGACTTCCTCGATACCGACGCGTTGCCGCGCGTCTGGCTGCAATTCGGCGGCAACTTCAACGCCGTGATGAATCACGATGTGATCGGTTACGATCCCACCAGTGCCTATGCGCCGAACTTCCCGAACGGAGGCGGACCGACGCCCGATTGGCCGTCCACGCTGCCGACGCCGCCGCAACTGGAAAAGTTGCCCAATATGGGCTTCGATTGGGATGGTGCGGCGACCATCCAATTACCGGATTCCGATTGGAAGCTAAAAGCGGGCATCCGATATGGGCGAACCGCGCGCAACAAGCATTTCCACAAAAGCGCTTATGCGGGCACCAAGACGAATATCCAGTTCGGCCCCGCATCCTATCCGTGCAGTTTCATAGGTCAATATTACCCGCAATATCTTGGCGCATGTTATCACGGCTTCATCAACGAATTTGTGGATTCCCGCAACATCTCGCACGAAAGCCACGTGATGCTCGATTTCACGTTAGGTAAGGATGTGGGCCTTGGCAGCATGGGAAGCGGCACGCTGTCCGGCGGTGTAAGGATCGCGCAGTTCAGCGAGCAAACGAAGGTCGATATTGGCGCCAATCCGAACTACCACTTCTATGCAACTGTGGGGCAGAAATATCACGACAATTATGACTTCACGTCGGACGAAAAGCGCAATTTCCACGGAATGGGTCCCCTTGTGATGTGGGATGCAAACCAGGTCCTGTGGGGCATGGGTGACGACGCGCAAATCACCTTCGACTGGGGCATCAATGCCGGCGTGTTGTTCGGCGAGCAAAAAGTCGTGTTGCATCACACAGCACAGCACTGTCGGCATTCGGGCCCCGGTGGAGGTCCGTTCTTGGCTGCATGCGACGGCGCCGGAATTGGTGGCGAAGACCCGCAAACACACGAACCCGACGAAGACATCTCCCGTTCCACCAGCGCCACTGTGCCCAATCTCGGCGGCTATCTGGGTGCCTCTGTCCGTTATCGCAATTCGAAGCTCAGTCTCGGCTACCGCGCCGACACCTTCTTCAATGCGGTCGATGGCGGTCAGCAGACCAGAGACACGTTCAATCGCGGCTTCTACGGCCCCTATCTGAACGTCAGCCTGGGTCTCTAAGGCGCATTTGATCGAGGGCGGAATCGCGGCCAATATCCGGCCCGGTTTCGCCCTTGAGGTTCAAATGTCCGACGACGTCCCGCCAGATCGTCTTGCCGCCAACCCCAAAAGTCCGTTCCACAACGCGGAACTGCTGGAGCGCGGCGTCGGCATCCGGTTCAACGGCGCCGAAAAGACGAATGTGGAAGAATACTGCGTCAGCGAAGGCTGGGTCCGCGTCGCCGCAGGCAAGACGATGGACCGCTTCGGCCAGCCCATGACGATCAAGCTCAAGGGCACCGTCGAACCCTATTTCCGGCACCCGAAATAAAATTCTCAGCCTGTGAAGCCATTTCACGCGGAGCCGCGCAGGACGCGGAGGCGCGCTGAATCTCCGCGTCCTGCGCGCTTCCGCGTGGACAAATTTCCTGCTCCCCCCACCCGTAACTTTTTGGTCCGGTTTCGTCTTAGTAGGCGTAGCTTTCAACCCTAACCCTCAAGAGGCCAGGAAACTGGAGGGGGAATGGTGGAAACATCTGAAACCGGCCGTCGTGACGATGGTCTTGAGCTTCGTGGCGCCATGAACGCGCCCGAGGTCGAGGCTTGGTTCGTGCGCGAGGTGCTGCCGCTCGAGGCGATGCTGATGCAATATTTGCGTCACAACTGGCGCGACCAAAGCGACGTAGAAGACCTCCGCCAGGAGATCTATGTCCGCGTCTGCCAGGCCGCCAAAAAGGAAATCCCGCATCCGGCGAAAGCATTCGTTTTCACCACGGCGCGCAATCTTCTCATCGATCGCGCACGCAAGAGCAATGTGGTCCCCATCGAGGCCGTTTCCGATCTCGATGCGTTGGGCATCGCCGTCGATGCGCCCGGCCCCGATCGCAGCCTGATCGCGCGCGATGAGTTGCGCAAATTGCAGGATGCGCTCGACCACTTGCCGCCGCGCGCCCGCGAAGTGCTGATCCTCGGCCGTATCGAAGGACTCACGGGCCGCGAAATCGCGCAACGCCTCGGCATCGCCGAAACCACCGTTTCCGAACACCTCGCCAAAGGAATGCACGCGCTGACCGACATCCTGTTGCGCGAGTCCATCGACCTGAAGAGGCGCACATGAGCGCGACCGATATCGATCTTGCCGCCGCCGACTGGCTGCAAAAGAAAACCTTCTGGAGCTGGAGCGACGACGATCAGAAAGCGCTCGACGCCTGGCTCGACGAATCCGAATCCCATCGCGTCGCTTTCTGGCGCCAAAGCGCGATGTGGAACCGCACCGAGCGGCTGGCGGCGCTGCGTCCAATGCCACAAGCGCGGCGCGCGCAACAGAGCGAACGCAAATCCGTCTGGCCGCTGCTCATGCGCTCGGCCGCCGTCATCGGACTCGTCGCCGTGCTCGGCACCTTTGCCACGCATTATGCGCTGCAGCCGAAGGAAACGCCGTATTCCACCACCATCGGCGGCAGCGAAACCATCACGCTCGCCGACGGCACGTTGATCCAGCTCAACACCGATACGGCCTTGCGCACCCGCTTCGACGAACATCACCGCGAAGTGATCCTCGACAAGGGCGAAGCGTTTTTTCAGGTCACGCATGATGCGCAACGTCCCTTCGTGGTGCTGGCGGCTGGCCATCGCGTCACCGACCTCGGCACCAAATTCGCCGTCAAGAACGGCAAGGACCGCGTGGAAGTTGCGTTGATCGAAGGCCGCGCGCAATTCGATTCGACCGCAAGCGAGAAGCCGCAATCGGCCGTTCTCACGCCCGGCGATGTCGTGGTGGCGACCGCCAATTCCATGCATCTCACGCGCAAGAGCAATGACGATCTTTCCAAACAGCTCGGCTGGCGACGCGGTGTGCTGATCTTCGACAACACCACGCTTGCGAACGCAGCAAAGGAATTCAACCGCTACAACCGCCAGCAACTGGTCATCGAGGATGCCGCCACAGCCGCGCTCACCGTCGTCGGCACGTTCCAGGCGAACGATGTGGAAGCCTTCGCCGACGTCGCACAACTCGTTTTGCATCTGAAAGTCCGCAAGCGCGGAAACGAAACGATCATCTCGCGCTGAGGCGCATTTCGTTTAAGCGGGCCTGTCGCCTGCAAAGAGGGGGAAACGTGAAACTCGCTTATCTCAACACCGTATCCATCGCGACACTCTTGCTGTTTGCCGGCGCCGCAAACGCCGAAACGTTCAACATCCCAAGCGGCGATCTCAAATCCGCGCTCGATGCTTACGCACGCCAGACCGGCGTGAACCTGATCGTGGCGGGCGCCGAAGTGAACGGTGTCCAAACCAAGGGCGCGCAAGGCGATTTCTCGACCGACGGCGCGCTCTCGCATCTGCTTTCCGGCACGGGTTTCTCGATGCACCGCCGCTCGTCCGGCGCCATCGGCATCATGCGCGATCAATCTTCCAATCTCGAACCGGTTTCCGAAACGCCAATCCAGCTTGCACAGGCCGCCGCTGTCGCCCGCCCGTCGGTCGAAACCGTCACCGTCACGTCGTCCAAGCTCGGCGGCGCCGATGTGCAGACCGTTCCCATCGCCATCACCGCGATGAGTCAGGAACAACTGACGGCCACGCAAACGGCGGGGGGCCCCGATCTGGTGAAGAACGTCCCGAACCTTACTTTTACCAAAACGAACTTCTCGGGCTACAGCATCCAGATTCGCGGCATCGGCACGCAGGCTGTGTCCGTTACCATCGACCCTGCCGTCGCCGTTTCCTTCAACGACACGCCTTTCATCCGCAATCATTTCTTCGAACAGGAATTCTACGACGTAGCCCAGGTCGAGGTTCTGCGCGGGCCGCAAGGCACGCTCTATGGCCGCAATTCCACCGCCGGCGTCGTCAACGTCATCACGGCCAAGCCGACCGGCGATTGGGAAGCCCGCGCTTCGATCGACGTCGGCAATTATGAAAACCGCCGTATGGAAGGTATGCTCAACGTTCCGCTGCTTGACGACAAGTTGGGCTTGCGCGTGGCCGGCGAATGGACCAAGCGCGACGGCTATTCCTTCAACCAGTGGCAGAACAAGTCGGTCGATGGCCGCGATCTGTGGTCGGGCCGCGCCACGTTGCAGATGCGCCCCACCGAAAATCTCAGCGCCGCGCTCGTCTATGAACATTTCAGCGAAAACGACGACCGTCTGAGAAGCGGCAAACAGCTTTGCGAGCGCGATCCGGGGGCCACCACCCTCAATGGTCCGAGCGGCCCGGTCGATATCACGTCTTATACGTACAAGGGTTGGGTCGGTCAGGGCTGTTTGCCGGGCTCGCTCTATTCGCCGTCGTCATTCGGCACGCCCAACGCGAACGCCAACCCGTTTGTGGCCACGCTCCAATATGTCATCGCTTTCATCCCGCGCGGCACCGATCCTTACGCGGATGTCGAACAGGCAAAGAGCCTGCGCGTGATCGATTCCTATCTCAGCCCCACTTATGAAGCGAAGAACGACACGTTCGAATTCAATGTCGATTACAATGTCAGCCCGGAACTGAAGCTGACCTCGCAAACCGGCTACAACAAGGATCATCTCGCGTCTTCGGAGGACTACACCCGCTTCCGTTCGATCTCGAACGTCTTCATTCCCTCCAAAGGTCTCGGCAAGGAAATCGTTGGACAGGACGGCCAGTTCTGCGATCCGCAATTCGGCTGTTCGGACCGGCTCGTCGGGCAGGACATCTCTCGCGAGAGCGCCTACCAATTTACCCAGGAGGTGCGGCTGACGTCTTCCTTTGAAGGCCCGCTCAATTTCAGCGTCGGCGCCAACTACATGCATTACCAGACGCGGGAAGACTATTTCGTCTTCTACAACGCCATCACCTTGCTCACCCGCTTTTACAATCAGACCTATGGCGGCCTCGGCGGACTCTCCAACCCTGCCGTCGAACACGCTCCCTTCGACGCCTATCTGGCGAATTATTGTGGACCCAATGACGCCACGCTGCCCTTCAACGCCGCCGGAACTCTGCTGGGCCTAGGTTGCAGCTATATCGATCCCAACCCGATCGATCAGGTTGATGGTCAAGGCCACAACTACTTCCGCAGCAACAATCCTTACCGCCTGAATTCATGGGCGGTGTTCGGCGAGGCCAATTATCAGATCGCGCCCGATGTGAAGTTGACTGGCGGCTTGCGCTTTACCAATGACCGCAAACATTTCACCGAATATCCGAGCTGGACGGCCATCGCCGGCAAGGGCTACCCGCAAGGCGATGTCATCCGCCAGGAATGGGGCGAGGTCACCGGCCGCGCGGTGATCAATTGGACGCCGAAACTCGATTTCACCGACCAGACCTTGGTCTACGGTTCCTATTCGCACGGCTACAAGGCGGGCGGCGCCAATCCCCCGGGCGTGATCCCCATCGTGTTGGGCACGACCAACCTGTCCTCGGCGGGCGCAACCACCCATCCCAAAACTTTCAAGCCCGAATTCAACGATGCTTTCGAGGTGGGCACCAAGAACACGCTGCTGGATGGCGATATGACGCTCAACCTCAGCGCTTTCTATTACAGCTACAAGAACTACCAGATCTCCCAGATCGTCGATCGCACCGCGGTCAATCTCAACTTCGATGCGAAAGTCATGGGCGCCGAACTCGAAGCCACCTGGGAACCGCTGCCCGGCCTGCGCTTCAATCTGGCGGCGGGTTATGAAAACGCCCCCGTCGACGACGGCCAGTCCGCCATCGACTTGATGGATCGCACTGCAGGCCATACGGATTGGGTGGTTTTCAAGCCTTATGTTACGGCGACCTCCAACTGCATTCTGCCCGTCTCCGTGGTGATCGCCACCAAAGCCAGCCCGACGGCATGCCTCTTTGCCTACAGCATGGGTTCCACCAGCTATGGCGGCTTCGATCCCACGACCGCGCCGAACAACGGCCAGGGCTTCACCAAATCGCTGGACGGCAAACAGCTTCCCAACACGCCGCCCGTCACGCTGTCCGCCGGCACGCAATATTCCATGCCGCTCAGTGCGGACTGGGCCGCCACCTTGCGTGGGGATTTCTACTGGCAGGCGGATTCATACGCCCGCATCTTCAACAGCCGCCCCTATGACGAGCTGCACGGTTATTCCAATTTCAATTTCGCCCTCATCTTCACCAACCAGGACGGCTGGCAGGCGATGGCCTATGTCAAAAACGCGTTCGACACGACGGCCATCACCGGCGCGTTCCTGAACTCGGATGACAGCGGTCTTACCACCAACGTCTTCCTCACCGATCCGCGTCTATTCGGTATTCGTCTCACAAAGAACTGGTAACGGGGCCCCAAGGGAAGCAAGGAAAGCGGCGGAGCGATCCGCCGCTTTTTTGTTTGCGCGCAATTTAATTGCTGTCGCAAATATTTTTCCCCACCCTTTCCCAATCTCGCGCCCCTCGCTTGTTCTAATCAGCAGGAACAACTCTGATCCTCGAAGTCGGATGTCTGGCGGGGGAGGGTGAGATTACGGACTTCTTGCGTGACGATCTCGATTTCCGCGGGCACGGCCTGGCCGTGAGCGCGTCGGACGTCAACGCCTGGTTTGTCCGCGAAGTGCTGCCGCTGGAGGCCGCGTTGATGCATTTCCTGCGCCTTTCGCGCCGCAACAAAGGCGATGCCGAAGACCTCTGCCAGGATGTCTACGTCCGGGTCTATGAGGCGGCGCAGAAGGAAATCCCCCATCCGGTGAAGCCGTTCGTTTTCGCGGTGGCGCGCAACCTGCTGATCAACCGGGCCAAGCGCGACCAGATCGTCTCCATCGATTCCATGGCCGATCTCGATGAGCTCGGCATCGCGATGGATGAGCCCACGCCCGACCGCAGCGTGATGGCGCGCCAGGAACTGCATCGTCTTGAAACCGCGCTGGAACAGTTGCCGCCGCGTTGCCGTCAGGTGGTCGTCCTCTCGCGTATCGAAGGTCTGACGCGCACGGAAATCGCAAGCCGCATGGGCATCACCGAATCCACTGTTTCCGCACATCTGACCGACGGCATGTACGCGCTCGCCGATCATCTTTACGGCGCGCCCTCCAAGCCGGGGAGCGACACATGACCGAGCATCCCGAAACCGAAAGCGCCCAGAAGGTGCGAACCGAAGCCGCCGCCTGGCTCGAACGCCGCCAACGCCCGGAATGGTCTGCCGAAGATCAGGCCTCGCTCGATGCGTGGCTCGCCGCAGCGCCCACCAATATGGTGTCCTATCTGCGCGTTGAAGCCGCGTGGACCCGCGCCAATCGTCTGGGCGCGCTGCGTAAGCCAATGCGCGATAGCGCTGCCATTCCGCAGCGGCGCAATTTCGGCCGCATCTTCACCATGGCGGCAGCCGCGGTCGGCGCGGCTGTCGTGATTGGCGGTGCAGCGGCGACCTATTTCCTGATACCGCAGCAAAAGAGTTACGCAACGCCGGTCGGCGGTCACGAAATTCTGGCGCTGAAAGACGGTTCGCAGATCGAATTGAACACCTCCACCGTCGTGCGAGTCAGCCAGAACAAGACCGAACGCAAAGTCTGGCTCGACAAGGGCGAGGCCTATTTCCGCATCAAGCACGATCCGGCACATCCCTTTGTTGTGATGGTGGGCGGTCATCGCGTCACCGATCTCGGCACGACCTTCCTCGTGCGCCGCGACAAGAACAGCGTGAAAGTCGCACTGATTGAAGGCCTCGCCCAATTCGACGGCGGCAATGGCAGCGGCCAGCACGCAACCTTGAAGCCGGGCGATGTGGTTGTCGCGTCCGCCGAAAAGATGTCACTCAAGAAAGAAACCACCACCGACATGGCCGAAGGGCTCGGCTGGCGCCATGGGCTCCTGATCTTCAAATACACCACGCTTGCCGACGCGGCGGCCGAGTTCAACCGCTACAACGACCGCAAGCTCGTCATTGCCGATCCGGCGGTGGGCCGCATGAAAATCGTCGGCACCTTCGCCACCAACAATGTCGCCGCCTTCGCCGACGTGGCCGAAGACATCCTGCATCTCAAAGTCACCCATTCCGAAGACCAGATCGTCATCGCGCGCTGAGCGCATTGTTTCTCAGGGGGAAGTATGTCCAGCAATTCACACCGCCGTCTGATGCTCGCCAGTGCTGCTCTGGGCGCACTGTTTTCGGCGAGCGCAAGTGCCGAAAGTTTCAATGTGCCGAGCGGCGATCTCGCCCAAGCGCTCGACAGCTACACCAAGCAATCCGGCGTCCAGTTGATGATCTCCGGCGACGAGGTGCAGGGCGTGCGCACCAAGGGCGTGCATGGCAGTTATTCCGCCGACGATGCGCTCACCCGCATTCTTTCCGGGACCGGCTTCGTGATCCATCGTCATCCCTCCGGTGCCGTCGGCATCGCGCGCGAAACCTCCGCCAACGAAATGGTGGACGAAATGCCGGTGCAGCTCGCACAGGCCTCCGCCATCGCGCATTCCTCGGTCGAAACCGTCACCGTCACCTCCTCCAAACTCGGCGGCGCAGATGTGCAAAGCGTGCCGATTGCGATTTCCGCGTTCAGCCAGGAACAGCTCACCGCCACGCAAACCGCCGGCGGCCCTGACCTCGTGAAGAACGTCCCCAATCTCACCTTCACGAAAACCAACTTCACCGGCTATTCCATCCAGATCCGCGGCATCGGCACACAGGCGATTTCGGTTTCCACCGATCCCGCCGTCGCCGTGTCGTTCAACGACATCCCGTTCCTGCGCAACCATTTCTTCGAACAGGAATTCTTCGACGTTTCGCAGGTGGAAGTTCTGCGCGGACCCCAAGGCACGCTCTATGGCCGCAATGCGACGTCGGGCGTGGTCAACCTGATTTCGGCCAAGCCCACCGATCATTGGGAGGCGATGGCCTCGGTCGACGTCGGCAACTACAACAACCGCCGCCTCGAAGGCATGGTCAACGTGCCGATCTTTGAAGACAAGATCGCGCTGCGTGTCGCAGGCGAATGGACCAAGCGCGATGGCTACGCCATCAACGAGCAGAACGGTCAGGCCATTGATGGGCGCAATCTATGGTCAGGGCGCGTCTCGCTGCAGGTCAAACCCGTCGATCGCATCACAGCCAATTTTGTCTACGAACATTTCGACGAAGACGATGACCGCGAACGTTCCACCAAGCAGCTCTGCCACAAGGATGTGGCGCCGGCAATCGTCGATGGCCCGGCCGGTCCGCAAAGCACTGCGGGCAATTTCATCGCACAAATCTGGTTGGAACAAGGTTGCCGCCCGACCTCGCTTTACGCGCCCACAGCGTTCGAAACGCCGAACGCCGGCGCCAATCCGTTTGTGGCCGCGCTCTATACATTCGGCCCTTATCTCACGGCGAACGCAGACCCCTATGAGGGCGTTGTGCAAAGCCCGGATCTTCGCGTCACCAATTCGCTGATCAATCCGCATTACAAGGCGAAGAACGATACGTATGAATTGAACATCGACGTCAACGTCACGCCGCAACTCACGCTCACCTCGCAGACCGCCTATAACCAGGACAATCTCAATTCGACGGAAGACTACAACCGCTACAACACTGCGGTAAATCTGTTCAACTATCCCGGCGACGGTGTCGGTACGATCGTCGGCTCCGATCACGAATATTGTGACCCGCAGCTCGGCTGCTCCAGCCGCCTTGTCAGCGAAGACGTCTCGCGCGAGCACGCCAACCAGTTCTATCAGGAGGTGCGCCTCAACTCGAACTTCGAAGGCCCGCTGAATTTCGTCGTCGGCGGAAACTACATGAAGTACAGGACGCTCGAAGATTATTTCGTGATGTCGAACGCGCTGTCGCTCGCTACCGAGTATTTCAACTATGTTGCTGGTAATTTCGGCGGCACAACGCCTGCGCAACAACCGGCGGCATTGCTGCCGGGGCAAGTGCATGTGCCGTTCGATGGCGAATTTGCAAACTCCTGTGGGCCGCAGGATGCGACGATTGCTTTGACGCAGCAGAGCTTCCTTGGGCTGGGTTGTGCCTATATCGATCCCAATCCGCTCGAAAGCATTGACGGGCTGGGCCACAATTACTTCCGCAGCCAAAACCCCTACCGCCTCAATTCATGGGCGCTGTTCGGCGAAGTCTATTATCAAGTCACGCCCGACGTGAAACTGACGGGCGGCATCCGCTTCACCGACGACAAGAAGAGCTTCGATCTTTATCCAAGCTGGGCGCTCACGGTCGGGCAGGGTTATCCGAATCTCGGCACCATCGACCAGCGATGGAGGGAAGTCACAGGCCGCTTCAACGTCAACTGGACGCCCAAACTGGATTTCACCGACCAGACGATGGTCTACGCCTCCTATGCGCATGGCTACAAAGGGGGCGGCGCCAACCCGCCGGGCGTCATTCCGATTGCAAGCTTCACGGGCCAGCTCATCGGCTCGCCCAGCAACACCACGCACCCGCTCACCTTCAAACCCGAATTCAACGATGCGTTCGAACTGGGCACGAAGAACAGCCTGCTCGATGGAGCCCTCACGCTGAACGGCGATATCTTCCTCTACAAATACCAGAACTATCAGATCTCGCAGATCGTTGACCGCACGTCCGTCAACCTGAATTTCGACGCCACCGTCAAAGGCGCCGAACTCGAAGCCACGTGGGAACCCATCCCCGGCCTGCGTTTCAACATGTCGACCGGCCTGGAAAACGCCACTCTCAACAGCGGCAGCAAGGCCATCGACCTGATGGATCGCACCGCCGGACATCCCGATTGGATGGTGGTCAAGCCGTTCATCACGCAAACCTCGAATTGCGTGTTCCCCACTTACGTCATCAACGAGTTGCTTGCCGGCCATGGCCCG
>DASZYI010000045.1:0-5896 GCA_035545475.1 Rhizomicrobium sp.
CCTCGTTGGAGGCCCGGTTGAGTCGGTTCGGAGGTGTTTGGCTTGTCATTTCAATGGGTTGGCGGTGAGGCCGCCTGTCTTTCCGTTCGCGCACCGGCGAGGCGCTGGCGTTTAACGCATTCCGGTGCCGAATGCACGCCCAATACCGTAAACAGATGGGTTACGAAGGTTAATATGGTGTCAACGACCCGGAACTTCGAGCCGTCGGCAGCACCCATCCTGACAGGAGAATAGCGGCGCCTTCGTGACGAAAGCCTTTAGCCGCGCGCGCGCCCCAAACAATCTCACGCGGAGGCGCGGAGGTCGCGGAGCATTGAGAATCCTCCGCGTACTCCGCGCCTCCGCGTGACGCCCATCATTGAAGAAGACCTATTTCAACACCCGCATCTCGACACGCTGCGCGCCGGACGTGTTCACCTTCACGTCGTCGGTCGGAAGCGAGGTGACCACGATCTTTTCCTTGGCAACACCGTCGGCAATCAGTTCGTCTTCCACCAGCTTGATGCGCGGTGCGGCAAGACCGGGATCGTAATGCGGCGTCACCTGCGTGGAAGGCCCGGAAAGCTGGACCATCTTCACGCCCATACCCTGGCTTCTCCGCAGGCGTCAGTAAGTGATCGAGGGTAGCGTCCGACGCATGTTGCTCGCGATAGCGGGAGCGTAAGGTACCAGCTACGGCAATAGGAAGGCCAATTTGCTTTCTGTTCCCTGTAGGTGACCGTCTAGAAACGCGCTGAACGGTGCTTCAGGCGGGTCCAGCCTTATTTGCCAGTAATAGCCGGCTGGGCGGCCAGGTTCCTCTGCTTTCCGCGTTCTATCAACTATTTCCACTGCATATGGAATACGACCATGGCCTGCACTGAGAGGTAACATTCTTTCGACGATGTCCTTGTATGGCTTTTTGCGTCGGGTTGGCAGCTTCGGGATTGCTATCGGCACACCGGCGAGAGCGTCAAGCAGCGTATTCCCGATAAATTCCCACTTTGATATCGAACAAAGAAGCGATTCAAATTGAATACCTTTGACTTGGAATAGGGCAATCATTTCGCGGCGCAATTCCTTCAAGCCAAAAACCCCGCTCACGGCATTTATAAATTTGCCTGTGTCGTCTTCGTAAGTTTTTTTGACGACCGCTAAACGGTACAGAACATTTAATGCAACTGAATTGTGGTCGAGGAAATTGTGTTGGAGCCAGTCACAATATAGCGAGAGCGTTGGATAAGATGGCTTTTTCTTATCGTGCTCCAAGACCAATCTACACAAGCGAAAAATCTCTTTAACATCCGACTTGCTGACGGTGTTAATGGCTATCAGCCCTTGAATATGCTGCGAAAGTTTGTTTGAAGGGTCTCTTGGCACTTGCTATTTCTCTCGGCAATAGAGGGCGTCAATAGTTTTTAGCTGCCTTCGGTTCCGGCGCGATTTTCCAAGTCACAACTTCCACCGTTTTGAGTATCGCTTTCAATTCTTCGATTGATGCGGCTTCTTCGCAAAGCCATTTAGCCTAATCGGGTCGTCAAGGATCGCCAGCACTCTCGGATCGTCCTGGTTCGCCACGATCGTTTGCGGATCAACTCGCCGCCTAGCTTCTGACAGTATGTTAACGGCGCCTTCGTGACGAAAGCCTTTAGCCGCGCGCGCGCCCCAAAACCTTGTCATCCGACCAGGCGGCGAAGCCGTGCCGAGCCGGGATCCATCGAGCAGCGGCACGATGGGTCCCGGCTCTCGCTTCGCTCGGCCGGGATGACAAGGCTTTTATTGAGACAGCGATAAGGCGACGGACCGCCTGCGCGAAGCGCCAACCTCACGCGGAGGCGCGGAGGTCGCGGAGCATTGAGAATCCTCCGCGTACTCCGCGCCTCCGCGTGACGCCCATCATTGTAGAAGTCCTATTTCAACACCCGAATCTCGACGCGCTGCGCGCCGGAGGTGTTCACCTTCACGTTGTCGGTCGGAAGCGAGGTGAGCACGATCTTTTCCTTGGCAACACCGTCGGCAATCAGTTCGTCTTCCACCAGCTTGATGCGCGGTGCGGCAAGACCGGGATCGTAATGCGGCGTCACCTGCGTGGAAGGACCGGAAAGCTGGACCATCTTCACGCCCATCTCTTTGGCTTCGCGCGCGGCGGTGGCGACGATCTTGCGGCCGTCGTCGGTGAGTTCGACGCTGTGACCTTCGAAGAAAACGATATAGGCCTGCGGCGTCACCGGCGAACCGGGCGCGGGCGATTTGCCCCCGCTCATCGAGCCGCACGCAGCCACGCCCAGAACAAACGAGCAGGCGAGCAAACCCGCAACCAACCGGCGCATGATGTCCATCCCCTGATGCCGAAGAAACCGGCAAAAGGAAGTATGTCACGGGCCGTGCGCGCCGTCTGTAGCGCGGGCGCGACGTGGTTTAATTTTTCAGAAGTTCCACGAGCGTGGTGCCGAGCGCTGCCGGATTGGGCGAGACGCGGATGCCTGCGGACTTCATCGCCTCGATCTTCGACTCCGCGCCGCCCTTGCCGCCGGAAATGATCGCGCCCGCATGGCCCATGCGCCGTCCCGGAGGCGCGGTTACACCGGCGATGAATCCGACCATCGGCTTCTTGACCTTGTTGTGCTTGATGAAGTCGGCCGCATCTTCTTCGGCGCTGCCGCCGATTTCGCCGATCATGATGATGGATTCGGTTTCGGGATCGGCGAGGAACATCTCCAGTACGTCGATGTGTTCGGTGCCTTTCACCGGATCGCCGCCGATGCCGACGCACGACGTCTGGCCGAGACCGACAGCGGTGGTTTGCGCCACCGCTTCATAGGTCAGCGTGCCCGAACGCGAAACGATGCCGACCTTGCCGCGGCGATGGATATGTCCCGGCATGATGCCGATCTTGCATTCGCCAGGCGTGATGACGCCGGGGCAGTTTGGCCCGATGAGACGCGACTTCGACCCCGACAGCGCGCGCTTCACCTTCACCATGTCGAGCACCGGAATGCCTTCGGTGATGCAGACGATCAGCGGCACTTCCGCATCGATTGCTTCGAGGATTGCGTCCGCCGCGAACGGCGGCGGAACATAGATGGCGGTTGCATCCGCGCCAACTTTCTCTTTCGCTTCGCGCACCGTGTCGAACACCGGCAGACCTAGATGCGTGGTGCCGCCTTTGCCGGGCGAGGTGCCGCCCACCATTTTCGTTCCATAGGCGATGGCCTGTTCGGAATGGAACGTGCCCTGATTGCCGGTGAAACCCTGGCAGATCACTTTGGTATTCTTGTCGACGAGGATGGACATGATTTCCTGCTTTCAGTGTGTCAGTCGGGCCGGAAGGGATTGAGGACGCGAACGGAGCCGTAAAGCTGTCCGTGGTTCAAATCTTCCGTGTAAAGAGTTTCTGCGCCGAGAGCTTCGGCAGCCGCGAGGATCGCGCCGTCCCAGTAAGAGATGCGATAGCGCTCCGATGTCACGATGCCGTTCTTCACAAGCGTCGCATCTACGGAAATGCAAGGCTGTTGCTCGAGTTGCTCAACCCATTCGAGGGCGAGTTCGGGCGGCAGTGGTTTTTGGATCTTGCGGGTAACGTTGACGTAAAATTCTTGAAGTATCTGTCCGGAGACTCCAAACGGCTTTCGCATCAATTCCTGGGCACGATCCCGTTTCTCTCGATCGCTTTCGAGGCGCGAAACGGAATAAACCAGTACATTGGTATCCAGAACCGCTTCAACGTTCATAAAGGTCGTCACGCTTCCAGGTGATCTTGCCGACCTCGGCAGGGGACGTCCGGCTTAGTTCGAGAAGGCGCTCGCGAGCGCGAGCAGCTTTGTCGTCTTCCGTCGCGATACGGGTCAGGTGTTCCCTCACCATAGCGTTGATGGTGGTGCCCCGGTTCGCGGCAACTTTGCGAACGCTTTCAAGGATTTCTTCCTCAACTGCCAAAGTCAGGTTTTTCATGACCATCCTCCACAGTTACACAGTATATGTGTAACTGTGTTATTCTGTCAACCCTTCACCGCTTTCACAATCTTCTGCGCGGCATCGGCGAGATCGTTCGCGGACAGGATCGGCAATCCGGATTCCGCCAATATCTTCTTGCCGAGTTCGACATTGGTGCCCTCAAGCCGCACCACCAGCGGAACCTTGAGCGAAATCTCCTTCGCGGCGGCCACGATGCCTTCCGCGATGATGTCGCATTTCATGATGCCGCCGAAGATGTTGACGAGGATGCCTTTCACATTCGGATCGGAGACGATGATCTTGAACGCCGCCGTCACCTTCTCCTTGCTCGCGCCGCCGCCGACATCGAGGAAGTTCGCGGGCTCCTCGCCATAGAGCTTGATGATATCCATCGTCGCCATGGCGAGCCCTGCGCCGTTCACCATGCAGCCGATGGTGCCGTCGAGCTTGATATAGGAGAGATCGTATTTCGAGGCTTCGACTTCCGCCGGATCTTCTTCGTCGAGATCGCGAAGTGCCTGAACGTCCTTGTGGCGGTAGAGTGCGTTGTCGTCGAAATTGATCTTGGCGTCTAGGCAGATGACCTTGCCGTCCTTCGTCACGACCAGCGGATTGATTTCAAGCAGGCTCATGTCCTTCGCGATGAAAGCATCATAGAGGCTCTTGATCAGCGCGCCGCATTGTTTCGCCTGATCGCCCTTCAGCTTCAGCGCCGAAGCGATTTCGTTGCCAACATAGGGTGAGTAGCCGGCTGCGGGTTCAACCTGGAACGTATGGATGCGGTCGGGCGTCTTGTGCGCGACTTCTTCGATGTCCATGCCGCCTTCGGTGGAGGCGATGAACGCGACGCGGCTGGTGGCGCGGTCGACGAGGGCGGAGAGATAAAGCTCGCGCTCGATGGCCGAGCCGTCCTCGATGTAGAGACGCCTGACCACGCGCCCATGCGGGCCGGTCTGGTGGGTGAACAGCGTCATGCCGAGCATGCGGCGCGCTTCTTTCTCCACTTCCTCGATGGATTTGACGACTTTCACGCCGCCGCCCTTGCCGCGTCCGCCGGCATGGATCTGCGCCTTGACCACCCACACAGGCCCGCCGAGTTGCTTCGCCACGGCGACGGCCTCTTCGACCGTGAACGCCGCCTTGCCGCGCGGCACGGGAACGCCGAAGCCGCGCAGGGCTTCCTTGGCCTGATATTCGTGGATGTTCATGGAGTCTCCGAAATGCCGGAAATGAGGGATCGGGCCGCACAATAGCAAGGCATCCCGCCCGTGCAAGGAAGGCGAAGTCGCAGCTAATCCAGCCGAAAAATCAGGCTTTTGCGAAATGCACGCGGGGATTTTCGGACATGGCATAACGCAGCGTCAGCGCGAGCGCCGCGATCATCACCGGAACGGCAACGGGGACAAGTGTCAGCAGAGGCACGGGGCGGGCGAGAAAGGGCATGATCCACAGCGCCGCGATCATGATCTTTTGATAGGGACGAAACCCTCCCGCAAAACCGTCGGCCGCGAGCAGCGCGATGGCGGGCGCGAGTGCCATCAGGTCGTAGTCGAGGCTGTAAGGCGTCGCCAGAATCCCGGCGATGCAAAGCGCCGCGCCTTTGATGGATTGCGGGGCGTCGCTGCGCCAAATGCAAAAGAGCGAAACAGCACAAAGCAGCGTCACAAGGCCCTGCACGAAATACGCGAGCGTAACCGGCCCGCCCCACATGCGCACCCAGGCGAACATGCTCTGGATACGATAGAACCCGGTCTGTCCCTGCTCGAGCACGACGGTGCGCGTGAACTCTTCCGACGAGGAGAAAGCGCGCCAGATGTCCATGCCGAAGAGCGCCGTGCAAAGAATCGAAAGCGCGATCACAGACAACGCTGCGCCGCCGATGACACGCCAGCGCCCGGTGATCAGAAGCACGAGCGGGATCATCAGGCCGAATTGCGGTTTGTAGGCGAGCAATCCGAACAGC
>DASZYI010000046.1:0-6212 GCA_035545475.1 Rhizomicrobium sp.
GGATCGGCGATGACGATCTTTTCGCGGTTGTAGCGGTTGAATTCGGCGGCGGCTTCCGCAAGCGTCACATTGTCGAACACCAACACGCCGCGCTGCCAGCCGAGTTCATTGTGCAACGTGCGCTGCGTTTTGCGGCTGACGGAAACGGTGTTGCCGGTTGCGACGGCCACGTCGCCCTGTTTCAGCAATTTGGGTGCGCTGTTGTCTTTGAGCGCATCGAGCTGCACTTCGCCTTCGAGTACGGCGACCTTCATGCGGGCTTCGTCGCGGCGGATGAGGAATTTGGTGCCGATGTCGGTGATGCGGCGGTCGCCGACCATCACTTCGAACGGGCGTTGCGCGTCGTGGCGGACCTTGAAGAAGGCTTCGCCCCTGTCGAGCCAGACCGTGCGGCGCTCGCGCGTGATGTCCACGCGGACGGCGGTGTCGGTGTTGAGTTCGATTTGCGTGCCGTCGGCAAGGGCCAGCGTTTCGCGGCCGCCGATGGTGGTGGAATAGGACTGGACGTTCGATTTTTCCTTGAAATAGGGCGCGGCGGCGAAACCTATGGCGGTCACGACAATGGCAGCGGCCACCATGCGGATGGTGACGGGCCAGAACTGCGCGAGATTGGCGAAACGGCGGATGCGGCCGGATGGCTTGAGCGCAGTCAATCGATCGGCGCGCTTCCACGCGGCGTCGACACGCAGGAACGCAACCTTGTGCGCGGGGGATTGAGCGAGCCACGCGTCCAGAGCGGCTTGATCGTCTTTCGTCCAATCGTCGCGTTCGCGGCGGTCGTGCCATTCGGCGGCGGTAAGACGGACGGTATGTGCGGAGGCGTCGCTCATTTCGTCCAATCCTCGCCATAGAGAAGGTCGGCGAGCGCGTGGCGGCCTTCGGTGAGATGGCGATGCACGGTGTCTTCGCTGATGCCCATGCGTTGGGCGATTTCCTTGCGCGACAAGCCTTCGATCTTCTTCAGCACCACGGCCTGGCGGCAGCGCGGCGGCAGATTGTCGAGGGCGGCTTGCAGGCGGCGCAGTTCCTCGCGCGCCATCGCGTTGCGGTCGGGGCCGGGCTCGTCGGCCGCGATGTTGAGCGCGTCGAGATCGCCCAGGCTTTCGATGGGCACGATCTGCTCGCGGCGCACGCGGTTGATGATGAGGTTGCGCGCAACGGCGAACACGAAGGGACGGACCGGATCCGGTGTCTCCTTCTGCGCCGCTTCGTAGACCCGCACGTAAACCTCCTGGCAGAGATCGTCGACGTCGGCGCGGTTGCGCCAGCTTCGGCGGAGGAATTGCGTCAGCGCGGATTCCAGCGGCAGCACTTCGCGCACGAACCAGCTGTCGAGATCGGACGCGTTCATGCCCTCGCCTTCGGGGCGAGACCCGATACCGTCACGATCCCTGTCCGTTGGACTGGTCATGCCCCCGCGCTTCAGTTCTGGAAGCCAGAGCTTACGCCCTCACTGAGTAGAACAAGCGGCGTGTGGCGATGGGCCAAGGAAATGTGCAGAAATTTTCTTGCGAAAATGAGCGCGTCAGCGCGGGCGGCCCCAGCGCAATCCGGGTTGTGGTGCGAGCGGGCCGGGGTCGGCGGGCGGCTTGCCTGCGAGATGCATGTGATTGAGCGGGCCGTGACCGTGGCCGAAACCGGGGGCGGTGCGGATGGCTTCTTGCACATAAGAGCGGGCACGGCGGATGGCGTCGATCAGCGGCAAGCCTTGCGCGAGGCCGACCGCGATGGCGCTGGCGAGTGTGCAGCCGGTGCCATGCGTGGACGTGGTGTTGAGGCGCGGTGCGGTGAGGCGTTGGGCGCTGCCTTTGCTCACCAGAACGTCGGTGACGGTTTCACCCGCGAGATGGCCACCCTTTACGAGAACGGATTGCGCGCCGGTGGCCAGCAGCGATTGTCCGGCCTGGGCACAATCGGCGATGCTTTCCACCGGCAGGCCGGTGAGACGGGCGGCTTCGGGCGCGTTGGGTGTGACGAGGTTTGCGAGCGGAAACAGGCTGACCATCAGCGTGTTTGCGGCTTCGTCTTCCAAAAGCGCGGCGCCGCCTTTGGCTTCCATCACCGGATCGACGACCAGCGGAATGTTGCGGGCGTGCGTGGAAAGCGTTTGCGCCACGGCTTCGACGACATCGGAGGATCCCAGCATGCCGATCTTGATGGCGTCGGCGCCGATGTCTTCGAGCGCGCTCACGATCTGCGCGCGCACGATATTGACGGGGATGGGATGGATGGCGTGGACACCTTGCGTGTTCTGCACCGTGACCGAGGTGATGGCGGTCATCGCATAGGCGCCGAGCGCCGTGGCCGTCTTGATGTCGGCCTGGATTCCGGCGCCGCCGCTGGAATCCGAGCCTGCAATGACGAGGAGCCGCGCCGGCTTCGTCAACGTGCGGCTTCCTCGATGGCGCTCGCCACTTCGCGCACGACCTGCTGCACCAGCATGACGTCGTCGCTTTCGGCCATGATGCGGATGACGGGCTCGGTGCCGGATTTGCGCACGAGCAGACGGCCCGAACCGTTGAGGCGCTCTTCGGCCTGCTTGATGCAATCGGTGACGCGTTTGTCGGACAAGGGCTGGCCGCTCTTGAAGCGCACATTGTGCAGCACTTGCGGCAGCGGCTCGAAGAGATGGGCGGCTTCGCTGGCGCTTTTGTGCTCGCCCGCAATCACCGCCAACACCTGCAGCGCGGCGATCAATCCGTCGCCGGTGGTGGAGAAATCGCTGAGGATGATGTGGCCGGATTGCTCGCCGCCGACATTGAAACCGCCTTCGTGCATCTGGGCCAGCACATAGCGGTCGCCGACGGCGGCGCGTGCGAGCTTGAGATCGAGGCTTTTCAGATAGCGTTCGAGACCGGCATTCGACATCACCGTGCCGACCACGCCGCCGCCCTTGAGGTCGCCGCTTGCTTTCCAGGACCGCGCGATCAGCGCGAGGATCTGGTCGCCGTCGATGATCTGGCCGTTTTCATCGGCCATCACCACGCGGTCGGCGTCGCCATCGAGCGAGATGCCGAAATCGGCGCGCATCTCGCGCACCTTGCGCGCCATCGCTTCGGGAGCAGTTGAGCCGCATTCGGAATTGATGTTGAGGCCGTCCGGATTGACGCCGATCGGCACGATGTCGGCGCCCAGCTCCCACAACACGGCGGGCGCCACGCGATAAGCCGCACCGTTGGCGCAATCGATCACGATGCGCAGACCGTCGAGCCGCATGTTCTTAGGGAAGGTGCGTTTGGCGAATTCGATGTAGCGGGCTTGCGCGTCTTCGATGCGCTTGGCGCGGCCGATCTCGCGCGGGTCGGCGAGACCTTCCTGGAGGCCGTTCGCCATCAAGGCTTCGATTTCGTGTTCGCGTTCGTCGGAGAGTTTCTGGCCGTCGGGGCCGAAGAATTTGATGCCGTTGTCTTCGAACGGATTGTGCGAAGCGGAAATCATCACGCCGAGGTCGGCGCGCAAGGAACGCGTGAGCATGGCGACGGCGGGTGTGGGCAGCGGGCCGAACTGGAAGACATCCATGCCGACCGAGGTGAAGCCTGCAACGAGCGCGGATTCGATCATGTAGCCGGACAGGCGCGTGTCCTTGCCGATCACCACCCGATGGCGATGGTCGCCGCGCGTAAAGATGCGTCCGGCGGCCATGCCGGCCTTCATCGCGAGTTCGGGCGAAAGTGCGGGGGAATTGGCGCGGCCCCGGATACCGTCGGTGCCGAAAAATTTGCGCGTCATACTGAAACACTCCCGCGGGGATGGGGGCTTTCCCCGGACACTATATCAAGACTTGTACCAGAAAATGACGGACCGAAGGTGAAGGGATGGAGGCATTCTTACCTCTCACGACCCGGAATGCCTAGCGTTCAAAGCGTTCCAAACCCTTAACGCGTCGAGGGTGGCCGCCGGATCGTGGGTGCGGATGTGATCGGCGCCCTTTTGGGCGGCAAAAAGCTCGGCTGCCAGCGTGGCCGGGCCGCTTTGCCCGGCATCGCGGCCAGCGATCCGGCGCAGGAACGATTTGCGGGATACCGACACCAGAACCGGCAATCCGAACGCCCGCTTTAGTTGTGGCAGTTCGCGGAGCATGGTGAGAGAGGCGTCGGGATTGGAACCCAGGAAGAATCCCATTCCGGGATCGAGGATGAGACGGGAGCGATCGATGCCGGCGGCGGTGAGTGCTGCGACACGGCGTTCGAAGAAGGCGATGCAGCGCGGCACAATTTCTTCCGGCGGAACCTCTACGCGCGTTGCCCTGCCCCGCTCCTGAACCGAATGCATGACGATGAGTTTGGCGCTCGATGCGGCGAGCGCGGGATAGATTTCAGAATCGGGGAACCCCTGAATGTCATTGAGATAGGCGACGTTGCGTTCGAGCGCCCAGTGTTGAACGACCGGCGAGAATGTGTCGACGGAGATGGGGACGCCCTCCTTCATCAACTGGGGCACGACGGATTCAAGACGCGCGATTTCGATTTCGGGGTCGACGGCAGCGGCTTCGGGATTGGAGGACGCCGCACCGATGTCGAGCGCATCTGCGCCGCCTGCCATCAACGCGCGCGCATGTTGAAGGGCAGCCGCCGGTTCAAGAAAGCGACCGCCATCGGAAAACGAATCCGCGGTGATGTTGAGGATGCCGAAGAGTTTTGGTGCGGCTTGCATCGAAGTTAAAACAACGACGGCTGGTCAACGTCGTCCAGCCGAACGACGCCATTGATCAGCCAGGTATCAGGATATTGCGAATGAGTGCCCATCGCCAGCAGCATGCCTTTGGTAGGATATTCTTCTCCGAAAACGTACTGCATCCGCGTCAATGCCGGATCTTCGCCACCCAAGTGCCGATGCCAGTTATAGAAAGTGGCTTCGATTTCCCAGTCCTGACAGGTTCCCTCCCTAATCCCGTCTACAGTCTTGTAGCGATATTTGAATCTGTACGGACAGGGCTCGTATGGAATTATCGATTCTGAATTGAAGAGGTCCTTCTGCTTGCGGAAATTCTCGAAACGCCGCCGCTCGCTGGAAACCTCTTCTTCTGCTTTCTTCTCGATCTTGAATTCGAGAACCTCAACTTTTAGAAGCGCGAGACTTTTCCCCGCTTTACGCTCTGCATCGAGGCTTTCAACGATCAAACTCGACAGAAACTTCTGCCTTTCGGACTTCTTCAAATCACCGACAATTTCCAAGCTATCCTGATCAACACGCCTGCTTTCTTTTCGGGTGTCGTCAGTAGGCAGGCGCCATTTGAATTTGATGCGATCCCATCGACGGAATTTTTGTCCATCTGCAAGGGAGCGAAAAGATACGGGATAGAGCCGCAGCCAGTTTCCGTGCAGATCAATTGCTGCACAACAGACAGTCTCTCCGTGGCGCTGGCCTATTTGTGGCGCGGCTTTGATCACGACGACCGCTTCGGTTTCACCCGACCGCGGAGTTGTGGACGGACTTGCCATGCTCTGCCTTGCGCCGTTTGTTCGAAGGCGGTGATTGAACCGCTATATGTCGAATGTCGAACTTGCCGTTCGCCGCCAACCGATTGGCGACTATCGAACGATGGCAATTTTCATAGGACCGCTCGAAACAGAGAAGGCAGGATATTTCGCGAACAGCGGCAGTGCACGCTGTTTCCATGGCAGCTAGCGCAACAGCCGTTTCAAGATGCCTTTCATAGATCGCCCTGAAGGCGGCAAATCTTCCGGCCCGAGCGGCATCGCGGCCCTGCTTCGGATCACCCAGGCCCTTGAGATGCAAATATTCTATGCCGTGTCCGCCAAGGGCTTCCCGCAAGCGGTTTTTTGAAAAGCCGCGCTTTCGAGAGACCGGTACATCGCGAACGTCGATCACCTGGGTAATGCCATGATCGGCAAGAGTCGTGAGAAAATCGGCGATCTCCACGCCCTCATAGCCGATGGTGAACAGTCGCATTTCGCAACCCTCTCTCTACCCGTGAGGGTAGCAGCAAGGCATCTGCCGCCAATTAACAATAGTTCCCCAAGAGCCTTCCAGGGGGCGAAATGACTCACCGTCCCGGCTGCGGTTCCGGTGCTATTGGGCCTATGCCGCGCGGGCGGCCTGCCTGGGGGACGCTGGGGCCGGGGCCGCGTTGCGGTTCGGGTTCCTCATACGGCTTGCGCACCGGCTGGATGCCCTTGATGAGCGCGATGATCTCGTCGCCCGTCAGCGTTTCGTATTCCAACAGGCCCTTGGCGACCGTGTGCAGATCG